>NZ_JAPZLF010000006.1:0-325246 GCF_033804645.1 Micromonospora sp. RTGN7 | reverse complement strand
ATCGTCGAGGCCGATCAACTCATCGGGGCGCGGCGTACCGGGGTGGGCATCATCTACCTCGTCGTGAGCATTGTCGGCGGAGTGATCGCCGCGGCGGGGGGGGGGGGGGGGGGGGGGCGGGGGGGGGGGGGGGCGGGGGGGGGGGGCGCGGGGGGGGGGGGGGGGGGGGGGGGGGGGGGGCCCCCCCCCCCCCCCGCGTCTGTCGAGGTCATCGAGCTCAGGTGAGCTCGCTGGCGGTGACCCCGAAGGAGACGGTGTTGTCGGCCGGGTCGACGTCGGCGGGGCCGTCGCCCCAACCGAAGAGGGCATACAGCCGGACCGAGCCGGTGCCGAGGTCACCCGGCGCGATCTCCGCCGGCGCCCGCAGCAGCAGCCACGCCTGACGCTGCTCGCCCTCCATGAACCGCCCGCCCGACACCTCGCAGACGTTGCCGCCGCACATGCCGTCCGGCTCGACGCCGGCGATGCTCACCCCGGCGGGCAGCACCGCTTCCAGGAAGTACGTGTCGTGCGGGGCATCCCCGGCGGACCGGACGGTCACCGGCAGCCGGCCGAACCAGCTTCCGTCCGACTCTCTGGCCAGGGTGGCGGAGCCCACGGTCAACGACGCGTCGGTCTCGGTGTCCCAGACGTACGGCCGGGGATTGCGCAGCGAGCCGGTGGTGGAGCGGAACAGGGTCGTGAACGACCGCACGTCGTTGCCCGGGTTGGCGTCGCCCGTCTCGACCGACACCCGGCCTCCCGTGGCGTTCATTGCATCGGAACGCGGCGTGGTGAGCACCCGGAATTTGACGGCGAACTGTCGCCGCTCGCCGGGCTGGAGGGCCCCGCCCGGTACCACACAGTAGATCGTGCGCACAGGCCGCTCGGCACCATGGACGCATGCGTCGCTCGGCGTCAGGTCGACGAAGGCGCCGAGGACCGGCTCGGTGACGGCCAGGTCGAGGTGGGCAGCCTGGGCACCCCGGTAGGTCACGGTCACCGGCAGGCTGCCGGCGTACCCCCGGTCGGTCGGTTCCAGGACCAGTCGGCCGACCGAAACGGACGTGTCGTTCGGCGTCGCGGCCTGCGCGGCGGGTGCTGCGCCGAGTAGGGCGAGCCCCGCGCCTAGGACGCCGGCGATCAGCCGGCGAGAGGCGGCTCCGATCATGATGTTCCTCCGAATCCCCGTGTTCCGCAGGCGGCGGTCCCGTCGGCGGTGTTACTGGTAGGACACGGTTGACCCCGCAGGACGGTTGCAGCGCAGGGCCGTCGCCTACCTGACAGCCCCTGGCCACCCGCCAGGGGTCTCCGGCCAGCGGCCTGGCTTGTTCGCGGCCTGGCTTGTTCGCGGCCGGGCGGCGGAGCGACCGGTCTGCCGGCGCGGCGGTTGTGGTTGACTGGCGCGGGGAGAGGGGGCGGTCGTGCAGCTGCCGGGAGTGCTGGGAGAGCCGATTCGGTTCGTGCTGAACTGGGGCCGCCGCTACTCGCTCTGGGTGTTCAACTTCGGCCTGGCCTGCTGCGCGATCGAGTTCATCGCCACCAGCATGGGCCGGCACGACTTCATGCGGCTCGGGGTGATCCCGTTCGCCCACGGCCCGCGCCAGGCCGACCTGATGGTGGTCTCCGGCACGGTCACCGACAAGATGGCCCCGGCGATCAAGCGGCTCTACGACCAGATGCCCGAGCCGAAGTACGTCATTTCGTTCGGCGCCTGCTCCAACTGCGGCGGCCCGTACTGGGACTCGTACTCGGTGACCAAGGGCGTCGACCAGCTCATCCCCGTCGACGTCTACGTGCCCGGCTGCCCGCCCCGCCCGGAGGCCCTGCTACACGCCATCCTGCGCCTCCAGGAGAAGATCGCCGCCGAGCAGTCCGGCATCGGCGGCGTCCCCCGCCCCGACCCGCTCGCCTCCCCGGCCGACGCGCCCACCCCACCCTCCGGCGGCCAGTCTCCCCGCCCAGTCCAGTCGCTGACCGCCCCACCGGTCCGCCCACCCACCGCCCCCTGACCCCCACCCCCACCCCCACCCCCACCCCCACCCCCACCCCCACCCCCACCCCCACCCCCACCCCCACCCCCACCCCCACCCCCACCCCCACCCGCGCGATCTTGCAGTTGTGGCCCGGGCAAAGAGGGTGAAACGCCCTTACCGGGGGCCGTAAGTGCAAGATCGGCGCATCGGGGTGCGGTGCGGGCGGTGTCGATCGGGGCGGTAAGTCGGGCCGGTCGGCCAGGATCGCGGCGTGCTGGCGCGAAACGCCCAGGTCGGCGGCAACCTCGCAAGAGCGCCATGACCGTACGGCCGGACCTTTCCGGTGGGTTCGCCGCACGCTTCACGGCTGGGCACGCAGAACTGAGGTTGCCCCGTGGCGACCGGGGGCTAGCCTGCGGCCATGACCCAGTCTGCGGACCAGCGTTCCGCCTTCATCGTCGACGTGCTCACCGAGGAGTTCGGCGCGTCGATGGCGCTCGACCCGACGGCGTTCCGTCGCAAGTTCCGCAAGATGGCCGCCTCACCGTTCGCCTTCTACCGGGGCAGCGCCTCGCTCTTCTACGCCGACCAGTGCGGCGACTTCGCCGACGACGCGTTCCTGGACGAGCACACCAGCCGGGTGTGGATCCACGGGGACCTGCACGCGGAGAACTTCGGCACGTACATGAACGCCTCCGGGCAGTTGGTGTTCAACGTCAACGACTTCGACGAGGCGTACGTCGGGCCGTTCTCCTGGGACCTGCGGCGGCTCGCGGCCAGCGTCGCCCTGCTCGGGTACGCCAAGGCGCTCTCCGACACCGTGATCAGTGGCCTGGTCACCGGCTTCGCCGAGTCGTACCTGACCGAGCTGCGGGCGATCGCCGCAGGCGGGGACGACGCGATCGGCTCGATCACCCTGGACAACGCCGACGGGGTGCTGCGCCGGGTGCTTCAGCAGGCCCGGCTCAACACCCGGGTCGACCTGCTGGCGGTGCAGACCACCATCGACAACTACGAGCGGCGGTTCTCCGTCGGCGACGGGGTCTTCGAGATCGACGACGACACCCGGGCCAGGGTCTGCGCCGCGTTCCAGGACTACCTGGGCACCCTGCCCGAGTCCTCGGCGCGGCTGCGCCCGGTCGCCGCGCACATCAAGGACGTCGTGCTGCGCAAGGGGGTGGGCATCGGCTCGGCCGGGCTGCCGTCGTACAACCTACTGCTGGAGGGGAGCACCCAGGCGCTGGAGAACGACGTCGTCATCTACATGAAGCAGGCCCAGGTGCCGGCGGTGGCGCGGCACATCGTCGACGAGCGGGTACGCGGCTACTTCACGCACCAGGGGCACCGTACGGCCGAGTCGCAGCGGGCGCTCCAGGCGCACGCCGACCCGTGGCTGGGCTTCACCGAGTTGGACGGGGCCGGCCAGCTCGTCGCCGAGGTCTCCCCGTACGCGGCGGACCTGGACTGGGCGGACGTCAACGAGCCGGAGGAACTGGCCGGGGTGCTGGCCGACCTGGGCCGGGCGGTGGCCCGGATGCACTCGGTGGCCGACGACGAGTCCAGCCACGACCTGGTCGACTACTCCACCGAGGAGGCGATCGTCGCCGCGGTGGACGCCGACCCCGACGGGTTCGTCACCGCTCTGGTGGAGTTCGCCCACGCGTACGGGCTGCGGGCCCGCGAGGACCATCAGCTCTTCGTCGACCTGTTCCGCAACGGACGCCTCCCCGGCATCTGAGCCCCGGGCGGGCCGGCCGACCAGGTCAGGTGGTGAAGTCGAGCACCACCTTGATGTCGTCGGCGGTGGGGGTGTACGCCTCGGCATATGCCCCCACCGGCACCCGCCGGGTGATCAGCGAGGCCAGCCAGGCCAGGTCGGCCTGGGCGAGGGCCTCGGCGGCCAGGTCCCAGTGCCGACGGTTGGCGTTCACCGAGCCGAACACCACGTTGTTCTCCAGCACCAACTCCCGGTTGAGTGCCCCGGCGTCGAAGTCGATGGTTCGGCCAGGGGACACTCCGGTCAGGCAGACGACCCCGGCCGGCCCGGCCTTGCACATCGCGTCCAGCACGACCACGGGCGCGCCCGTGCACTCCACCACCACGTCCGGGTCGAGGTCGACCTGTCCCACCGGCTCCGTGTGGTACGTCGCGCCGAGCGCCCGGACCAGGCCCGGCTTCGGGCCGGTGGTGGCCCGGTCGAGTACGTGCACGGAGAGCCCGCGTTGGGTGGCCAGCAGCGCCGCCAGCAGGCCGATCGGCCCGGCTCCGGTGACCAGCACCGTCTGCGGCTGCCACTCGGCGCGGGTGCCGATCCGTTCGATGTGGTCCCACGCCTTCGCCACCACGCTGGCCGGTTCCAGGAGCATGCCGACCGGGGCGAGGGCCGGGTCCAGGCCGACCGCGAACCTCGGCTGCACCCGCCAGCGGTCCCGGGCGAAGCCGGGCAGCGCCTTGATTCCGTGTTCGGTGTACTCGCCGTTGCGGCACATGTCCCACTCGCCGACCGCGCAGTTGGGGCAGGGCACCGGGTCCGGGTGCCGGACGATGCCGGCGACCAGGTCACCGGGTTGCAGCGTGCCGCTCGGGTCCTCCAGCACCCGGCCCAGCGACTCGTGCCCGAGCACCAGGGCCGACGCGCCGGGTGGGGCCTCGCCGTAGTCCCCGGCGACGATCTCGTGGTCGGTGCCGCAGATCCCCACGGCGAGTGCCTCGACCAGGATCGCGCCCTCCTCGGCAAGCGGCTCGGGATGATCGTCGGCAAGGCGCAGCGAGTTCGGGACCCCGGGGGTGACAGTCACGGCGCGCACGACTCTCATCCTTCCCCGCCGGGCCTGCCGCCGCCCGGAAAAGCGGCCATCCGCCTCCGGCTCGGTGGTGGGTGACTGGCGAGGCCGGGCAGCCGGTCCGTGCGGCCCCGGGTGGGGCGGGCCGCCGGTGCCTGCGGGGCTCGGGTGGGGCGGGCTACCGCGTCGGGCCCGCACCGGCCATAGGATCAGCGGCATGACTCCGGAAGAGGTCGGCCAGCGGCTGGTGGCGCTGCTCGCGCCCGTCGAGGCCGCGGCGTCGGTCTCCGGCGGTCAGGCGTACGCCCGGGCCACCGTCGACGTACCCCCGGCGAGCTGGCGGGACGCGCTGGCCGCAGCCCGGGACGACCCGGACCTGACCTGCGACTTCTTCGACTGGCTCTCCGCCGTCGACCAGCTCGCCGACGGCTGCGAGGTGGTGGCCCACCTCTGGTCGACCGGGCACCGGCACGGCCTGCTGCTGCGCACCCGGGTCCCCTGGGACGCGCCGAGCGTGCCCTCGGTCGTCGACCTCTATCCCGGTGCGGCCTGGCACGAGCGGGAGACGTTCGAGATGTTCGGCGTCGACTTCCCCGGGCACGGCGAGCTGAAGCCGTTGCTGCTGCCGCCGGAGTTCGAGGGGCATCCGCTGCGCAAGGAGTTCGTGCTCGCCTCCCGGGTGGCGAAGCCGTGGCCGGGCGCGAAGGAACCGGGCGAGTCGCAGGCCGGCGGTGGTCGGCGCGCGGTCCGCCCGCCGGGCGTACCGGCTCCGGGGGAGTGGGGGCCGACGCCGACGCCCGCCGGCGCGGCCGGGGTCGGCGAGGGCCCGCGCGGTGGCACGCCGGCCCGCCCGGCGCGGGAACGTCCGGCCCGACCTGCCCCCGGTGCGCGCCCCGCGCCGCCGGAGCGCCCGGCCGGCGACGACACCGCCGGGGACGGGGGTACGGCCTGATGCCCGACTGGTTGGAGCTCGTCCTGCGGGTGGTCGGCGTGCTGGCTGCCTTCCTCATTCTGCCGCTGGTCGTCGGGCAGACCGAGCACAAGGTGATGGCGCACATGCAGGGCCGGCTCGGCCCGATGTACGCGGGTGGCTTCCACGGCTGGGCCCAGCTCGTCGCCGACGGGGTCAAGTTCGTGCAGAAGGAGGACATCACCCCGCGCGAGGCGGACCGGGCGGTGTTCCGGCTGGCCCCGGTGGTGGCCCTGGTGCCGTACCTGTTGGCCCTGCTGGTGATCCCGCTCGGCCCCGGCGACCTGGTCGGGCAGCCGCTGGACATCGGCCTGTTCTTCGTCCTGGCCGTGGTCGGGGTGGGCGTGGTGGCGGTGCTGATGTCGGCGTGGGCGTCGGCCAACAAGTACAGCCTGCTCGGCGGGCTGCGCGGGGCGGCCCAACTGCTCGGCTACGAGCTGCCGCTGGTGCTGGCCGCCGCGTCGGTGGCCATGGCGGCCGGCACGCTCAGCCTCTCCGGCATCGTCGAGGCGTGGCGACCCTGGTGGCTGCTCTGGCAGGCGCCCGCGATGATCATCTTCTTCGTCGCCGGGCTGGCCGAGATCCGGCGGCCCCCGTTCGACATGCCGATCGCCGACTCCGAGCTGGTCTTCGGGTACATGACGGAGTACACCGGCCTGCGCTTCGCGTTCTTCCTGCTCGCCGAGTACGCCGGCATCGTGGTGATCGCTGCCCTGACCACCGTGCTCTTCCTCGGCGGCTGGCAGGGCCCGTTCGCCGACGCCCAGCTCGGCTGGCTCTGGACCCTGCTCAAGGTCTTCGCCGTCTCGTTCGTGATCATCTGGCTCCGGGTGTCGTACCCCCGGCTGCGCGAGGACCAGCTCCAGCGCCTCTGCTGGCTGGTGCTGGTCCCCGCCTCCCTGGCCCAACTCGTACTGACCGTCACCCTCCGCGTAGCCCTCTAACCCCACCCCACCCAACCCCCACCCCCACCCCACCCCCACCCCACCCCACCCCACCCCCACCCCACCCAACCCCCGCGATCTTGCAGTTGCGGCCCCGGCCAAAGGTGCGAAAGGTGCGTTATGGGGGCCCGAAGTGCAAGATCGCGGGCAGGAGAGGTGGTGGGGTTAGTGCAGGGGGGTGTGGGACGGGTTGACGCGTTCGGGCACCGGAGGGGGTGGGGGCGGGGTGCCGTCGCCGAAGGGACGGCCGCCGAGGGCCTCCCGGCCGTGTGGGGTGAGCCAGTTCGACAGCTCGGGGCCGAGGGGCACCACGCCGGTCGGGTTGATGTCCCGGTGCACCTCGTAGTAGTGCCGCTTGATGTGGTCGAAGTCGACGGTGTCGCCGAACCCGGGCGTGGCGAACAGGTCCCGGGCGTACGCCCACAGCACCGGCATCTCGGTGAGCTTCTGCCGGTTGCACTTGAAGTGGCCGTGGTAGACCGGGTCGAAACGGACCAGCGTGGTGAACAGCCGCACGTCCGCCTCGGTGATCGAGTCGCCGACCAGGTACCGCTGCCCCGCCAGCCGCTCGGTCAGCCAGTCCAGCCGGTCGAACAGCCGGTGGTACGACTTCTCGTACGCCTCCTGGCTGCCGGCGAAGCCACACCGGTAGACGCCGTTGTTGACGTCGGCGAAGACCACCGCGTTGACCTCGTCGATCTCGTCGCGCAGCCGCTGCGGGTAGAGCTCCGGTGCGCCCTCGCGGTGGTACGCCGTCCACTCGGTCGACAGGTCCAGGCCCATCTGGACGTAGTCGTTGGTGACCACCTGCCCGGTCGGCACGTCCACGATCGCCGGCACGGTGATGCCCCGCTCGTATCCGGGGAACCGGGCGAAGAACGCCTCGGCCAGCCGCTCGATGTCGAGCACCGGGTCCCGCCCGCCCGGGTCCAGGTCGAACGTCCAGCTCCTGGCGTCGTGGGTGGGCCCGGCGACGGCCATCGAGATGGCGTCCTCCAGACCGAGCAGCCGGCGGACAATGATCAGTCGACTGGCCCAGGGACAGGCGCGGCTGACCGCGAGCCGGTACCGGCCGGGCTCGACCGGCCAGCCGTCCCGCCCGTCCTCGGTGATCCGGGTGGCGATGTACCGCTGGTCGCGGGTGAACTCCCCGCCGGGCTCGACGTACTTTCCACCGGTCGTCGCGCCTGCTCCGTCGTCCACGTCGCCCCCTCGGTTCCGCCTTCGGTCTCCGTCCCCCCATCTTGGCGGATCCGGTGCCGGCCGGCCGGCTCGCGGAGGGTCTGCCACCGGCGAGCGGGCAAGGGCCGGCGCCGGTGGGGCACCCCGCCGACGCCGGTAACGAACGGACGCGGTGGCTAGGCTTCGCCGGGTGAACGACGTGGAGACGACGGCCCGGCGGTTCATCGCCGACGTGTGGAACGCCCGGCGCGAGGAGTCCGCGTACGAGTTGGTCGCCCCCGGGTGCCCGGGGCTGGGCGGGACCGGGCCGGAGGCGGCGCTGGCCTGGCACCGCCAGCGCCGGTCGGCCTTCCCGGACCTGCGCTACAAGACGGTGGACGTGGTGGCGTCCGACGAGCGGGTGGCCGTGCACTGGCGGGCCGCCGGCACCCAGACGGGCGCGTTCGGGCCGGTGCCGGCCACCGGGCAGGTGGTCAGCTTCTCGGGGGCGACGTTCCTGCGCTTCGACCCGGAGGGGCGGATCGCCGACGTGTGGCACTGCACCGAGCTGTTCCAACTGCTCCAGCAGCTCGGCGTCGAGGTGCTGCCACCGGTCAGAGATGCCGAGGCGTCAACCGACTGACCGGCAGGTTCACCGGGAAGGGTTCGCCGGTGTCCACGAACTTCGTCCAGCGCCCGGTCTCGGCGTACACCTGGTTGACCGGGTCGAGCTTGTGGGTGTGGACGACCAACCCGTCGTCCTCCACCTCGATCCGCCAGAAGAACGGGATGTCGGCCTGGGCGTACAACGCGGGCTTGAGCACCCGGTCGATGGAGCGGGTGCTCGGGGAGACGATCTCGACGACCAGCACCACCTCGTGCGGCTCGTACCGGGACGGCTGGCGCATCGCCGCGGCCGAGGTGGTGACCAGCACATCGGGGATGAACGAGCGGCTGCGGTTGATCCGTACCTCGACGGCCTGGGTCACGTCGTAGTCGTCGGGGCAGTCCTCTTCGAGCGCGACCATCAGTCGGCCGGCGATGGTCTGGTGCACGCGGGTGGGGGAGGGGGACACAAGCAGCACTCCGTCGATCAGTTCGCGGCGGCGACCGTCCTCGGGCATCCCGTCGAGGTCGTCGGTCGTCCACCCGCCCTCGGGCGGGTGGTCGCTCTGCAACGCGGCGGTCATCGGACCGGTCCTTTCCAGTGCGTCGTTCTCCCCACGGTCACCGTACCGCCGCAAAGCGCCGGGTGGTGCTCGCGCACGCCGGGGACACAGGGCAGGATGGTCGGCATGAGCGAGCGCAGCGGGGTGCCCGGCGAGGGGCTGGTGAAGGGCCTGGCGGTCACCCTGAAGACGATGACCCGCCGCTCGACCACCCAGCAGTACCCGGACGTGGCCCCCGAGTTGCCACCCCGATCTCGGGGCGTCATCGCGCTGCTGGCGGAGAACTGCACGGTCTGCATGCTCTGCGCCCGCGAGTGTCCGGACTGGTGCATCTACATCGACTCCCACAAGGAGGAGGTGGCGGTGCCCGGCGCCGCCCGCCCCCGCCAGCGCAACGTGCTCGACAAGTTCGACATCGACTTCTCCCTCTGCATGTACTGCGGCATCTGCATCGAGGTCTGCCCCTTCGACGCGCTCTACTGGTCGCCCGAGTTCGAGTACGCCGAGTACGACATCAAGAACCTGCTGCACGACAAGGACCACCTCGGCGAGTGGATGGGCACCGTCCCGCCGCCGCCCGCGCACGACCGCCACGGCGAGCCGGCGAAGGAGGAGGCGACCGCCGCGCGCAAGGCCGCGGCCCCCGCCGGCCCCGCCGCCCGTCCGGCCCCTTCCCCGGTACGCCCCGAGCCCGGTGCCGCCCCCGACCCGGGTGCCGCCTCGTGACCGCTGCGGACGCGTTGCTGCTGGGCCTCGGCGCGGTGGCGGTCGGTGCGGGCGCGCTGGTGGTGACCACCCGGCACCTGGTCCGGGCCGGCCTCTACCTGGTGGTCTGCCTGGGCGCGCTGGCCGGCGTCTACCTGGTGCTCACCGCCGAGCTGGTGGCCTGGGTGCAGGTGCTGATCTACGTGGGCGCCGTGGTGGTGCTGCTGCTCTTCGCGGTGATGCTGACCCGCGCCCCGATCGGCGCCTCCGACGACCTGGACCGGCCCGGCTGGCCGGCCGCCCTGATCGGCGGTGGCACCGGCCTGGGGCTGACCGCCCTGCTGGTCGACGCGTTCCGCTGGACGCGGGTCGACCTGCCCGAGCCGGGCACCGCCGAGCGCCTCGGTGAGCAGGTCTTCGGCGCGTGGGTGCTGCCGTTCGAGGTGCTCTCGGTGCTGCTGCTGGCCGCCCTGGTCGGCGCCATCGTGCTCTCCCGCCCCGACATCGGCCGCCCGTCGGCCGACCGGCCGGGGCCGACGGCGGGGGGCCGCCGGTGAGGCCGGTCATCCCGTACGTCACCGCCGCCCTGCTCTTCGGCCTCGGCGGGTACGGCGTGCTGCGCCGCCGCAACGCGGTGCTGGTGCTGATGGCGGTCGAGTTGATGCTCAACGCGGTCAACCTGATCCTGGTCACCGCCGACACCACGGTCCGGGCGCAGTTGCCGCACGCCGGGCAGGTCTTCGCCCTCTTCGTGATCGTCCTCGCCGCCGCCGAGATCGGCGTCGGGCTGGCGATCGTGCTCCAGCTCTACCGGCTGCGGGCCAGCGTCGCCGTCGACGAGGTGCCGCTGACCGAGCGTCCGAGCGCCGCCGGCACGGAGCAGACCGCGACGGCCGGCGAGGTGATCCGGTGACCGGGCTGCTCGGCGCGCTGCTGCCGGCCGTACCCCTGGTGGCGGGTCTGGTCGGGCTGCTGCTGCCGCCCTCGCCGCGCGGCGCGGCCACCGACGGCAGCCGCGCCGGGACCGCCACCGGCGCGGTCACCACCGACGGCAACCGCGCCAGGACCGCCACCGGCGAGGCCTGGGCCCGGCGGGCGGCGATCGGCCTCGGCGTGACCGGGGCAGCCGGGGCGCTGCTGATCGCGGTCGTCCTGCTGGCCCAGGTCGGTCAGCCGGTGGAGACCTCGACCACCTGGGTCGACCTGGGCGGGCTGCGGGTGACCCTCGGCGTCCGACTCGACGGGGCCGCCGCCCTGGTCGCGGTCGCCGTCACGGCGGTGGCCCTCGCGGTGCAGGTCTACTCGGTGGGCTACCTGAGGCGGGGCCCGCACGACGACGTCGAGGTCGACCACCGCTACCCGCCGTACGCGGCGCAGATCAGCCTCTTCACCGCCGCGATGCTGCTGGTGGTGGTGGCCGGCGACCTGATCATGCTGCTGGTCGGCTGGGAGGTGATGGGCATCTGCTCGTATCTGCTCATCGCCCACGACCGCCGGCTGCCCGAGGCACCGGCCGCCGCGATGAAGGCGTTCCTGGTGACCCGGGTCGGCGACGTCGGCTTCCTGCTCGGCATCGCCCTGCTCGGCGTCTCGGCGGGCAGCTTCCGGATCGCCGACGTGCTTGCCCACGACCACGCCGCCGGCACGCTGACCGCCGCCTGCCTGCTGCTGCTCGCCGGGGTGGCCGGCAAGAGCGCCCAGTTCCCGCTGCACACCTGGCTGCCCGACGCGATGGCCGGCCCGACCCCGATCTCCGCACTGATCCACGCCGCGACGATGGTGGCCGCCGGCGTGTACGCGGTGACCCGGCTCTACCCGCTGTTCCAGGCGGCCCCGGTGGCGCTGGCCGTGCTCGGGGTGATGGCCTCGGTGACCCTGCTGCTCGGCGCGTTCGCCGCCACCGCCCAGGACGACCTCAAGCGGGTGCTGGCCTGGTCGACGGTCTCCCAGATCGGCTACATGACCGGCGCGCTCGCGGTCGGCTCGACGCCTGCCGCGCTGTTCCACCTGCTCACCCACGCCGCCTTCAAGGCGCTGCTCTTCCTGGCGGCCGGCGCGGTGATCCACGCGGTCGGCACCACGCTGATGTCCCAGATGGGCGGGCTGCGCCGGAGCATGCCGGTCACCTTCTGGTGCACGGTGATCGGGCTCGGGGCGCTGGCCGGGGTGCCGCCGCTGTCGGGTTTCTGGAGCAAGGACGGCGTGCTCACCGTCGCGGGCGACGCCGCCCGGCACGGCACCGGCCCGGCACCGTCCTGGGTGGGTTGGCTGGTCTGGCTGGCCGGGCTGGTCGGCGTAGCGGTCACCGCCTGGTACGCCACCCGCCTGCTGCTGCGCACCTTCTTCGGCGAGCCGCGGATGCCGCTGGCCCACCCGCACGACCCGCCCGCGGTGATGCGCTGGCCGGTGCTGCTGCTCGCCGTGCCGGCCGCCCTGCTCGGTCTGGCCGGCTTCGACTGGGCCTTCGCCCGCCGGTTGCTGCTCACGCCCACCGTCGGCGAGCCGGTAGGGGAGCACCTCCTGATCCACGTCGGCCCGGAGTTGCTACTGCCGCTGGCGCTGCTGGCCGCTGGGGCGGGGCTGGCCTGGATCCGCTGGCGGCGGGACCCGTCCGCCGACCCGGCGACGGCGCTGGGTCCGCTGCGGCCGGTGTTCGCCGCCGGGTTCCGGCTCGACGACGTCCAGCGTGCCCTCGTCGTACGCCCCACGGTGGCGCTGGGCCGGGCGGCGCGTACCGCCGACGAGGTGGTGGTGGACGGCGCGGTCGCAGGAAGCGGTCGGGCCGTGCTCGGCCTCGGCGGTGCCCTGGCGGCGCTGCACCGCGCGGCGCTGCCCCGCGCGGTCGTCGGGGTGCTGGCCGGGGCGCTGCTGATCGGGTTGGCTGCCGTGCTGATCGGAGGGGCCGCGTGAGGCAGGTCGAAGCGGTGCCGTCGCGAGTGAAGGGGGAGCGGTGACGTTCGGACAGTTCCTGCTCGTCGCGGCGCTGGCCGTTCCGGCGCTCGGTGCGGCCTTGGTCGCCGTCGTCCCCCGGGACCGGGCGGCCCGCCTTCTCGGCACGGCGGCGGCCGGGTTGACCCTGGCGGCCACGGTGGCGCTGGTCGCCGGCGACCGGGGCTGGACGAGCTACGGGCCGGCCCCGGCCGTGCACCCCTGGCACCAGCTCGACCTGCCCTGGGTGCCCGGCCTCGACCTGCGCTTCCACCTGGGCGTGGACGGCATCTCGTACCCCCTGCTGGTGCTGACCGCGCTGCTCACCCTGCTCTGCTGCGCGTACACGGTGTGGAAGGTGCCCACCGGCGGCGGCAGCGGCCGGGCCCTCGTGGCGTTGCTGCTGGTGATCGAGGTCGGCATCCTCGGCACCTTCCTCGCCCTCGACCTGGTCCTGTTCTTCTGCTTCTTCGAGGTCGTCCTGCTCCCCATGTACGCGATCATCGCCGGCTGGGGCGGCGCGGACCGGCGGCGGGCGGCCCGCAAGTTCGCCCTCTACACCCTGCTCGGCTCGGTGCTGCTGCTCGTCGGTGTCTACGTCGTGGTGGCCGCCGCCGGCACCGCCGACCTCGTCGCGCTGACCGGCGGGGCGGGGCTGTCCCGGGGCACCCAACTCGTCGCGTTCACCCTGCTCGGGCTGGCGTTCGCGGTGAAGAGCCCGCTCTGGCCGTTGCATTCCTGGCTGCCCGACGCACACACCCAGGCCCCCACCGTCGGCAGCGTCGTGCTCGCCGGGGTGCTGCTCAAGATGGGCACGTACGGGCTGATCCGGGTCGCCGTCGGGGTGGCCCCCGAGGGGGCCAGCTGGGCCGCGCCGGTGCTCGGGGTGCTCGCCGTCGCGGCGATCGGAGTCGGCTCGCTGGTCTGCCTCGCCCAGAGCGAGCTGAAGCGGCTCATCGCGTACTCCAGCGTCGGGCACATGGGGTTCGTGCTGCTCGGGGTGGCCACGCTCACCGCCACCGGCATCCAGGCCGCGCTGATCGGCAACATCGCGCACGGGGTGATCACCGGCCTGCTCTTCTTCCTGGCCGGGGCGATCAAGGACCGGACGGGCACCGGCTCGCTGGCCGAGCTCTCCGGGCTGCGGGAGACCGCCCCCCGGCTGGCCGGGCTGCTCGGCTTCGCCGCCGTCGCCTCGCTCGGCCTGCCCGGGCTGGCCGGGTTCTGGGGCGAGGCGTTCGCCGTGGTCGCCGCGATCGCGCGGGGCGGGGTGTTCTGGACCGTCCTCGGCGTGCTGGCTGCGGTCGGCGGCGCGCTGACCGCCGCGTACCTGCTGCGGCTGCTGCGCCGGGTCACCCACGGCCGGCCCAGCCCGGCCGTCGGCACCGTGTCCCCGGGGCTGGCCGCCGCCGAGCTGACCACCTGGGCGCCGCTGGTGCTGCTCGCCCTCGCCGTCGGCCTCGCCCCCACCCTGGTCTCCGGCGTCGCCGCCGACCCGGTGGCCGCGCTCCTGGAGGCCGTCAAGTGAGCGCGAGGAGTGCAGCGGAGCGGAGCCCCGCAGTCGTGAACAAAGGCTGGCGCTCGTGAGCGCGAGGAGTGCAGCGGAGCGGAGCCCCGCAGTCGTGAACAAAGGTTGGCGCTCGTGAGCGTGGTACAGAGCGTGGACAACGTGGCGCTGCTCCCGGCGTACCTGGCGGCCGCCACCGCCGTCCTGGTGCTGCTGACCGACCTGCTGGTGGCACGGGCCGCCGCGACGGTGGCCGTGGCCGCCGCCGGGTCGGTCGCCACCGCCCTCGGTGCCGCCGTCGTCGGCGCGGGCGGCGAGCGCCGCACCTTCTGCGTCGGCGCCGACTGCTCGTACGTCTTCGGCGGCCGGGCTGCCCTGGTCGGCGGGCTGTTCGCGCTGCTCACCCTCGGGGTGCTGGCGCTCTCCGGGCCGTTGCTGCGGGCCGGCCGGTCCCCGGTGGGGGAGTACTGCTTCCTCCTCGCCTGTTCGATGACCGGCGGCGTGGTGCTCGGCGCGGCCGGCGACCTGATCACCCTGATCGTGGCGTTGGAGACGCTGACCCTGCCGCTGTACGTGCTCGTCGGGCTGCGCCGGGGAAGCCTGGCCAGCGCCGAGGCGGCGGTTACGTTCTTCGTGGTGAGCGTGGTCGCCACCACCCTCACTCTGCTCGGCGCGGCGCTGCTGTACGCGGTCACCGGCGGCCTGCACCTCCACCGGATCGGCGCGCTGTTCACCGAGCGCCCCGAGCTGCTGGACGTGCCGCTGACCGCGGCGGCCGTGGCGCTGGTGCTGCTCGGGCTGGCGTTCAAGGTGGCCGCCGTGCCGTTCCACGCCTGGGCGCCGGCCACCTACGACGGCGCGCCGCTGCCGGTCGCCGCGTACCTGTCGACGGCCTCGAAGCTGGGCGGGGTGGTGGCCCTGCTCGCGGTGGTCCAACGGGCCCTGCCGACGGAGGTGACCGGCCCGGTGCTCGCCGGGCTCGCCGTGCTCACCATGACCGTGGGCAACCTGGTGGCGCTGCGCCAGCGCCGCACGGTCCGGCTGCTCGCCTGGTCCTCGGTGGCCCAGGCCGGTTACATCCTCGCCCCGTTGGGTGCGCTGGCGCTGACCGCCGGCCGCACCGACGACGCCCGGGCCGCCGCGTACGCCGCCGCCGTCGCGTACGCCGTCTTCTTCGTGGTGCTGGAGCTGGCGGCGTTCGCGGCGGTGGTGGCGTTGCGGCCTGCCGACGCCGACGGCGGCGTCCTCGACGACCTGCGTGGCGCGGCCCGCCGGCGGCCCTGGGTGGCGGCGGCGTTCGCCCTGGCCCTGATCGGGCTGGCCGGCCTGCCGCCGGGGCTGGCCGGCCTCTTCGCGAAGGTGACAGTGGTCCGGTCCCTGCTGGGTGGGGGCGCGGGCTGGCTCGCCCTGGTCGTGGCGGTGAACGCGGTGATCGGCCTCGCCTACTACCTCCGGCTCGCCGCCCTGCTCTACACCCCGCCCGTCGACACCGACGCCGAGACCCCGCCCGCCCGGCCGGCCCGAGCAGTCGCCGCCACCCTCGCCGTCGCCACGGCCGTCGCGTTGGTCGTCGGTTTCGCACCGCAGCTTGTGCTGGATCTCGCCGCCCGTTGACCCTGGGTGTATCTCGGCCGGGAAACCGGCCCCGGCCGACCGCGCCCTGACCTGGTGCCCAGCCGCCACACAGCCTTTTACAGGTAACTCACAGTCATTAGATGGATGGTTGACGGGTACCGGCTTGTTGTCCCGGTCAGCGGATCCCGCATGGTCCGCACACCGGTCCCGCGTGGTCCGCGCACGCACCGAAGGAGCGATCGTGCATCACAACCGTCTGAAGACCGCAGCGCTGCTCGGCCTGCTGACCTCGCTGATCCTCGCGGTCGGCTACTGGTTCGGCGGAAGCGGCGGGCTCGTCATCGCCGTCGTCATCTCGTTGGTGATGAACGGTGTGACCTACTTCTACTCGGACAAGCTCGCGCTGCGCTCGATGAAGGCGCAACCGGTCAGCGAGGCACAGTTCCCCGAGCTGTACCGGATGGTCCGCGAACTGGCCACCGAGGCGCGGCAGCCGATGCCCCGCCTGTACGTCAGCCCCACCGCACAGCCCAACGCGTTCGCCACGGGCCGTAACCCGGCGCACGCGGCGGTCTGCGTCACCCAGGGCATCACCGAGATCCTCGACTACCGCGAGCTGCGCGGGGTGATCGGGCACGAGCTGTCACACGTCTACAACCGGGACATTCTCATCTCCAGCGTGGCGGCCGGCCTGGCCGGCATCATCACCATGCTGGCGAACATCGCCTGGTTCATCCCGCTCGGCTCCTCCGACGGCGAGGACCGTCCGAACCCGGCCGTGCTGCTGCTCACCCTGATCCTCGGCCCGCTCGCGGCCACCGTGATCCAGCTGGCGATCAGCCGCAGCCGGGAGTTCCAGGCCGACGCCTCGGGCGCCAAGCTCACCGGGGACCCGCTGGCCCTGGCCAGCGCCCTGAAGAAGATCCACGCAGGCACTCAGGCGCGGCCCCTGCCAGCCCAGGGCCAGCTCACCAGCACCGCCCACCTCATGATCGACAACCCGTTCAAGCGGGGCGGCGGCATGGCGGCGCTCTTCTCCACCCACCCAAAGATGGAGGAGCGGGTCGCCCGGCTGGAGCAGTTGGCCGCCAACGCCGGCCCCGTGCAGTTCCAGCGCTGATCCGCCCGGCAGTCCGTACCCACCCGGCACCTTCGCACCCCACCTACACCCGAACCCGCCCGCGCCCGGTCCGCCCCGGGCGCGGGCGGTTCGTCGTGTACGGGACGAGACGACGGCCATAGCCGGTTCACTCCCGGCACCGCTGGCGTTAGGGTCGCAACGGCATCCGCTCATTACATTCCTGGAGGTCACACGTGACCGCACTGCGCCAGTACCTGGGCGTCTGGCGGATCCCCGGCGCACCGATGCTGCTCGCGCTGGGCGTCGTCGGCCGGCTCGGGATCGGCATGACGCCGCTGGCGCTGCTGCTCGTCGTGGCACAGGTCACCGGGCGATACTCCCTGGCCGCCGTCGCCGGCGGCATCTACGCCCTCTGCGGAGCCGCGCTCAGCCCGATCGCCGGCCGGGTCGCCGACCGGATCGGCCCGACCCCGGTGCTACTGGCCACCGCCGTCGCGCATCCCCTCGCGCTCTCCGGCCTGCTGCTGGCCGCCCGCGCCGACACCGGCAACCTGGCCCTGATCTACGTAGCCTCCGGGGTCGCCGGTGCCACCTACCCGCCGCTGACTGCCGCGATCCGGGGCGCCTGGAACGACCTCACCGGTCCCGCCTCCGGCCGGTACCACCTGCGTAACACCGCCCTGGCTGCGGAGACCACGCTCTTCGAGGTCGTCTTCGTGCTCGGCCCCCTGCTGGTGGCCGCGTTCGTCCTGCTCGCCGACGCCACCGCCGCGCTGGCCGGCGCGGCGGTGGTCACCCTGGTCGGCACCACCGCCGTGGCGCTCGGCCGGGTGATGCGCGGCTGGCGCCCGCACCCGCGCGAGAACCAGGCCAGGGGGCTCGGCCCGCTGCGGGTCGGCGGCTTCCCGGCGCTGCTGCTCTGCGTTGCCAGCCTCGGCATCGCGTTCGGCGCCGCCGGGGTGACCGTGCCGGCCTTCGCCGGCGACCAGCCGACCGGTGACCCGGAGAGCCTGGCCGGGGTGCTGCTCGCGGTCTGGGGGATCGGCAGCGCGGCCGGCGGGTTCTGGTTCGGCGTACGCAAGCCGGCGGCGAACATGACCCGCCAGTTCGCCTGGCTGCTCGCCGCCGTCGCCGGCAGCTTCGTCGTCTTCGCCGTGATGCCCGGCCCGGTGGCGCTGGGCGTCGCCCTGGTCGTCGGCGGGGCCACCATCGCGCCCGCGCTGACCCTGGAGAACACCCTGGTCGGGCGGATCGCCCCGGCCGGCATGCTGAACGAGGCGTACACCTGGGTGGTCACCATGTCGGTAGCCGCCAGCGCCGCGGGCGGCGCGGTGGCCGGCCTGATCGTCGACCACGCCGGCGGCGTGCCGTGGGCGTTCGTCTTCGCCGGCTCGGCGGTCGCCGTCGGGGCCACGGTCGCCGCGCTCCCCGCCGGCCCGATCGCCCGGGCCGAAACCACGGCCGTACGCGTCGAGCAGACCCTCGCCGCCTGACCCCTGCCGGGCGGCGGGTCGGAATTCGTTTCCCCAGGACGCACTCCGGGCACCGTATGCGGTGCCCGGAGTGCCTGTCGTGCTGATCAGGCCTGGATGCCCACCTTGCGGCGGATCCGGCTGGCCCCGAGCAGGAGCGCGCCGGCGGCCAGCAGGCCGCCACCCAGGGAGAGGACACCGGCGGAGCTGTCACCGGTGACTGGCAGCTCCTGGTCGTCCTTGCCCCTCTTGTCGCCCTGGTCGTCCTTGCCGTGCTCGTCGTCCTTGCCGTCCTTGCCGTGCTCGTGGTCCTTGCCGTCGTGCGGGTGGTCGAACTTGCCATCCCGGATGCAGACGGTGACGGTCGCGGGGTCGGAGACCACGAACTTGCGGTAGAACTTGCCGGTTGCGCGTGCCGTGTTGACCACCTTTCCGGCCTTGACGTCGGCCGAGGTCACAACATGCGGCTTGACGGCGTGGCAGTCGGTGCTCGTGCCCGGCGCCAGCGTGGTGCTGTTGCAGACCACCCGACCGGCGGTCGGGTCGTGGACGGCGACGTCGGTGATGGCGACCGTGCCGGTGTTGGTCACCCGGTAGGTGTAGAAGATCTTGTCGCCCTTGGCCGCGAAGCCGTCGTTCTCACACTTGTTGCGGCAGTCCGACTCGACCCGAGCCTTCTTGTCGATCGACAGGCTGACCTGCTTCGGCGGGACCGGCTCGGTGGTCACGGTGAATGTCGCGTAGTTGGACAGCACCTTCTGCCTGTGGAACGACCCGGTCGCCTGCGCAGTGTTGACGATCTTGCCGTTGGTCACGTCGGTCTTCGTGACGGTGTACGTGCCGGTGCAGGTGGTGCTCGCCCCCGGCGTGAGCGATGTGGCCTTGCAGATGATGCCGCTGACCGTGTCGTCGGTGACGGTGATGTCGGTGACGGTGATCGGGTAGGTCATGCCCGTGTTCTGGTTCGTCACCGTGTAGGTGTAGGTGACCTTGTCACCGACCTGTACGCCGGTGGCCGGGGTTCCGGTCTTGGTCAGCCCCAGCTTCAGGTCCGCCGGTCGCTTCGCCCCGCAGGTGTTGGCGAGCTCAAAGGAGCGTGCGTTTCCGGAGGCCACCATCGAGTTGGCGCCGGTGAGCGTCCAGCCAGCCGGGAGCCGGATCCACGCCTTGCTGGTGCCCATGTCATTGACGATGCCGCTGTTGGGAGCGGTGGGGATCTTCCTCGTGACGGTGCCGCTCGGCGTGCTGAACGTTGCCGTGATCGACTGGAAGACGCCGCTGGTGTGCGGGTTGCCCGGCAGGTTGAAAACCCACGCGTCCTCGGCCGGGAAAGGCCCACCGCCGAGCTTGGGATCACAGTGCTGGGTGAACTGGGCTGCTGTCGTTGGCACGTTGCCCGGAATGATGTTGATCGGCGGTGCCGCAACGGCCGGCGAGCCGGCCGCGAGCAGCAGGCCGCCGGCCAACAGCGTGAAGGCGGCCAGTCGTACGCGGATGCCGCCCCGTATGCGCGGCGAAGAGGTCTTGCTCATGTGTTCCCCCGTGTCGTGGACTGTTGACAAAGAGGGCAACGAGTAGTAAAAGATGCGCGTCACGCCGGGGAGGAGGAAATCCCCCGCTAGACGGAAAAGGTGCGCTTCGGCCACCAAACGCCCTCGACTGCCCTACCTGGGCCCGAGGGTGCCTGTCTTGGGCAGGCTGTAGACCAGTCACTGCCGGCGGCCCCGGGAACTCCTGGGAGACTCACCTTGGCCGTAGCTGGTGGAGGCAAGAAGATGATCAGGCCGTCTCCAGGCCGTCAGACGCCGGACGACGATGACGACCAACGACCATCAGTGACGGCGTCTGCCCCAGGTCGCCGTACGTGGCCGATCTGACGACCGGCCACGACGGGAGGGGGTTACCTGTAGTTGGTGAACTGCAGGGCGACGCCGAAGTCCTCGCCCTTGAGTAGGTTGATGACGGCCTGGAGTTCGTCCTTCTTCTTGCCGGTGACCCGGAGCTGGTCGCCCTGGATCTGGGCCTGGACGCCCTTCGGGCCCTCGTCGCGGATCTTCTTGCTGATCGCCTTGGCCTTGTCCGACTCGATGCCCTGGATCACCTTGGCGTCGATCTTGAAGATCTTGCCGGAGGGGCGTGGGTCACCGGCGTCCAGGGACTTCAGCGAGATGTTCCGCTTGACCAGCTTCTCCTTGAAGACGTCCAGGGCGGCCAGAACCCGCTCCTCGGTCTCCGCCTGGAGACCGATCGCCTCTTCACCCGACCAGGAGATCTCCGCGCCGGTGCCCCGGAAGTCGAACCGCGTCCCGAGCTCCTTCTCCGTCTGGCGGAGGGCGTTGTCGACCTCCTGCCGGTCGACCTTGCTCACGATGTCGAACGACGGGTTCGTTGCCATGCTCATGCTCCTGCTGTCCGGCGGTCAGTGCACGTACGTCGCCCGACCAGCGGCACGACTTCCTGACGGTACCCGGTTGCGCCGAACCGGGGAGCAACCGCTATCCTTGGCTCCGCTGCCGCGCATGGCGAGGTGGCGATGCCCTGGCGGGTTGCCCGAGCGGCCAATGGGAGCGGACTGTAAATCCGTCGCGAAAGCTTCGAAGGTTCGAATCCTTCACCCGCCACCAGGTGCAGAAACAGCCCCTGACCAGCAGAGATGCTGATCGGGGGCCGTTTTCGTTGATCTATCGAAGTCCGGCTGAGTCCAGCCGTTGACGACTGGTTGTGGGCAGATGGTGGGCAGGTCGATCTTGCCGCTGAGCCTTGTTTGGGCTGGGGTTGGTGGCGATGCACCGGGGACTCCTCGACACGATCGGGCGGGAGCGGACCGGCTGGGTCAGCGTGCAACTGCTCGTCGACCGGTTCGCGCGCCGGGACCTGGCCGTCAAGCTCGACGCGACCCGCTACGGCGCAACGTAAGCCGTCCTCTTGTCGGCGGCGCAGGTGGACCGGCTCATCGAAGAGCTGACGTACGCGCGTCAGTTGATGCGGGCGCCGGCCAGTCGGCCCGGACGGGCGGGGGAGACGCGGTGAACGCCAGCAACCGTCGGGGCGTAGCTGTCCCTCGTACTCCGGGCGCACGTCGGGCGCAGTCACCGCGAGCGGCGGTAGCGGTCCCGCCGGTTCCTGAGCGGCCGGCCGGGGGGACCACCTGGCAGACGTTGGAACGTCTAGGGGGTACGGTGACCGGTGTGCATGGCCGGGACTGGCGCCCTCGCTACCTGCAACTCGCCGAAGAGTTGCGGGTCAAGATCATGAGCGGAGAGATGGCGCCTGGCACCCTGATGCCGAGCGAGACCGAGTTGGCCGAGTCCTCCGGCCTGTCCCGCACCAGCGTCCGCAACGCCATCCGGCAGCTTCGGGAATGGGGCTTGGTCCGGGCCGAGCAGGGGCGCGGCACCTACGTGCGGGCACCCCGCCAGCGGGTACGCCGTCGCAACACCGAGCGGTACCAGTGGGAGAAGGATCGGGTCCTGCTCGACGAGGGCGAGCGGTTGAAGACCGGCGCCACCGAACACGACACCGGCCTGACCGTCGATGACCTTAAGTTCCACGCCGAGTACTCCCGGGTCGAGGCGGACGCGGAGATGGCGGCGGCCCTGCACGTCGAGCCGGGTGCGCCGCTGCTGCGCCGGGTCTACTGGACTTCCTCCCGGCACGAGAACGCGCCGCTGACCGTGTCGTACTCGTACCTGCCGTACGACCTGGTCGCCGCGAACCCCGACCTGCTCGACGAGGGTAAGGAACCGTGGCCGGGCGGCACGCAACACCAGCTCCACACGCTCGGCGTCGAGTTGGACCGGATCGACGACGAGATCCGGGCGCGTCCGCCGTCGCCGGATGAGGCTGAGTTGCTGGACATCGACCCGGGCGTCTCCGTGCTCACCGTGCGGAATACCTCGGTCGACACCACGGGCCGGGTCGTCGAGGTTGCCGACGTGGTGATGCCGGGTGACCGCACCGAGCTTGTCTACTCCCACAAACTCCAGCGGTGGAAAACCTGACGCAGCTCGTCTAGGTCATCACCCCGGTCGACGCGCACCCGCAGATCGGCTGGGCCACCTCGCGGGTACTCGATCTGCTGCCCGACGGGTCTACCGCCGGATGGGATAAGGATCCCGCCGGCGGGCTCATCGACCGCGGTGCGGTCCTGTCGTTCTGGCAGGCGAACGGCTACCGGTCGTCCGTGCATCCGGCGACGCTGTGCCTGCGACGGGATCTCGTCTTCGCCCTGGGCGGCTGGATGGCCCTGCCCGCTTCCGAGGACACCGGCTTGCTGCTCGCCGTCAACGTGGTCAGCCAGGGCTACTTCACCCGCGAATACGGCCTGCTCTACCGCAAGTGGCCCGGCCCGGTCACCAGCCAGGCCGCACACCGGGAACCGGCCGAGTATCAGGCGCGGATGAGGATCATCGAGGCCAGAGCCAACGCCCTGGCCTCGATGATTCCGAACGGCTTCGGCGGCGGCGCTACGGCGTAGCCTCGTGCCCCGGCATCCCGTGGGTACGCCGCCGCTCCTTCATCTCCGCCTCGTAGATGTGCCGCCGGCCGCCGGCCAGCTTCTCCCGCGCGTCCCGCTCGATCTCCTGGAACGCCGCGTAGTAGCCGTCGTCGAACTCCTCCACGATCTGGAACGTCCACCGGCCAGGTAGCACGTTGCGTCCCAACAGCTCGTGCTCGACCCGGTCGGCCACCTCGTCATGCCCGGCCTCCCATAGCAGCTTCACCACCCGGTCAAGGGTCAGGTCCGCTCCGCCGACGAGCTGGTGAGCCGAGTACAGGTGCCCCCGGACACGGTGGACCGTCTCCAGGGCCTTACTCAACTCGCCCAGCGCCTCAACGGTCGTATCATCCAGGTCCTTTGAACGGGGATGCACCTCGTCTATTGGCACCGCTTGCAGTTTGTCTACCATGACCCACGTATACCCTCGCCGCCGTGCTTTCAGCATTCTCTCGACACTTAGTAAATCATGCTGTCACCTCGACTTGGCCGCCTTCTTTCGCAATCCGGCAGATGTTCGCCCATCCATCTGCAGCACAAGCCAAGCCGACAGGGCGGCAGGAATGAATCCAAGAATCCACAGAGCGATAAGCCCTGCGCGAGGAATGGTATCCGCATCGCCGTGAGCATAGATGTACCAGCCCACCCAAGCTAACGCCAACACGCTCGCCCCAACGAAGGTGAGCAGGAGAGGCAACGTTGACCCCAACAAGCTGGGCCCTTTCCGGCTTCTCCGCAACCACTGCTCCCATCGCAGTCCACCCGGAACCTGCTTGCTTAGTTCCTCTGAAATGTACTGGGCTGCCTTCACCGTACCAAAGTGATGGGAAGCTAGGCGGCCGCAAAGAAGGTATGAGGTGAATGGCACGAGAAGCAGTAGGGTGGTCATATTTTGCCGAGACATCGAAAATCCAAATATCGCCGCCGTGACGGTTAGCTGCAACGACAGTACCTGATTTTGGGCTTGAACCCTCGCCTGGATTTCTTCCCGTAGAGCCGAAAACTCTGCAAGTGGGCCATCCCATTCGGATCCAACATTTCTGCCATGCGCCCGCGCATCCATGCTGCAATCGTAGATACCAACAGCAAAGATGATCTTTGCTTGACTCAGGGATTGAAGCCCGACGACCGAATCGCCGCAGTTGCAACGCTTATCCAGCTACGCAATAGGGATGTTTCGGGTAGGGGCTGCCGGTCTGGGTCGCGCCGTCGCTCCGAACTCGTTAACTTGTCTGCCAAGTGGCGTCTACCTTGGAGTCTCACTTGGCAGACATGCCAACGGCCTGGAGGTTGAGCGATGGCTCTGCGTGGCGGTACGAGGTTCGCCGTGCGTTGTGAGGACGTGTTCCCGGCGGGGTGCGCGTTGGTGCCCGAGTCCCTGGGCGAGGTGGAGGACTACGACGAGAAGACCGGCCGGCGTTCCCCGGCGAAGGACAAGCTGACCGGCCAGCGGGTGTGGCAGGTCCGGGTGATGGACCTCGACCCGGACCTTGGCAAGCGCTCGCGGGAAACGACGGTGAAGATTTCGGCGAACCACCAGCCGGTCCCGCCGACGGGCGCCCCGTTCGAGGGCGTCGAGTTCGAGGGCATGACGGTCACGCCGTACGTGTCGAACACCGGCCGGATGGCGTACTCGCTGCGGGCGACCGGGATGCGTGCCCCGGCGGGCGTGGCCAACAAGGCGGCGGCGTAGCCGCATCAGGTGGGGGCGGGGCTGTCAGGTCTTGGTGGACGGCAGCCCCGCCCTCTGTCTCTTCCCCCTGCTCTGTCGAGAGAGGTAGTGACGTGTCCAAGCGTAGGCGTTCGGCTGCCCCGGCTCAGCCTCGGTGCGGCGTGTGTCAGTCCCGGTTCGACCCGGCTACCGGTGCCGACGGTCGGTGTGCCGGCTGCGTCGGGCAGCTCGTCCTTCCGTTTCCCCCGGTCCGTGACTCGTCGGGCCGGTTCGTGTCGCTGCGGGGTGCGCGATGATGCGCCGGCCACGTGGTGAGGTGCTGATGACGACCGCCGGGGATCTGATGGTGATCCGGCCGAAGCGGTTCGTCCTGCCGATGTGGGCGGTCGTGTGCGGCCTGGTGCTGCGCTGGCTGGCCCGGGGCTGTCGGTGGTGCCTGCGTCACCCGGTCACCGTGGGCCTGGCGGTGCTCGCCGTCGTCCTCTACGCCGACCACGGCTGGGCGGGCCTGGTCGTGCCGCTGGTCCTGGCGTCGGCGGTGTCGGCCATCTGGCGGTGGCGCGATGAAACGTCCTGGTGGCGGTGGTGCGCCGGGCCGCTGCTCGGCCGGTTCCGTCAGGTCTTCGTCTACCGGCGGGCGTGGCACGAGGCCATGACCCTGTGCGGCCTCGCCGAGACGTACGACCATCGGCCCGTCCTGCCCGAGCTGCTGCGGGTGCGCTCGGATCAGGCCCTCGACGTGCTGACCATCCGCATGGTCCGGGGGCAGACCCCGGCCGACTTCCAGAAGGTCACGGCGAACCTCGCGTACGCCTTCGGCCGGCGGCACGCCCGGGTCTACTCCGAGCGGCCCGATGACCCGCCGACCCGTACCGGCTATTGGGCTCTGCTGCTGGGGTTGGTGGACCGGGTGCGGTTCCGGGACTGGCCGACCGTGGTCTACCTGGTGCTCGTCCGCACCGACGCCCTGCGGCCGGTCGTGGCCCCGTTCGACGCCCCGGCCGTCCCTGACCTGACCGCGCTGCCGTTGGCTCGGCGGGAAGACCTGGGCACATGGTCGCTGCACCTGCTCGCCACGCACGTTCTCATCGGCGGGGCGACCCGGTCCGGTAAGGGCTCGGTGCTCTGGTCGTTGGTGCGTTCACTGGTCGGCGGTATCACCTCCGGCCTGGTCCGGCTCTGGGTGATCGACCCCAAGGGCGGGATGGAGTTCGCCATGGGCCGGCCGCTGTTCGCCCGGTTCGCCTGCAAGTCCTTCGAAGCCATGGCCGACCTCCTCGACGAGGCCGTGACGGTGATGCGGGAACGGCAGACCCGCCTTGCCGGAACCGTCCGGGTGCACACCCCGACCGAAGCTGACCCCTTGGTCGTGGTCGTCATCGACGAGATGGCCGCGCTCACCGCGTACCTGCAAGACGTCGACCTGCGTAAGCGCATCGCCGGCTCGCTCGGGTTGCTGCTGTCGCAGGGTGCCGGCGTCGGCGTCCTGGTGGTGGCTGCGTTGCAGGACCCGCGCAAGGAAGTCCTGCCGTTCCGGGACCTGTTCCCGACCCGCATCGCGCTCGGGCTGACCGAGGCGTCGCAGGTCGACATGGTCCTCGGCGACGGGGCCCGCAACCGTGGCGCCCTGGCCGACCAGATGCCCCGTTGGGCCAAGGGCGTGGGTTACGTGATCCTCGACGGCACCCCCGAACCCTTGCGGGTCCGCTTCTCGTACGTCACCGACGACCACATCCGCGAGCTTGCCCGGCAGTACCCGGCCCCGGCCGACGCGGCGGACATCCTCGCCCAGGTCGGCCGCGAGTCGACCCCCGAACCGGTCCGGCCGGCCCTGCCCCGGCCACATCGCGGGCCACTGCTGCCCGACGCACTGCGCAACATCCTCGACGCCGACGGGGGCGAGCCGCGGTGACCGCCCCGACCGACAGCCGGCGCTTCTACCGGCTCCGCGCACCGAACCCGACCGGCCCGACGGCGGTCTCCGTCCGCGTCGACCCCGACCGACCCGACCCGTACCCGGTCTATCTCGCCGTCGGCGGCGGCCGACGCCGCATGTACCTCACCCCGGACGAGGCGTGGGCGCTGTGGCGCTGCCTCTCCGAAGCCGTCGCGTCCCTCGGCGACCCGCCCGACCACATCCGTACCCGCGTCACCCCGGACCGGAGGTAACCCGATGTCCCTCAAGCGCTTCTTCCTCGGCACCCACCGACTCAAGCCGCTGAACATCGACCTGGACGGCTCCCCGGACCGGCTCGCCGTCGCCCTGCACGGCCTGGCGCACATGGTCCGCCGCCGCGACGACCTCGACGGGCAGCGCATCCGCATCACCGTGACCATCCGCATCCCGGAAGGCGACTTCGAATGATCCGCCACCGAGCCGAGTCCGGCGTCCGGGTGCTGATCCTGCTCGCCATCGGAATCATGGCCGGTGCCGCCGCCTTCACCCATGTCCACGACCTGACCGTGGCGCACGGGCAACCCGACTGGATTGGCTGGGCCAACGCCGTGGCCGTCGAGCTGATGGCGATCTACCTCGGGCTAGAGATCCGCGCTCGCCGCCGTGATGGTCGCCCGTCGGCCTGGTCGGCGTGCTCCTGGTCGCCTTCGCGCTGCTCTCCCTCGCCGCCCAGGTCTTCGCCATCCGGGGCACCATCCCCCGCGACACGCTGCGCACCGTGGCGGCGGCAACGTATCACCAGGTGTGGTGGCCGGCGGTCGACGTCCAGCGGTACACCGCCGACCGATCCCCGGTGTGGGACGAAGACGCCTCTGCGTGGGTCGACCCGGACACCCGCCACCCGCTGACCACCTGGACCGAAGCCCTCGACGCCATCGACGACGATCCGGACGCCGAGCCGGTGCACGTGGCCCGCTTCGGTGCCCAGGTCGACGCGCGCGGCGTCATGCCCGGCACCGAAGACGCCGAGCGGACCATCCGGTACGTCACGAAGTACATCACCAAGCACACCGGCGACTGCCACAAAGCGACCACCGACCGGCAACGCAAGCACCTCGACCGGCTCTGGCGCCAACTGCGGGTCACCCCGTGCACCGACCGGTGCGCCAACTGGCTGCTCTACGGCGTCCAGCCGAAGAAGGCCAACGCGAAGCTCAAGCCGGGCCGCTGCAAGGGCAAGGTCCACCAGCGCGACACCCTCGGCATCGGCGGCCGGCGCATCCTCGTCTCCCGCGACTGGTCCGGCAAGACCCTCGCCGACCACAAGCACGACGCCCGCGCCTGGGTCCGGGCACTGCTCGGCACGACCACCGACGGCACCCAGCCTGTTGACGACCAGACCAACACCGCTGAGCGGGTCCGGCACGCCTGGGAACTCGCCCGACCCGACGACCCCGACGTGGGACCCCTGACCCACCGGCTCATGCGGTCGATCAGCGAACGCGCCCGCTGGCGATCCGAACTCCTCGCCGCCAAGGACCGGGCCGCCCAAGGGCCACCAGATCTTTCGGCAACTCAGCACAGCGCACAGCACCACGGCGAGGGATCACGTTGAACGAGGAGCTGTTGACCGTGCCGGAAGTGCTCGCCGAGCTGCGCGTACCGCGCTCGACCTGGTTCTACTGGCGACAGACCGGCAAGGGCCCACGGGTCATCAAGCTCCCGAACGGGCAACTGCGGGTCCGCCGATCGGCGCTCGGCCGGTGGCTCGGCGACCTGGAGCAGGACGCCGCGTGAAGAGCTACGAGGTCCAGATCTGGGAGATCGGCAAGCGCGCTGACCGGAAGGCACGGCCCTGGCGGGTCCGCTGGGCGGTGAGCAACCAGCGCTTCGAGGACATGTTCCGTACCAAGGCCCTGGCGCACTCGTTCCGCGCCGAGCTGGTCCAAGCGGCCAACGCGGGGGAGCCCTTCGACCCGGCCACCGGCCGCCCGGTCTCCGAGGCCAGAACCAAGAACCCCACCACCTGGTACGCGCACAGCCGCGCGTACGTCGAGATGAAGTGGCCCCGGGCGGCGGCCAAGACCCGGCGGTCGATCGTCGAGGCGCTGACCTCGATCACGGTGACCCTGACCCGGCCGACGAAGCGCGGCCGACCGGATGCCGCCCTGCTCCGCGAAGCGCTGTACCTCTACGGCCTCAACCCGCGCCGCTGGTCCGACGAGATCCCGGCCGACCACGCGGCGGTGCTCGCCTGGCTGGAAACCGCGTCCCTCCCGGTCGTCGAGCTCGACTCGCCCGCAATGATCCGCCGGCTCCTCGACAGCCTCTGCGTACGCCTCGACGGCAAGCCCGCGGCGGCCTCGACCGTCCAGCGCAAGCGGGCCACCTTCTACAACGCGCTCGGGTACGCCGTCGAGCTGGAGCTGATCGCCTCCAACCCGGTCGACCGGGTCCAGTGGACCGCCCCCGAAGTCGCGCAGTCCATCGACCGGCGGGTGGTGGCGAACCCGGCCCAGGTCGCCACGCTGCTGGAGGCGGTGAAATCTCTCGGCAAACGGGCCGACAAGGTGACGGCGTTCTTCGGCTGCCTCTACTACGCGGGCATGCGGCCTTCGGAAGCGGCCGACCTGCGGCGCGAAGACTGCGACCTACCCGGGCGCTGCCTCGCCTGTGGGGCCGACTTCGACGACCTGGCGACGGTCAAGCCCTCGGCCTCCTGCGGCCACGAGAAGATCGAACATCGCTGGGGCCGCCTGGTGCTCGCCGGCACCTCGCCGCGCGCCGGCTCGCACTGGACGGACGATGGCGGCTCCCACGAGCGGCGCGGCCTCAAGCACCGGGGCCGGCAGGAAACCCGGACGGTCCCGATCCCGCCCCGGCTCGTCGAGCTGCTGTGCGCGCACGTCGAGAATCACGGTGTCGGCCCGGACGGTCGGTTCTTCCGGGGCCTGCACGGCGGGCCGCTTTCCGAGTCGGTCTACGACCGGTGGTGGAAGCTCGCCCGCGAGAAGGCGCTGACGGATTCGCAAGTCGCCTCGCTGCTCGTGCGCCGGCCCTACGACCTGCGTCACGCGGCGGCGTCACTCTGGCTGAACGCCGGCGTCCCGCCGACCGAGGTCGCCCGCCGCCTGGGCCACGGCGTCGCCGTCCTGCTCCGCGTCTACGCCAACTGCATCGACGGCGGAGACGACACCATGAACGACAAGATCGGCGACGCCCTCGGATGAGCTGGAGCGGGCAGGTCGTGACCGGCCACGTGGAACCGAGCATGCGCCACGAGATGACGGGCCGACGAGGCACTTGGGCGCAGCGGTTTGAGCGCCTACGTTAGGGGGCGCTTGGCGGGGGAGAGGGGTCATCGGCGTGTATGAGGATGCTGCGCGGATGCGCGCGACCGAGGCGAAGCATCTAGCAGATGGGGGGCACCTGTGCGGGGCTCTCTACCTGGCCGGCTACGTCATCGAGTGCAAGTTGAAGGATCTCCTTAACCGGCTGGGCAGGCCATTCCCGCGATCCGGGCAAGCTGGACATGATCTACATGGGCTGTGGGACGCGGCTGGTCTTCGCCGAGAGGACATCGGAGGGCACAAGCGCGCGTTCCTTGACTACTGGAACACGGGCATCAGATATACCTGCGTAGTGGACTCGCCACATGCGCCGCGAGACTTGCTCAAGGGAGCGATCGAACTGGCCGGCATCGTGGCACGTCGGGTTAGGTACGCTCGCCCGTATCGGCACAGCGGAAGGAAGTCATGAACCCGGAACAGTCTGATGCGGATGCCGTGAAGCGCGCCCTGGAAGAGAACGCGCTCCGCAGCGATGTGACTGACCTGCGTGTTCACGTTGCACGCGGTATGGATAATGGCTGGCGGGTTCGGTTGGTCAGTGATGCCCTAACTGGTCTATCGGATGTGGAGAGACGTAACCTTCTCCTCGTAGGCTTAGAAGGGCGGATAGAGGATGCGGAACTGCTCACCTCGGCGGAAGAGGAGTGGTACGGCCCTCCGCCGCGGGTGGTTGACGGCGCATTGCCGGTTTGGTCCGACGCGCTAGCTCAATCATCGACCCTGCCCCTTCTTTTTGCTAGCGATCTAGACGAAGACATCGCCCCTCCAGTAGTCGTTACCTTCTATAGCCTCCGCGGCGGCGTGGGGCGGACAACCGCGTTGGCTGCCGCCGCACGAATACTGGCGTCCCGGGGCCGACGCGTGCTTTGTATCGACATGGACTTCGAAGCGCCCGGACTGCATCATCTGATGCGCCTCAGTGAACCCAGCCCCGAACAGGGAGTTCTCCCACTGCTGCTGGCCATTGAGCGAGGGGATGAGGTGGATATTAGGGATCACGTGCAGCGCGTGAGTGATGCTGAGGAACTTTATTGTCTCCCCTCCGGTCGGCTTGGGGTTGACTATGCGCAACGCCTGCGACTGTTGGAGCCAGAAAACTGGTACGTCGAGGAAAATAATCCGTTGCACGCGCTATTTGACTTGGCATCCACGTCTTCCATTCAGCCGGAGCTTATCCTTGTGGACTCTCGCACTGGGATATCGCCCATTAGTGCGCCACTGCTCTTCGATATCTCCGACCTGGCTGTCGTCTGTTTCTTCCCGCACCCCCAGGCGCATCTGGGCACAGAGTTGTTGGTGCAGTCGCTTTTGGCTGCCAAGACGAGGCGTTCGGACGGTGAGCGGACAATTTCACCGGAGCCTAGGTTTCTCGTGTCACCAGTCCCGCCTGGCCCTTCTGCCGCCCGAGTGCGTGAGCGTGCGCTTACATGGATTGACAGCTGGCTCGCTAAAGCTATTGACCGGCGTTCCTCGGATGTTGGTGTCCTGCAGGCCGACGAACTAACTCACAGCGTCAGCTACTCGACCGACATGGCATTTAAAGATTTCATGGAGGTTTCTTCGGCGATCGACGAAGCCTACGGTCCGGTCGCCGATTGGCTTGAACAATTGCTGCCGCAAACTGCGCCTCAAGGCGTCATCCGTCTGGGCGGTAAGCGCGGCGCGCTTCGCGAGCTGAATTTTTCTCGTGGGCAGGCAGAGGTCCACGAGAACCTCCTCGATGACTTTGTTAAGACCCGCGTAGCTATACAGGCGTCAGATCCGCACTATCCGCTCGTGATTGGGCGCAAGGGGACGGGCAAAACAGCCGTGTTTCGATGGCTGCTAGACCGTCCCGGCGGTGACCCGCCTGTTGTAGCGATGTGTCCCCATACATTCCGCAATAGGTTCCCATGGGTGCTCGGTTTCGAAGGGTTTGCTGCGGTTGACGAGGCATTAGGTGCACGAGGGGCGGGCTGGTCGCGGTTCTGGGCCTGTTATACCGCTCTAGCCACCTTTTTGGCGCTGCCTAGGAGGCCTGAAACTTCGCCACCGCCGCGATTCAATCTTGATTTGCATGAGCTTAGTTCGCCGGAACAGACCGACGAACTATTTGTCGTCGATATCGTCATTGAGATGATGAAGGACCCGCAGGCGGGTTTGCTTGCGGCCCGATGGCTCCGAGAGCTAGACAAAAGCCTGTCGGCGCCGAGGTTCCTCTTATTCGACGGGTTGGATACTGGTTTCGGGAACGATGCGGCTAGTCGCAATCGGAGAACGGAAGCAGTGGCCGGTCTATTCACATTTTTGACCGAGGCTGAGACGCGTCTGGAAAACCTCTCGTTCAAGGTTTTGCTGCGTCTGGATATTTGGCAGCAATTGCAGTTCGAGAATAAAAGTCATCTGTTCGGGCGCTACGTGCAGCTGCTGTGGAGGGACCAGGCGGACTACTTCAAGACTGTACTGAAGCAGGCGGTCCGGAGTGGGGCATTTCAGGCAATCCTGGCTGACATTGGCATCGGATCTGATGTGGACGCATGGCGGACCGATCAGGTATTCCAGGCATGGAACGTTTTGATTGGCGAGCGCATGAAGGGTGCCAAGACTACGTTTACCCGCAACTGGGTATGGAATAGGCTTGCCGATGGCCAGGGGGACCACAGCCCTCGGACTCTCTCCCAACTGTTCGCGACGGCGGTGGAGTGGGAGACGGGGGAGCGCGGCTCCTATGACCAGAGCGTGATACGGCCACGTGCGCTCGTTCCCAGCCTGGAGCGAGTCAGTGCTGAGGCCGTAGGGGCGCTCCATGAGGAGTTTCCCGAACTGAAGGAAATGGTCGATGCCTTGGAGGCGGTCGGTCGCACCCCGCTTGTACCTAGTGACATTCAGGCCGTAAATCCAAAGGCGCTTGAGCAGCTCGAACTGGCGCTAGAGGTTGGTCTGATAGCGGTGCATGAAGGCACGCAGGAGGAAGTCCGCCGGTTTCGGGTGCCCGACCTCTACCGGCATGCCTTGGGGATGAGCCGTCGAGGCCAAGCGTGAGCCAAGCCAGACCGCCTGCAGCTGTGGGCAAACTGTGGGCAGGGTTGGTGGTCTGCCGACGAGGACGCCACGTATGCGCAGGTACTGGTGCAGCCGCGGCCCGCAAGATGGACGCCCTGTAAATCCGTCGCGAAAGCTTCGAAGGTTCGAATCCTTCACCCGCCACCAGGTGCACAAAGAGGCCCTTGATCAGCGTGAAAGCCGGTCAAGGGCCTCTTTCGTGAGTCTCGCTCGGTCCCGCTCCAACCCGCTCGATCTCGCTGGTTGTGTCGCATACGTGTCGCCGACTGTCCGTCGTTTGCTTCCATGCTCGACCATGACCCCGTGGCGTGGGAATGGCTGGCACCGGTCGGGGCGGTAGTTGGAGCGGCAGTGGGGGCGCTAGCGGGAGTCGTGAGCGGAAGGGCAGCGGCCCGTGGCCAAGTCCAAGCACAAGAGGTGCAGTTGCGTGTCCTTAAGCTTGAGTTGGAGTCTCAGCACAGGCGAGAGTTGCTATCTGTCAAGCAGGGACTCTATGGGAGGTTTCTGGGAGAATGTCATGGTGCGTACGCCAAGGTTATGAATGTTCGTCACCTCTCTGATCGGAACAGTGAGGAAGGGAAGAGCAAGCTCCAAGCGGCGGAGGAAGCTCTGGAGCGCCTCGGTGCCTTGCATGGAGAAATTGCTGTTCTGACAGACCCGCATCTCGCGGCCGAGACGCTGCGCCTCGTCGCCGATCTGTGGGAGGGCCTCTCCGAGAGAAGCGGGATCGATGACAGTGGGGCGATAAAGCGCTTGGGAGGTATCACGGTTGCCATGCAGCGCGAACTCAAGGTCGCCGTTGGTACCTGATACGCGTACTACGTGTAGTCGCCACTAAGCGCTGCTTCGATGCGCTTCCGAGCAGCCTCTTCCTGCCCGTAGACGCACTTCGCGTAGACCCGTATGAGCACGTGCACGCTGTGCCCGGCCCACTCGGCGATCTGGGTAGCTGGCACCCCGGCATTGAGCCAGAGCGACACGGCCGCGTGCCGTAGGTCGTACGGACGCCGGGCCAGCGGTGAGCGCTGTTGAGCGGGCGTGAGCACCTTTGCCCGCGCGTCCCGCCATGCCTTCCCGTAGGTGTTGTTCGGAATCGGTTTGGCCGGCGGTGGGCACGTATCGGCCACCGGGGCCGCGCCGGGTGACGAACAGCTTCCCGTTTGATGCCGGCGGGTACTCCTTGATGTGGTGATCGAGTAGCCGCACGAGCGGCGGTGGCACCGGCACGTCTCGCGTCGCGGTCTTCGCCCGGTGTTTCAGCCCGCGTTCTTCGGTGGTGTCGTTCCCGTCGCCCCAATCCCGGCCTACCGCCACCGTCGAGCCGGTCAGGTGCAGCACGCCCCACCCGCCGTGCCGGGCAGGCCGTTCGTACTCGTCTTCGCGCAGGTGGAGCACTTCCTCGGGCCGCAACGCGGCGTAGTACATGCACCCGAAGAACGCCTCCAACTCGGGCACGGCGCGTCCCACTTCGGCGAGTAGCGCACGCGCCTGATCGGCGTTGACCACCGCCCGGCGGTCCACCTCATCGGCAGTCTTCGGCGCGGTCCAGCTCACCAGGGACATTGGGTGCGTGTCGAGTAGCCGCAACTCGACGGCGTATTTGAGGGCACCGGAGAAGACAGCGCGCTTGCGGGCGATCGTGCTGGGTGACGCCGGAGCGCCGTCCATTCGCAGGGCAAGCATGTCGAGTGCCTTCCGCACCAACGCGGCGTCGGCGAGCGCCGCCAGGTCGACGGTGTTGGCCTTCAGCCAACGTATGGCGGCGGCGAGGTCGGCGGGCGGCTCGCCGGCGTCGCGGCGAGTCTTGTTGAACACCCACCCGTAGAGCGCAGCGCGTAGCGCCTTGTCGCTGGGTATGCCCCGATCCGTCGCCAGCAGAGCGGGTGTGACGGTGGCCAGCGTCTCGGCGATCCCCTTTCGGTGCTTGCCCGACGCGCGCGGCCACTTCATGTCGACGTACGCCACGGAGTGCTCGTACCACGACCTGGTATTGAGCGCTCGTGCCATCGGCTCGGGCAGGCCGCTGGCCTCATCGAACGCGACGCCTTCCCGCTGGGCTACAACCAGCTTCGACCGGAGGCTCTCGGCCAGGGCGCGGGTGGCGAACGTGTCGCGGAACGCGCGACCGGCCACCTTCCAACGCGGAGTCATCGATAGACAGGTCCTTGCGACGGAATCCAGTCTTCGAGAGGGCTCCACGTGATCGCCTATTCTGCCAGGCTCGACGTGCCCAGGGAACTCGTACAGCACGTGGCGCGGCTGCTTCGTGCCGAGCGTCAGAAGCTCTAACACGAGGGGAACGTGCAGCGACTATTCAGGCACCGACACGAGCACCGTGCCATCGATTGGTCGAGTGGAACCGGTATTTCGTGCATCAGCTGGGTGAGGCGAGAAGCCGCGGCTGCTCTCACCTCCAACTTGGAAGGAGACCCTCGTTCGTGCTCCGATTGAGTATCGGGAAGGCAGCGATTGGCGTTCTTTCGGTCGCTGCCCTAACTGCATGCGGCAATGTCCAGGGCGGTTCCGATTTCGGTGTCGAACGCTCCGAGGATGCAGTGCAGGCTCAGTTGCAGGACCTGTACGACCTGACATGGGGTTCACCTCGGGCCAGGCAGGCCTTGGAAGTAATTGAGTACGTCAAGCGGCAGGAAGACGTGGCTGCTTGCCTGGCTGCCCGCTCCCTAACACATTCTCCAGCACCTTTCGTGGATGGTACGGCACCGAAACGACCGGCATTGTCCTGGTTTGACGTCCTCGTCCCGACCGACGAGGACCGAGTAGCCGTAGACGGTCTTGGTCCGCGTCCCTTGGTTGCCTTGGAAGTAACTCCAAGCAAGAAATGGCCTGGCCGCTCACCTTCTCCAGGAGACCTGAAAAAATGTGAGGAACAGGGCGGAATAAGTTCAATTCCGGCTGTGGACCCCGAGTTGGACACTAAACTGCATCGCCTGGTTGGCGAGGCTCCGATCGATGCATGCCGGAGGTCGTGGAGTCGGATCTTTAGCGTCAAGGCCCCAGCCCAGCTGTATGCCTGTGTACAACGTATCGAGGCGATCCCATCTTCGATAAGCAGCACCTCTCCCTCTCCCTCTCCCGAAATGAGGTGGGGGAAGCTCCTGTACGTCATCGACGGCGAGCAGTTCAAGAACGCATCCGAGACGTGCGGATCGGTCAAGATGTTCGTAGCGCCGGCAGGCGACTGAACGGATGTGCTGGGGGATGACAGCTGCCATCCCCCGGCGGCGAGCCGCTCTCCGAGTCGGTGTACGACCGGTGGTGGAAGCTCGCCCGCGAGAAGGCGCTGACCGAATCTCAGGTCGCCTCGCCGCTCATCCGCTGTCCCTACGACCTGCGGCACGCGGCGGCCTCGCTCTGGCTGAATGCCGGTGTCCCGCCGACCGAGGTCGCCCGGCGCCTGGGCCACGGCGTCGCCGTCCTCCTCCGCGTCGACGCCAACTGCATCCACGGGGGAGACGACATCATGAACGACAAGATCGGCGACGCCCTCGGATGAGCGGGGGACTGGTGGAGGATGAGCCGATGAGCGCCGAGTCGGGTGAGGCGCTGGTTAGAACGGAATGTCTCGTACTGCGGGGGGTCCGATTGTCCGACCTGCCGGTGCTTGAGCGGATGTGGCGGGACCCGGTGATGCAGCGTTACTTCGGCGGCCCGGTGTCTGACGAGGTGGTGGCCGAACGGCGGGTGAGTGACTACACGGGCGGGCTGATGGTGGCGCCTGAGTTCCGGAGAGGCCGTTGGCTGGTGCCACCTCGGCCGGTACCGGACGGGGGACCTTGAGCTGTCGTACGTCTTCCTGCCCGAGTGGTGGGGACGCGGGTACGCCCGGGAAGCGTGCGCGGCCGCCATCGGTCTGGCCTTCGACCGGATCTCGGACGACGTCCGTCTGATCGCCGTCACCCAGGAGGCGAACCTTCGATCGGTTCGCCTCCTGGAAGCCCTCGGCATGGTTCGGGTTGACGCGTTCAGTGAACCTCGATTGTTCGGCGGTGGCCAGGTGACGGAGTTGAAAGCCCTCGGTGGACGGTGGGCGCGGCGTGAAGTGCTTCCCCCGGTTTTTGCGGGAGTCGCCCTGGGGATGGCGGCGTTCACTGCCGACCTCGTGCCGGAAGCCGTGGGCAGGTTCCTCGTGCCAGCCTTCAGCTCGGGATTCGCCTGGGGTGTGGTGGCCCTCGCCGTGAGCTACTACGCCCCGACCTTGAGATCAGCTTTCGTCGCTGGGGTCGGCACACTCGCCCTGGCGACCCTGACCTACTACGGCCTCGTTGCCTCGCTGAGTCGGCAGTGGCTCAGCGATTCGGGGCCGGCGCTGCCACCCGACGGGCTCTATTCCGTTACGCGTGCGTCGGTCTTCTGGCTGGCCGGTGCGTTGTTCGGCGGACTGATCCTGGGCTGCCTCGCGCACGTCGTCCGGGTAGGCGCAGTCCGTGACGCCAGCATTGCCCTTGGCGTCGCGTTCGGGCTGCTCGCCGGGGAGGCTGCCTATGCCATCTTTTACGTCGTCATCATCTGGGTCGGGCCTGTGGACTCCTTCGTCTGGGCCAGGCTTGGGGCGGCGGCAGTGCAACTCCTCCTTGCAGCAGTAGTTGCGTGCTTTGCGTTACGGCTTCGCCGGCTGCCGCTCTCGCTGTGGCTCTTCCTGATGACCGCCACGGTGTCGACGGCGGCGAGCGCCGCGAGTTGGCATCTCGTCGAGTCGGTCCGGATGACGCTGTAGCGGCGCGATCGGCGGTCGGGGCAGAGTTCCGTACGTGGGCAGATGGTGGGCAGCTCGCCGCCCGACGGCCGATTGGCCGGGAGAAGCAGCAGCTCAGCCGGGTTGTCCCACCCAAGATCGCGGACGCCCTGTAACTCCGTCGCGAAAGCTTCGAAGGTTCGAATCCTTCACCCGCCACCAGGTGCGAGCACGGCCCCGTGACCAGCAGAGATGCTGACTGCGAGGCCGTTCTCGTTGATCTAGCCGAGTCCAGTGTGGTCTAGCCGTCTACGAGCCTCCACGGGAACATGGCGGGAACGCGGGGACCTGCTGCCCAACCGGCCGATCCCGAGTGTGGCCCGGCTTCAGCAGGAATACGGTCTGGCCCGCGGCACGACCCTGCACACGGTTCGGGCTTGCCGGCTCTCCACTGCACGTCATTCTCGGAGCCAGACTCCGGCGGCGTCCGTTCTAGCTAGTGGACCGGGCGAACGACGCCTACCATGAGCCGATGATCGAGCAGAGTCAGCGACGCGTTCCTATGCCGGTCGCCGTAGCCTCGGTGACTTTGCTCGTGGCGACCGTGTTCCCGGCGACGGCGATGTTTACGAGTGGTCCATTTATGGTCACCGGGTTGATACAGGTACTTCTTCTCCTGGCGTTGGCTTACGGCCTGTGGCGTGGTAGCGGGCGAGCCCGGTTTTGGACAACCGTTTTCTCGACCGTCAGCGCTGTGTACGGCGTCGTCATGATCGCCAAGGCTGATGCGTTAGGTCTGCTGGAGATCGTTGTTGCGTCAGTCATCGTTGGCCTGTTGCTGGTGCCCGCATCGTCCCGGCGGTGGTTTCACGACTTGCCGGCGGAGGAGTAGCACTGGCCGTCGCCGAGGGCGGGGCGATCGCTGCCGCGCCGCTACCGGCCTGCCACCGGGTAGCGAGGCTCTGACCGAAGTGCCATTAGCTACATGGGAGTTCCCGCCGTCGCTGGCTTATCCAGCTCGCGAGCGGATGGGCCGAAGGTCGCCAGCTGGCCCGCGCGGCCCGTTCGCATGCCGCCCTTGATTTCCACAGCTCGCAGTTGGCAGACACTGACGAATTCTTCCTCGTCCTGCGCGGATCACTGACCATTCGGATGGACGCCGGCGATGTCACGCTCGGCCCCGGGTAGATGTACGTAGTGCCGCGCGGAGTGCCGCACCAACCCGTGTCTGTCGAGGGAGCCGACGTCGTGCTGATCGAACCAAGCGAGACAGTTAACACTGGCGATAGCGACTTCGGTGAGCCGGTCGGCCGGCGGTCTCCGGGCCGTCCCTGGTCAGCCGTTCTTGACCTGGGCGAGGTGTAGAAGGAGCATGACCACGTTGTACGCCTCGGCGACGTCCCGGGCGGTGAAGGTGACCGTCCTGGCGCCGGCGGCGCGCTCGACGCCCGGTATCAGGGTCGCCATGTCGACGGCGACGGGGTTGTACAGGTCCACCTCCAGCGCCACCGGGCCGCCGATCAACAGGGGTGGCACCTGCGCCCGCCTCGCGATCGCGTGGGCCGCCCCTTGGTGGAGCCGGTCCCGCGCGATCGCCGGGTGCGTCACCTCGGCGGCGAGTTGGCCCAGCGCCCGCTTGACCGCGACGGTCGACGCCTCGGGCACCAGCTCACGCAGTTCGGCGCAGGCGGCGTCGTCGCCGCTGAGCAGCACGACCGGGGCGCCGTGCTGCCCGGCCAGGGCGGCGTTGAGGCCGATCTCGCCGACTTCGCGGCCGTTGAGCCGTACGCCGAGGGCGTCGCCGCTGATGGTGTGGGCGAGTACGGCGGGGCCGGTGCCGGCCCGGGCGTGGTAGCCGACGAACAACACGGCGTCCACGTCGTTGCCGAGGCCCGCCAGCATCCCGCCTGGCCGTGGCCGGCCGCGGATCAGCCGTACCCGCTGGTCGAGCTCCTCCAGCAGCACGTTGCGGAAGGGGCCGTGGGCGTCCACCACCACGATGTCGGCCGACGGTTCCGCCTCCAGCACCCCGGCGACGACGGCGTTGACGTCGCCGGTCATCAGGGCCCGTCCGCGCTCGTAGTCGTACCGGTCGGGGTTGGTCTCCACGGAGTGGACGATGCCGGAGACGCCCTCCATGTCGACTGAGATCAACACCTTCGGCATCCCCGCACCGTACCGTGATCCGCCGTCGCGCACCGGCCCCGCGGCGGACGTGGGTGGACCGGGAAGTGCGGACGAGCAAGGACGCGGGAGGAAGGATGAGTCGATGGTTGCCACGGAGCGGCTCGTGCTGCGGGAGGCCGGGACCGGTGACCTGACGATCCTCGAACGGATGTGGCGTGACCCGGTGGTGCGACGTCACCTCGGCGGTCCGCTGTCGGAGGAGGCGGTCGCCGCGCGGCGGTCCGCCGGTGGGGTCGGCGGGTTCATGGCGGAGCTGCACTCCGGCGAGGTCGTCGGTTGGTGTCACCTCGGCCGGTACCGGACGGGCGAGCTCGAACTGTCGTATGCCTTTCTCCCTGGGCATTGGGGGCGGGGGTACGCCCGGGAGGCGTGCGGGGCGATCGTCGGCGTGGCCTTCGAGTCGTTCCCGGACGACGCCCGGCTGATCGCGGTAACCCAGGAGGCGAACGGTCGGTCGGTGCGTCTGCTCGAAGCGCTGGGCATGACCCGGGTCGACCGGTTCGACGAGTTCGGCGCGTGCCAGGTCAGGTACGCGCTCGACCGCCCCCTGGCCGGGCGCGCCGGGCACCCGTGATCCGTCTTGTTGCCGCGTCGGGGGGTGTGTCGCGCCCGGTCCGGGCTGGCCCCGTGCCGGCGCCGCCGGGTGGGGCCGGCATGGCTTGGGCCACGACGGGTACGGCCGGACATCTTTCGAGACGATCGTCCCTTTCGATATTCGCTCTACTGTGGTGTGCTGTCCGGGAGCGGAGTGCCATGTGGCATTAGAGCCACTCAATGAGTTTCCGTGATTGGCGCACTAGGTCCGAGTGTTCGCCAAATGAAGCCGGGCGTGGAGCAGGGGAACGCGGGGGTATCACCCCGCCAGGCAGGGCATCCTGCCGATCGGTTGGACTTGTTACCGTCCAGGCGGAGCCATACCACCAAGGGCTTTGTTGCCCTCAACGGGTGTGGCACCATCATGGAATCTTCACCCCCCCCGTGCTGCCCATTTCGTGACAGGAGCCCCACACATGCCCACTCAAAAGCTGGGTCGGCTGCTCGGCATGACCCTCATGCTCTTCGCGCTCGCCGTCGGTCTCGGCTCGGTCGCCTCCCTCGCCGGTGCCCCGGCCTCCGGCGAGGTGGCGAGTCTCGAGTTCGAGTGGAACTAGGTTCTTCTCGGTTCGTGTGACACCGCCGTCGCCCGGCCCCCGGGCGGCGGCGGTAGCGACCGGGCGGCGGCGCGGATTTCACTCTCGGTGAGAACAAGGGAGCAGGATGACGAGCCGTTCGGCAGTCGCGCGACGATACGGAACTGACCTGGCCTGGCTGATCACCGGGCCGCTGGCGTTCCTGGCGGTCATCTGCTGCCTGCTGATCGCGCTGGTCTCGCAGCAGCCGTACGGCGAGTGGGGCCTGGGCCTGCTGCTACTCACCGCCCTGGTCGCCGCCCACCTGCCGGTCCTGAGCTTCGTCGTCCGGCGGCAGACGCTCTCCGCCACGATCACCGAGATTCCGCTGGTCCTGGCGCTTTTCTACCTGCCGCCCCTGACTCTGGTGCTGGTGGCCACGCTGGCCGCCCTGATCGCCCAGCTGCGGCGGCGGCTCGGCCCGGCCAAGTTCACCTTCAACGTCGCCCGGTCCGCCGCGGCGACCTCGCTGGCCGGCCTGGTGCTGCTGGCGCTCCCCCCGGTCGGAGGCGTGGGGCCGGGAACCTGGGGCATCCTCTTCGCGGGGGTCAGCACCATCACCCTGGTCACCCTCGCCGCCGTGGTCGGCGTGATAACCCTGCTTCAGGGTTGGCAGGCCGGTCTGGAGGTCTTCCGGACCTCCACCGTCCCGCTGTTGGCGGCGGGGGTGAACGTCGCCATCGGCCTGATCATCCTGCTCGCGCTGAACACCACCTACTGGTCGCTGCTGGTGCTCGGGGCGCTTGCGCTGACGGCGGCGGTGGTCTACCGGTCGTACGCCCATTTTCTCCGCCAGCACCGCACCCTCGCCGACATTTACGAGCTGACCCAGGCCATGACCCGCAGCGGCCAGGACGGCACCCTGCCGGACGCGCTGCTCGGCCGGGTCCGCGCCCTCATGCAGGCCGAGTACGCCACCCTGTGGCTTCCCGCCCAGGGCCGGCACCCCGAGGTGCTGCTGACCTCCCGGGTCGACGGTCGGGGCCTGCTCGACTTCTCCAAGATTCCGGCGGCGGTCCGGGAGCGTGTGGTGCGGCAGCGACAGACCGTCGCGCTCGGTGCCCGGCTCGGCGGCGACCGGGACCAGTTGGCGATGCTCCGCGCCGCTCCGGCCAAGGACGCGATCATCGTGCCGCTGCGGTCGGGTGAGGCGGTGATCGGCACCCTGGAGGTGGTCAACCGGCTCAGCGACGTCGGCCACTTCACCACAGCGGACGTGCCGGTGATCGAGACGGTGGCCGCGCACGCGGCGGTGGCCCTGGAGAATTCCCGGCTGGTCGACCGGCTGCGGCACGACGCGTACCACGACACGCTGACCACGCTGCCCAACCGGCGGCGGATCAGCGGCGCGCTCGACGAGGCCGTGAAGATCCGGGCCCCCGGCGAGGTGGTCGCCGTGCTGCTCTTCGACGTCGACGGGCTGCGCCAGGTAAACGAGTCGCTCGGCCATGCCGCCGGGGACCAGGTCCTCGCCGAGGTTGCCGACCGGCTGCGGGCCTCCGCGCCGTCCTCGGCGTTGGTCGGCCGGGCCGGCGGTGACGAGTTCCTGGTGACGCTGCGGCTGGAGAACGCCGAGGCGGCGCTGCAGTTGGCCGCGCGGCTGCGCGAGGAGATCCGCGCCGAGATGGTCTTCGAGGCGTTCACCCTCGACGTGGACACCGCTGTCGGGGTGGCCGTGCACCCGGACCACGGCAGCGACGCGGCGACCCTGCTGCAACGGGTCGACCTGGCCGCGACGGCGGCGAAGTCCATGCCCGGCAGCATCCAGTTGTTCAATCCGGCCCTGGAGTCCCGGTCGCTGCGCCGGCTCGGCCTCGCCAGCGACCTGCGCAAGGCCCTCGACGACGGCGATCTGGAGGTCTACTACCAACCCAAGGTGACGCTGCGGGACCGCCGGTTGGTCGGGGTGGAGTGCCTGGCCCGCTGGGAACACCCCGCGCACGGCGAGGTCGCCCCGGAGGACTTCGTCGCGGTGGCCGAGCACACCGGCCAACTCGGCCGGCTCACCGAGATCGTGCTGCGGGAGGGGCTGCGGCGTAGCCGGGACTGGGGGCACGCCGCGCAGCCGCTCGCCGTCGCGGTCAACCTCTCTGCCCGTACGCTCACCGACCGGCACTTCCCCGACCAGGTGCGCGAGCTGCTTGCCGAGTACGACGTACCCCCGCAGCGGCTCACCTTCGAGATCCGCGAGGCCGGGGTGCTGGACGGCACCGACCGCCCCATCCCGACCCTGCGGCGGCTGCGGGACCTGGGCGTGCGGCTGTCGGTGGACGACTTCGGCACCGGCTCCTCGTCACTGGCGTACCTGCGCCGGCTGCCGGTGCAGGAGGTCAAGGTCGACCGGTCGTTCGTGCAGGGCATGGCGACCGACCCGGGCGACCTGGCCATCGTCAACGCCGTGGTGACCCTCTCCCAGCAGTTCGGCCTGGCGGTGGTGGCCGAGGGCGTGGAGAGCGAGCTGACCCTGGAGCTGCTCCAGGACATCGGCTGCGAGATCGGCCAGGGATTCCTGTTCAGCCGTCCGCTGCCGTACGAGCGGCTCGAGGCCTGGTTCGGGGCCCAGTTGGAGTCCGAGGTGCCCGTCAGCCCGGACGCCCGCCGGCTGCGAGTCGTCCCCGACGTCGCCGGTAATCCTCGCTGAACTGGGCGGACGCGGGGGGACACAACGACGGGGGGATCCGATTTCACCTCGGGGACCGGGCCGTGTATTCTTACCTCTGCGCGGCCACCTGGTGATCGCGCAGGCCCCCTTAGCTCAGTCGGCAGAGCGTCTCCATGGTAAGGAGAAGGTCTACGGTTCGATTCCGTAAGGGGGCTCAAAGGGTCCGGCTGGACCCGCCACGGCGGTGTAGCTCAGATGGTAGAGCAAGCGGCTCATAATCGCTGTGTCGCCGGTTCAAGTCCGGCCACCGCTACTCTCCTCCTCCGGGCTTTCTCTCTTCCGGCGGTCGGGGTGGGACGGGCGCCTTGGGCGCCCACTTTGCATGTCTGCGTTCCCAGCACGTAGGCTGGGCGTTGTTGTTAGTTGACCGTTAGCGAGGAAGGCACTCCGCCGTGGCGAAGGCTACCGATGTCCGGCCGAAGATCACTTTGGCGTGTGTGGAGTGCAAGGAGCGCAACTACATTACGCGCAAGAACCGTCGTAACGACCCGGACCGCATCGAGCTGAAGAAGTTCTGCCCCCGGGACGGCCGGCACACGGCCCACCGCGAGACCCGCTGATTCACCGCCGGCGTGAGCCGGTCGCACGACACCTGAAAGCCGATCCGGAAACGGATGCGCGGCTCACGCCGCTCATCCGCCCCGGTTCGGCTTTCGTGCTTTCCGTGTAGGTTCTCGGGCATGCCCTTGGACCAGTCCTTCGTCGGCCGGATCTATCCGCCGACCGCCCCCTACCAGGTGGGCCGAGAGAAAATCCGCGAGTTCGCCACGGCGATCGGCGCCACCGAACCGGCCCACCACGACCCGGAGGCCGCCCGGACGCTCGGCCACGCTGACGTGGTCGCCCCGCCGACCTTCCCCGTGGTGCTCACGATGGCCACCAGCCAGCAGATCATCGACGATCCGGCGATCGGCATCGACTACAGCCGGGTGGTCCACGGCGACCAGCGGTTCGCCTACACCCGCCCCGTGGTGGCCGGTGACGAGCTGGTCTGCGTGAACACCATCGAGGACATCAGCAGCCGGGGCGGGCACGACTTCCTGACCACCCGCACCGACGTCACCACCGCCGCCGGCGAGCCGGTGGTCGCCGTCTGGTCCAAGCTCGTCGTACGCGGGGAGGCCTGACAGATGGAACTGCCCACCAAGACCTTCCGGGTCACCCGGGCCGATCTGGTCCGCTACGCGGGTGCCTCGGGCGACCTCAACCCGATCCACTGGAGCGATCGGTTCGCCACCGGCGTCGGCCTGCCCGGGGTGATTGCGCACGGGATGTTCACGATGGCTCTGGTCGGCCGCGCCGTGGCCGAGTGGGCCGGCGCGCCCGACGCGGTGGTCGACTACGGGGTCCGGTTCACCCGTCCGGTGGTCGTCCCGGACGACGACACCGGCACCGAGATCGAGGTGTCTGCCAAGGTGAAGGACACCCCGGGGGAGGGCCTGACCAGGATCGACATCACCGCGACGTGCCGGGGCGAGAAGGTGCTCTCGCAGGCCCGGGCGGTGATCCGGACGCCCCGCTGAGGGGATTACGCCACGCACGGGAATGGACCGGTTGGGAAAGTGGCGTCGCTACCCGTACACTGGTCCGCCGTGGGGCAAGTGACCTTGCCCGGTGCGTCATGGCCGGGTCGGGGGAGCGTTGCCGCACAGGGGTGTAGCTCAATTGGCAGAGCAGCGGTCTCCAAAACCGCAGGCTGCAGGTTCAAGTCCTGTCACCCCTGCGCCTCAGGCCTGACCGTTCCCGTGGGTCGCGCCGCCAACCGGCGGCGTCCGGCCCGTGGTGGTGGCATCGGCGGGGTGGTTCCGAGGTATCGGGCCCGCCCGTTGATCCGCCGGCCGCGGCCCGTCGCGGGACGGATTGGCCCGGCCGGCGTGACCAGCGCCGCGCACGCCGCACCGGCGTGTGACCCGATTCCCGCGACGGAGGGCGAAGTGGCCGAAGACAAGCCGCGCAGCGAGGACGCCGGCGACGACCGTCTTGACGACGACGTCGTTGACGACGTTGCCGCCGACGACGCCACCGACGCGGACGAGCCGGTCTCCCGCGGTGGCACGGCCACCCGGGCACGCGCCCGGGCTGAGTCGGCCGACGAGCGCAAGACCCGCAAGGACACCGACCGGGTGGGGTTGTTCACCCGCATCACGCGGTTCTTCCGCGAGGTCGTGGCCGAGCTGCGTAAGGTCATCTGGCCTACCCGCAAGGAGCTGCTGACCTACACCGCCGTGGTGGTCACCTTCGTCGCGGTGATGCTGACGATCGTGGCCGGCTTGGACTACGCCTTCGCGAAGGGCGTGCTGTGGGTCTTCGGCAACCCCAGCTGACCGGCTGACTCAAGCCGATAGTGACGGAAGTGAGCGAGCGTGCCTGAGTACGACGAGACCGCCGAGACCACGGACGAGAAGTCCGCGGTGGCGACGGCGGCCAACGAGGAGTCGGTCGAGGCCGCCAGCGAGCCGGACTTTCCCGCCAGCGAGCCCGCCCCGGAGGAGGAGTACGACCCGGTCGCGGAGCTGCGCCAGAAGCTGCGCTACGCGCCGGGCGACTGGTACGTGGTGCACTCGTACGCCGGTTACGAGAACAAGGTCAAGACCAACCTCGAGACCCGGATCACGTCCCTCGACATGGAGGAGTACATCTACCAGGTCGAGGTGCCGACCCGGGAAGAGATCGAGGTCAAGAACGGCAAGCGGTCCCAGATCCAGGCCAAGGTCTTCCCGGGTTACATCCTGGTCCGGATGGAGCTGACCGCCGAGTCGTACTCCTGCGTGCGGAACACCCCCGGGGTCACCGGCTTCGTGGGGGCGACCGACCGGGCCGACCGTCCGGCGCCGCTGAGCCTCGACGAGGTGCTCAAGTGGCTGGCTCCGGCGCTCGAGACCGAGCAGAAGAAGTCCAAGCCCGAGATCAGGGTCCTGGACTTCGAGGTCGGTGACTCGGTCACCGTCACCGACGGCGCGTTCGCCTCGCTGCCGGCGACGATCAGCGAGATCAACCCCGACCAGCAGAAGCTCAAGGTGCTGGTGTCGATCTTCGGCCGGGAGACCCCGGTCGAGCTGAACTTCAACCAGGTCACCAAGATCTGACGTTCCGGTCGCCGGCGGCGGGCACTGCCCACCGCCGGCGTTTTCCGTTTCCGCCCCCTCCGTCGACCTCGGCGTAGGGGGCGGTACGGCGTTGCGCTACCCTAGAACGTCGGCTGTCGTATCGCGCTGACCGTGCGCGCCCTCGGCCGGCACCTTTACCAGCGCCAAGCCCCAGGAAGAGACATGCCTCCGAAGAAGAAGAAGCTCGTCAAGACTTTCACGCTTCAGCTGAAGGCGGGTCAGGCCACGCCGGCCCCGCCGGTCGGCCCTGCGCTCGGCCAGCACGGCGTGAACATCATGGAGTTCTGCAAGACCTACAACGCGCAGACCGAGTCCCAGCGGGGCGATATCGTCCCCGCCGAGATCAGCGTGTATGAGGACCGTTCCTTCACCTTCGTGCTGAAGACCCCGCCCGCCGCCCGGCTGCTGATCAAGGCCGCCGGCGTCGAGAAGGGTTCCGGCGTGCCGCAGAGCCAGAAGGTCGGCTCCGTCACCCGCGTGCAGCTGCGGGAGATCGCCGAGAAGAAGATGGCCGATCTCAACGCCAACGACATCGAGCAGGCTGAGAAGATCATCGCCGGCACCGCCCGGTCGATGGGCATCACTGTCGGCGAGTGACCTCGCCTCACCGCTTCCCGATCAGTTAGTGGGAGGGCCCGCGGTCGCCGCGGCCCGCCAGAGACCACAGGAGTAACCCGAAATGCAGCGCAGCAAGACCTACCGCAAGGCCGCCGAGGTCATCGACCGGTCGAAGCTCTACACCCCCGCCGAGGCTGTCAAGATCGCCAAGGACACCACCAACGCCAAGTTCGACGCCACGGTCGAGGTCGCCATGCGCCTCGGCGTCGACCCCCGTAAGGCGGACCAGATGGTCCGCGGCGTGGTCAACCTGCCGCACGGCACCGGTAAGACCGCCCGCGTGATCGTCTTCGCCGCCGGCGCGAAGGCCGAGGAAGCCGTGGCCGCCGGTGCGGACGAGGTGGGCACCGACGAGCTCGTCGCCCGGATCCAGGGCGGTTGGCTCGACTTCGACGCGGCGATCGCCACGCCGGACCAGATGGCCAAGATCGGCCGGATCGCGCGGATCCTGGGCCCGCGCGGTCTCATGCCGAACCCGAAGACCGGCACGGTGACCATGGACGTCACCAAGGCTGTCTCGGAAATCAAGGGCGGCAAGATCACCTTCCGGGTGGACAAGCACTCCAATCTCCACCTGATCATCGGCAAGGCCTCGTTCTCCGAGACCCAGCTGGTGGACAACTACGCGGCGGTCCTCGACGAGGTGCTGCGGGCGAAGCCGTCGGCGGCGAAGGGTAAGTACCTCAGGAAGGTCACCCTCGCCACCACGATGGGCCCGGGCGTGCCGATCGACCCGAACCTGGTGAAGAACCTCCAGGAGGGCTCGGCCGAGGGCTGAGCACGGTTGCCTCGACGGGGCCCCGCCACGACTTGTGGCGGGGCCCTCGTCCGTCTGTCGGCGGTGGCAGGCTCGCGGCCCTGCGGTGGGATAACGTCCGGGCAGTGACCGGGCACACCCGGAGGCGATTTGGTGGTCACGGGGCGGGTCGCGTAACCTTACGGCGAAGTACCACCCAGAGACCGCTGGTCACCGTGCTCCGGCACGGTCGAAGGTCCCGCTTCAACGGGCGACCCGCGCAGGGCGGCAAGCGAAACTCGGCTGCTATTCCGTGGTCCGCCGACTGCGGCGAAACCAGCCGGCCCTCGCCCCGCGCGCCCTGCGCCGGGGCTTTTCTCGTTGTGGTGGTCCACCTCCGGTACCGCGGAAGCCCACTGGCTTCCCGGTGGACCAGCCTGGAGCAACGAGAGAGGAGGGACATGGCGGACAAGCCGATCCGGGCCGACAAGGCCACGGCCGTTGGTGAGCTGACCGACAGCTTCCGCAACGCGGGCGCTACGGTGCTGACCGAGTACCGTGGTCTGACGGTTTCCCAGCTCACCCAGCTGCGGCGCTCGCTCGGCAAGGAGACCACCTACACGGTCGCGAAGAACACGCTGGCGAAGCGTGCCGCGGCCGACGCGGGAATCTCCGGGCTCGACGAGCTGTTCACCGGTCCTACCGCGCTGACTTTCGTTTCGGGCGACGTCGTCGAGGCGGCGAAGGGTCTTCGCGACTTCGCGAAGGCCAACCCGAAGCTCGTCATCAAGGGCGGCGTCTTCGAGGGCAGGGCCATCACCGCGGCCGAGGTCACGAAGCTCGCCGACCTGGAGTCCCGCGAGGTGCTGCTGGCCAAGCTGGCCGGCGCGATGAAGGGCAACCTGAGCAAGGCCGCGGCCCTGTTCCAGGCCCCGCTGTCGAAGACCGCCCGTCTGGCGGCAGCCCTGCAGGACAAGCGCGAGAAGGAGGGCGCCGAGGCGGCCTGAGGCCCTCCCGGCGCACCCACGTTCTTAGTCAAACATTAGGAAAGGACGCCAGATATGGCGAAGCTCAGCACCGGCGAGCTGCTCGACGCGTTCAAGGAGATGACGCTGATCGAGCTCTCCGAGTTCGTGAAGCAGTTCGAGGAGACCTTCGAGGTCACCGCAGCGGCGCCGGTCGCCCTTGCCGGCCCGGCCGGCCCGGGTGGCCAGGCCGCCGCGGTCGAGGAGGAGAAGGACGAGTTCGACGTCGTCCTCGAGGCCGATGGTGGCAAGAAGATCCAGGTCATCAAGGTCGTGCGTGAGCTGACCGGCCTGGGTCTCAAGGAGGCCAAGGACGCGGTCGAGGCCGCGCCGAAGGCCATCCTGGAGAAGGTCAACAAGGAGACCGCCGAGAAGGCCAAGGCCAAGCTCGAGGGCGAAGGCGCCAAGGTCACCCTCAAGTAATTGAGGTGAAACCGGGTGCGCAACCGGCTCGCTCGAGCCGGGCGGTTCCTGCGCAGCGGGCGACGATCCAATTTTTGGATCGTCGCCCGCCGTGTTCGTTCTGGAACGCGCGGCAACGGCGTAAGCAGGGCGGGGACACCTTTCGCCCGGCCGGGCGGCCGTGCCGGTGGGTCTCCCATGGCTGGGAAACACCTGTCGTGGACGAGACCGGCCCTTGACGCGGCCCCGGGCTGCCAGGCACGCTGACACCAGCAAGACCTTCCGCGCTTGCAACGGCCACCTCTTGGGTAATGGCAGCGGCGTCACCAGTGGCCGCCGCGCCTGAGCGGTTCCGTGGGTTAGCCGCGTTCCGAGCGGCCCGAGTAGGCCCCCGATCCGGGGGCCCCGAGGGCACGTTCCGCGACGACCTGCGGGGTGGGCTGGACAGCGGTTAGCCTCTCGGCTACACTGCTAGTTTGCGCTGCCTTCCGTCTTGACCCCTGCGCGGAAATGTCCGGTTGCGGATATTTCTGGTGGGGTCTTTGGAGTGCACGCGTACCAGCCGTTCTGCAGCACCGGTCCTCGGAAGGACGCATCTTGGCAGCTTCCCGCCCTGCGAAGACCAGTCGTACGTCGAGCGCTTTCGCTCCCCGCCGAGTTTCTTTCGGCAGGATCACCGAACATCTCGAGGTCCCCAACCTCCTCGCCATTCAGAACGAGTCCTTCGACTGGCTCGTCGGCAACGAGGGTTGGCAGGGCCGGTCGGCGGACGACCCGCACGCACGCTCGGGTCTCGCGGAGATCCTCGAGGAGATCAGTCCTATTGAGGACTTCTCCGGCACCATGTCGCTCTCCTTCTCGGCACCGCGCTTCGACGAGGTCAAGGCCTCGATCGAGGAGTGCAAGGAGAAGGACCTGACCTACTGCGCCCCGCTGTTCGTCACCGCGGAGTTCACCAACAACACCACCGGCGAGATCAAGAGCCAGACGGTGTTCATGGGTGACTTCCCGATGATGACGCCCAAGGGCACCTTCATCATCAACGGCACCGAGCGCGTGGTGGTCAGCCAGCTCGTCCGGTCCCCGGGCGTGTACTTCTCCAAGGAGCCGGACAAGACCTCCGACCGCGACCTCTCCAGCGTCAAGCTCATCCCGAGCCGGGGTGCCTGGCTGGAGTTCGATGTCGACAAGCGCGACACGGTCGGCGTCCGCGTAGACCGCAAGCGCCGCCAGGCCGTCACCGTCCTTCTCAAGGCCATCGGCTGGTCCGCGGAGCGCATCCGCGAGAAGTTCGGCTGGTCCGAGATGATGATGACCACGCTCGAGAAGGACCACATCGCCGGCCAGGACGAGGCGCTGTTGGACATCTACCGCAAGCTCCGCCCTGGCGAGCCGCCGACCCGCGAGAACGCCCAGACGCTGTTGGACAACCTCTTCTTCAACCCGAAGCGGTACGACCTGGCCAAGGTCGGTCGGTACAAGTTCAACAAGAAGCTCGAAGTGGCTGTGCCGATCACCACCGGCACGCTCACCGAGGACGACATCGTCGCCACCGTGGAGTACCTCTGCCGGCTGCACGCCGGTGAGGAGGGCTACGAGGCCGACGACATCGACCACTTCGGCAACCGGCGTATCCGTACGGGTGGCGAGCTGATCCAGAACCAGGTTCGGGTCGGCCTGTCCCGGATGGAGCGCGTCGTCCGCGAGCGGATGACCACCCAGGACGTCGAGGCGATCACGCCGCAGACCCTGATCAACATCCGCCCGGTGGTGGCGGCGATCAAGGAGTTCTTCGGTACGTCCCAGCTGTCCCAGTTCATGGACCAGACCAACCCGCTGGCGGGCCTGACCCACCGGCGCCGGCTGAACGCGCTCGGCCCGGGTGGTCTGTCCCGGGAGCGGGCCGGCTTCGAGGTCCGCGACGTACACCCGTCCCACTACGGCCGGATGTGCCCGATCGAGACGCCGGAAGGCCCGAACATCGGCCTGATCGGCGCGCTCTCCACCTTCGCCCGGGTCAACCCGTTCGGCTTCATCGAGACGCCGTACCGGAAGGTCGTCGACGGTCGGGTCACCGACCAGGTCGACTACCTGACCGCGGACGAGGAGGACCGGTTCGTCAAGGCGCAGGCCAACGCGGCGCTGAGGTCGGACGGCACCTTCGCCGAGGAGCGGGTCCTGTGTCGTCGTAAGGGCGGTGAGACCGAGGACGTGCTCCCCGGCGCCGTCGACTACATGGACGTCTCGCCGCGGCAGGTGACCTCCGTCGCGACCGCGATGATCCCGTTCCTCGAGCACGACGACGCCAACCGGGCACTGATGGGCGCGAACATGCAGCGCCAGGCGGTGCCGCTGGTCAAGGCGGAGGCGCCGCTGGTCGGCACCGGCATGGAATACCGTGCCGCGGTCGACGCCGGCGACGTGGTCGTGGCCGAGGTCGGCGGTGTCATCGAGGACCTCTGCGCCGACTACATCACCATCCACCAGGACGACGGCCACCGCCGGACGTATCTGCTGCACAAGTTCCGCCGCTCCAACTCCGGCTCCTGCGTCAACCAGAAGCCGGTGGTCTTCGAGGGCGACCGTGCCGAGGCCGGCCAGGTCATCGCCGACGGTCCCTGCACCGACGAGGGCGAGATGGCGCTCGGGCGCAACCTGCTCGTGGCGTTCATGTGTTGGGAAGGCCACAACTACGAGGACGCGATCATCCTGTCGCAGCGCCTCGTGCAGCAGGACGTGCTCACCTCGATCCACATCGAGGAGCACGAGGTCGACGCCCGGGACACCAAGCTCGGCCCGGAGGAGATCACCCGCGACATCCCGAACGTCAGCGAGGAGATGCTCGCCGACCTCGACGAGCGCGGGATCATCCGGATCGGTGCCGAGGTCGTCCCCGGCGACATCCTGGTCGGCAAGGTCACGCCGAAGGGCGAGACCGAGCTGACCCCGGAGGAGCGGCTGCTCCGCGCGATCTTCGGTGAGAAGGCGCGCGAGGTCCGGGACACCTCGCTGAAGGTGCCGCACGGCGAGACCGGCACGGTCATCGGTGTGCGTACCTTCTCCCGCGAGGACGGCGACGAGCTGCCTCCGGGTGTCAACGAGCTGGTCCGGGTCTACGTGGCCCAGAAGCGGAAGATCCAGGACGGCGACAAGCTCGCCGGCCGGCACGGTAACAAGGGCGTCATCTCCAAGATCCTGCCGATCGAGGACATGCCGTTCCTGGAGGACGGGACCCCCGTCGACATCGTGCTCAACCCGCTGGGTGTGCCGTCCCGGATGAACATCGGCCAGGTCCTGGAGACCCACCTCGGGTGGGTGGCCAAGACCGGTTGGAGCGTGGCGGGCGACGACGCCGACTGGAAGCGCCAGCTGCGCTCCATCGAGGCGCACGAGTCCGCGCCGGACACCAACGTGGCCACCCCGGTCTTCGACGGTGCCCGCGAGGAGGAGATTTCCGGTCTGCTCTCGTCGACCCTGCCCAACCGGGACGGCAAGCAGATGATCGGTTCCTCCGGCAAGGCGCGGCTCTTCGACGGTCGCTCCGGCGAGCCGCTGCCGGACCCGATCGCGGTCGGCTACATCTACATCCTGAAGCTCAACCACCTGGTCGACGACAAGATCCACGCTCGGTCGACCGGCCCGTACTCCATGATCACGCAGCAGCCGCTGGGTGGTAAGGCCCAGTTCGGTGGCCAGCGCTTCGGCGAGATGGAGTGCTGGGCGATGCAGGCGTACGGCGCCGCATACGCCCTGCAGGAGCTGCTGACGATCAAGTCCGACGACGTCCTGGGCCGGGTCAAGGTCTACGAGGCGATCGTCAAGGGCGAGAACATCCCGGAGCCGGGCATTCCGGAGTCGTTCAAGGTGTTGCTCAAGGAGCTGCAGTCGCTGTGCCTCAACGTTGAGGTGCTCTCCAGCGACGGTGTGGCCCTGGAGATGCGCGAGACCGACGACGAGGTGTTCCGGGCAGCGGAGGAGCTGGGCATCGACCTGTCCCGGCGCGAGCCGAGCTCGGTCGAAGAGGTCTGAGGTGGGCGGGGGGGGGGGGGGGGGGGGCGGGCGCCCCCCCCCCCCCCCACCCCACCCAATAGCTAAGCAGTACAGACGACGACATAGGGGACATAGTGCTCGACGTCAACTTCTTCGACGAGCTGCGCATCGGTCTCGCCACCGCCGACGACATCCGTCAGTGGTCCCACGGCGAGGTCAAGAAGCCTGAGACGATCAACTACCGCACGCTCAAGCCGGAAAAGGACGGGCTCTTCTGCGAGAAGATCTTCGGTCCGCAGCGGGACTGGGAGTGCTACTGCGGTAAGTACAAGCGAGTCCGTTTCAAGGGCATCATCTGCGAGCGCTGCGGCGTCGAGGTGACCCGCTCCAAGGTCCGCCGGGAGCGGATGGGCCACATCGAGCTGGCCGCTCCGGTTACCCACATCTGGTACTTCAAGGGCGTGCCGAGCCGGCTGGGCTACCTGCTGGACTTGGCCCCGAAGGACCTCGAAAAGATCATCTACTTCGCCTCGTACGTGATCACGAGCGTGGACACCGAGTCGCGTCACCGTGACCTCTCGACCATCGAGAACGAGATCCTGGCCGAGAAGCGGCAGTCCGAGAACAGCCGCGACTCGGAGATCGAGAAGCGGGCTGCCAAGCTCGAGGCCGACCTGGCCGAGCTGGAGGCCGAGGGCGCGAAGGCGGACGTACGGCGCAAGGTCAAGGAGGGCGGAGAGCGCGAGATGCGCCAGATCCGCGACCGGGCCCAGCGCGAGATCGACCGCCTGGACGAGGTGCTCGACACCTTCCGCAAGCTTGACCCGAAGCAGCTGGTCACCGACGAGCTGCTCTACCGGGAACTGCGCGACCGGTTCGGCGAGTACTTCACCGGCAGCATGGGCGCCGAGGCGATCAAGGCGTTGGTGCAGAACATGGATCTCGGCGCCGAGGCCGAGAGCCTGCGCGAGACCATCCGCTCCGGCAAGGGCCAGCGCAAGATCCGCGCGCTCAAGCGGCTCAAGGTCGTCGCGGCGTTCCTGAACACCCGCAACTCGCCGCTCGGCATGGTGCTGGACTGCGTCCCGGTCATCCCGCCGGACCTGCGCCCGATGGTGCAGCTCGACGGTGGCCGCTTCGCGACCTCCGACCTGAACGACCTGTACCGCCGCGTGATCAACCGGAACAACCGCCTCAAGCGGCTGATCGACCTCGGTGCGCCCGAGATCATCGTCAACAACGAGAAGCGGATGCTCCAGGAGGCCGTCGACGCGCTCTTCGACAACGGCCGCCGCGGCCGGCCGGTCACCGGTCCGGGCAACCGCCCGCTCAAGTCGCTCTCCGACATGCTCAAGGGCAAGCAGGGCCGGTTCCGGCAGAACCTGCTGGGCAAGCGCGTCGACTACTCCGGCCGTTCGGTCATCGTGGTCGGCCCGAAGCTGAAGCTGCACCAGTGCGGCCTGCCCAAGCAGATGGCGCTTGAGCTGTTCAAGCCGTTCGTGATGAAGCGGCTCGTGGACCTCAACCACGCGCAGAACATCAAGTCCGCCAAGCGGATGGTCGAGCGGCAGCGGCCCGTCGTGTGGGACGTGCTGGAAGAGGTCATCGGCGAGCACCCGGTGCTGCTGAACCGCGCGCCGACCCTGCACCGGCTGGGCATCCAGGCCTTCGAGCCGCAGTTGGTCGAGGGCAAGGCCATCCAGATCCACCCGCTGGTCTGCACCGCGTTCAACGCCGACTTCGACGGTGACCAGATGGCGGTGCACGTGCCGCTCTCCGCCGAGGCCCAGGCCGAGGCGCGGATCCTGATGCTGTCGTCGAACAACATCCTCAAGCCGGCCGACGGCAAGCCGGTCACCATGCCGACCCAGGACATGGTCATCGGCCTGTACCACCTCACCCACCAGCGGATCGGTGAGAAGGGCGAAGGCCAGGCGTTCAGCTCGGACGCCGAGGCCCGGATGGCCTTCGACGCCAGCGGGCTGCACCTGCAGGCGCCGGTGAAGATTCGCCTGCGTGGGCTGGTCGGGGTCGACAACGGCGCCGGCACCGAGCCGTGGGCCGCGCCGGAGGGCTGGGTCGAGGGTGACGCACTCACCGTCGAGACCACCCTGGGCCGGGTGCTGTTCAACGAGACGCTGCCGCAGGGCTACCGCTTTGTGAACTACGAGATCCGCAAGGGTCAGCTCTCCGCGATCGTCAACGACCTCGCCGAGCGCTTCCCGAAGGTGGCCCTCGCGGCCACCCTGGATGGCCTCAAGGAGGCCGGTTTCCACTGGGCCACCTGGTCCGGCGTGACGATCGGCATGGAGGACGTCATCGCTCCGCCGCGCAAGCGGGAGATCCTGGAGAAGTACGAGAAGGAAGCCGACCGGATCGACAAGCAGTACCAGCGTGGCCTGATGACCGCCGAGGAGCGTCGCGGCGAGCTCATCGAGATCTGGACCAAGGCGACCAACGAGGTCGCCAAGGAGATGGACACCGCGCTGCCGCAGGAGAACCCGCTGTGGAAGATGATCCACTCGGGTGCCCGCGGTAACCTGCTCCAGCTCCGGCAGATCGCCGCGATCCGTGGTCTGGTGGCCAACCCGAAGGGCGAGATCATCCCCCGGCCGATCAAGGCCAGCTACCGGGAGGGTCTGTCCGTGCTGGAGTACTTCATCTCCACGCACGGTGCCCGTAAGGGTCTCGCCGACACCGCGCTGCGGACCGCCGACTCGGGTTACCTGACCCGTCGTCTGGTCGACGTGTCGCAGGACGTCATCATCCGCGAGGAGGACTGCGGCACCGACCGGGCCATCCCGATGCAGATCGGCGAGCGGCGCGACGGCAAGCTGTACGTCCACGAGCACGCCGAGACCAGCGTGCACGCCCGTACCTTGGCGGACGACATCAAGGGAGCGGACGGCACCGTCGTGGCCGAGCGCGGCCAGGACATCAACTCCATCGGGGTCGACCGGATCGTCGCGACCGGGGTGGAGACGGTGCGGGTGCGCAGCGTGCTCACCTGCGAGTCGAAGCTGGGTGTCTGCGGGGCGTGCTACGGCCGCTCGCTGCCGACCGGCAAGACCGTGGACGTCGGCGAGGCGGTCGGCATCATCGCCGCCCAGTCGATCGGTGAGCCCGGTACGCAGCTGACGATGCGTACGTTCCACACCGGTGGCGTCGCGGGTGAGGACATCACCCAGGGTCTGCCCCGCGTCCAGGAGATCTTCGAGGCCCGGGTCCCGAAGGGCAAGGCGCCGATCGCCGACACCCCCGGCCGGATCCGGATCGAGGACGGCGAGCGGTCGCGGAAGATCATCGTGGTGCCGGACGACGGCAGCGAGGAGATCGTCTACGACAAGATCTCCAAGCGAGTCCGACTGCGGGCCCACGACGGCGACCACGTCGAGGTCGGCGAGAAGCTCACCGAGGGCACCATCGACCCGCACGAGCTCCTGCGCATCCTCGGCCCGCGCGCGGTCCAGGTCCACCTGACCCAGGAGGTCCAGCAGGTCTACCGCTCGCAGGGTGTGCTCATCCACGACAAGCACATCGAGATCATCATCCGCCAGATGCTGAAGCGGGTGACGGTCATCGACTCCGGCTCGACCGAGTTCCTGCCGGGCGTGCTGGTCGACCGGGCACTGTTCGAGTCGGAGAACCGCCGACTCGTCTCCGAGGGCGGCGAGCCGGCCGCCGGTCGCCCGGTGCTGATGGGTATCACCAAGGCCTCGCTGGCCACGGACTCCTGGCTCTCGGCGGCCTCCTTCCAGGAGACCACCCGGGTGCTGACCGACGCGGCGATCAACTCGCGCAGCGACTCGCTGGTCGGCCTCAAGGAGAACGTGATCATCGGTAAGCTCATCCCGGCCGGTACGGGCATCAGCAAGTACCGCAACGTCCGGGTCGAGCCGACCGAGGAGGCCAAGGCCAAGGTCTACTCGATGACCGGGTACCCGGAGACCGACTACGGCTTCGGGCCGGCCAGCGGGCAGGCCGTGCCGCTGGACGACTTCGACTTCGGGTCGTACCGCTAAGCAGTGACAACGACGAGGCCCCCGGCAGTTGCCGGGGGCCTCGTCGCGTCAGGGCGACCATCGTTGCGGTGACCCGGTTGTCTCCTCGGCTCCCGCGGTCGGCCCGGCGGCGGGCATGATGGTGGGCATGACGACCGCACCCGGGCAGGTGCCCGTCGCGCAGTGGGGACCGCGCCATCCGCTCGACCCCGACCCGGTCCGGTCCAGCAAGGCCCGCGCGGTCTTCGCCCTCGGTCTGATGGGCGCGCTCACCGGGATCTTCGTCGGCGGGGTGGTGCCGGCCACGCTTGCCCTCGTGCTGGCCCGGCAGGCCCGCCGGCAGGCGTACGCCTCGGGGGGTTTCCTCACCGGCGGCGACTGGCTGCGACGGGGGGAGCGGCTGGCCTGGACGGGGCTGGTCCTGGTCGCGACGACCGTGGTGGTGGCGGTGGTGATCGGCCTGGTCCGGCTGGCCGGGGAGCCGTTCGGGCACGACTACGCGCCGAACATGGACTGACCCGTCCCGGGGGATGGGTCCCCCGCCCACCCGCGGGGGGCTGGGTGGCGGCGGTAGCCTGGCCGGTGTCCGTCGCGCGGCGGTGGACACCGACCCGCGACAGGAGGCCCTCGTGACGGAATCGCCGCGGCCCTCGGGCGATCCGGCGGAGCAGTCCGCCGGGTTCCCGGACCCGGCCGGGTTCCCGGCACCGTCGGGGCAGAGCCCGTGGGCCAGACCGGCTGCCGACGCGGATACCGGGCCCCGCACCGCCCCGTGGCCGGGGGCCGGTCCGGTCTCGTCCGGGCAGCCGTCCGGGGCATATCCGAGGCCTGCTCCCTCGTCCGGGGCATATCCGATGCACGCTCCCTCGTCCGGGCAGCCGGCCGGGGCGTATCCCGGGCCGGGACCGGCGGGGCACCCGGGTCCGCCCGGGGGCGGTGCCTGGGGCAGCCCGGGCGCCGGCTGGGGACGCATGCCCCCGCCGCCGAAGGAGGCTCCCCGGCCGCCGAAGCGGGTCGACCCGGTGCCGGGCACCCCGTTCGGCGTGGTGCACCTCGATGTTCCCCCGGTCACCTCCGGGCTCGCGGTCGGCTCCCTGGTGGCCGGGATCGCCTCGGTCCTGATCTCGTTCCTGGTGATCTGTCTGGGCGCGACTGCGGGCTCGCAGGGGGCCTGGGCCGCCGGTGTGTTCGCCGTCCTCGGGGTGCTGGCCGGGGCGGCGGGTGTGGTTACCGGCCTGCTCGGCACGCGACAGATCCGCCGACCCGCGCCGCCGCCCGCGGTGCGCTTCACCGGTCGGGGCCTGGCGGTGGCCGGGATCAGCTGCGGGGCGGCGGGGTTGGTGCTCAGCCTGCTGGGTCTGGGGCTGGCGCTCCTCCTCGGCCTCGGCTGACGCGGCGCGGCCACCGGCGGCGCGGGCCGCTCGGGTCCTCCGGGGGCGACGGGGCGTAGCCGACGGGAGCCGTTACACTTGGTGCCGTAGGTGCTCATCGCGGATGGGCAGGCACGACGGTTGGGCCGGCGGAACGCGACGCTGATCTCCGGGACCTCTCCGTTTTGACCTGTGCGGCTGTGATAGGTACTCTTTCCCCTTGTGCCTGGGCCTGCCCGGGCAACTCGTGCGTGCGGTGGCCCGGGTAATCCGGTGATCACGCGGCGACACGGCAGAGCCAAAGACCCGGCGCGCGATCGCGTGCCGGTGACAGAAATCCGGTGCGCGCGCAAGCGACGGCATCGGGACCGCGAATCGGGCGACACGCCCGACCGCGGGTGCCGGGGCCTCTGCGAGGCGGCCCTGGCCGGAATGTAGTAGAGCCGGTCATCAGGCCGGCTACGAGCAGACGGCGCGGCCGCGAATGGCGGCCGAAGGGAGCGGAGAAACCCGGTGCCCACGATCCAGCAGCTGGTCCGAAAGGGCCGCAAGGCCAAGACGACCAAGACGAAGACCCCGGCGCTGAAGGGCAGTCCTCAGCGGCGCGGGGTGTGCACCCGCGTGTACACCACCACCCCCAAGAAGCCGAACTCGGCGCTCCGCAAGGTCGCGCGTGTCAAGCTCAGCAGCCAGATCGAGGTGACCGCCTACATCCCGGGCGTGGGTCACAACCTGCAGGAGCACTCGATCGTGCTCGTCCGCGGCGGCCGGGTGAAGGACCTCCCCGGCGTGCGTTACAAGATCGTTCGCGGTTCGCTGGACACCCAGGGTGTCCGCAACCGCAAGCAGGCGCGCAGCCGTTACGGCGCGAAGAAGGAGAAGAGCTGAGATGCCGCGTAAGGGACCCGCTCCGCGGAAGCCGCTGGTCGCTGACCCGGTGTACAACTCGCCGTTGGTCACCCAGTTGGTGAACAAGATCCTTATGCGCGGCAAGCGTCAGCTCGCCGAGCGTATTGTGTACGCCGCCCTGGAGGGCTGCCGCGAGAAGTCCGGCACCGACCCGGTCGTCACCCTCAAGCGGGCGATGGACAACGTCAAGCCGACCCTCGAGGTTCGTAGCCGCCGGGTAGGTGGCGCCACCTACCAGGTGCCGGTCGAGGTTCGCCCGACCCGCGCGACCACCCTTGGGCTGCGCTGGCTGGTGACCTACTCCAAGGCCCGGCGCGAGAAGACCATGATCGAGCGGCTGATGAACGAGCTGCTGGACGCGAGCAACGGTCTGGGTGCCGCCGTGAAGCGCCGCGAGGACACGCACAAGATGGCCGAGTCGAACAAGGCCTTCGCGCACTACCGCTGGTAACACACCTGGTTCCGGCGCCTCTCGGGGCGCCGGAACCGCCACCAGTTGTGTCGAGACGACGATAAGTAGGGATTGAAGTGGCCGCCGCAGACGCGCTCGCCAACGTACGCAACATCGGCATCATGGCGCACATCGATGCCGGTAAGACCACCACCACCGAGCGGATCCTCTTCTACACCGGCATCACGTACAAGATCGGTGAGGTCCACGACGGCGGTGCCGTCATGGACTGGATGGAGCAGGAGCAGGAGCGTGGTATCACCATCACCTCCGCTGCTACCAAGTGTGAGTGGAAGGGCCACACGATCCAGATCATCGACACGCCCGGCCACGTCGACTTCACGGTCGAGGTCGAGCGGTCGCTGCGGGTACTGGACGGTGCGGTCGCGGTCTACGACGGTGTTGCCGGCGTGGAGCCGCAGACGGAGAACGTCTGGCGGCAGGCCGACAAGTACAACGTCCCGCGGATGTGCTTCGTCAACAAGCTCGACCGGACCGGCGCCGACTTCTTCCGCTGTGTGCAGATGATGATCGACCGGCTCAACGCCACCCCGCTGGTGCTCCAGATCCCGATCGGGCTCGAGGTCGACCACATCGGTGTCGTCGACCTGATCGGCATGCGCGCCCTCACCTGGCGTGGGGAGACCCAGAAGGGTGACGACTACACGATCGAGGAGATCCCGGCCGGGCTGGCCGACTCCGCGGCCGAGTGGCGCGAGACGCTGATGGAGACCCTGGCCGACGTCGACGACGCGGTGATGGAGAAGTACCTGGAAGGCGAGGAGATCTCCGTCGAGGAGATCAAGGCCGCGATTCGGCGCGCCACCATCGCAGGCAAGGCCAACCCGGTGCTCTGCGGCTCGGCGTTCAAGAACAAGGGCGTCCAGCCGATGCTCGACGCCGTGGTCGACTTCCTGCCGTCGCCCTTGGACGTTCCGGCGATCGAGGGCACCGCGACCGACGGCGAGACGCCCGTGCAGCGGCTGCCGTCGAAGTCGGAGCCGTTCGCGGGCCTGGCCTTCAAGATCCAGACGGACAAGCACCTCGGCAAGCTCACCTACGTCCGGGTCTACTCCGGCACGCTCGAATCCGGTTCCCAGGTGGTCAACTCCACCAAGGACCGCAAGGAGCGGATCGGCAAGATCTACCAGATGCACGCCAACAAGCGGGAAGAGCGTCCGTCGGCGCAGGCCGGCGACATCATCGCGGTGCAGGGTCTCAAGCAGACCACCACCGGTGACACGCTCTCCGACCCGGCGAACCCGGTGATCCTGGAGTCGATGACCTTCCCGGAGCCGGTCATCTCGGTGGCGATCGAGCCGAAGACCAAGTCCGACCAGGAGAAGCTGGGTACGGCCATCCAGCGGCTGGCTGAGGAGGACCCGACCTTCCGCGTCCGGCTGGACGAGGAGACCGGTCAGACGGTCATCTCCGGTATGGGCGAGCTGCACCTGGACATTCTGGTCGACCGGATGCGGCGTGAGTTCAACGTCGAGGCCAACGTCGGCAAGCCGCAGGTGGCGTACCGCGAGACCATCCGCCGCAAGGTGGACAAGGTCGAGTACACCCACAAGAAGCAGACCGGTGGTTCTGGCCAGTACGCGCGGGTCATCGTGAGCATCGAGCCGCTGCCGCTGGAGAACGACTCGCCGACCTACGAGTTCGCGAACGCCGTCAGCGGTGGCCGCATCCCCCGGGAGTTCATCCCGTCGGTGGACGCGGGTGCGCAGGACGCCATGCAGTACGGCATCCTCGCCGGCTTCCCGCTGGTCGGTGTCAAGCTGACCCTGCTGGACGGCCAGTACCACGAGGTCGACTCGTCGGAAATGGCATTCAAGATCGCCGGCTCGATGGTGATGAAGGACGCGGCCCGCAAGGCCGACCCGGCGTTGCTTGAGCCGATGATGGCTGTTGAGGTCACCACTCCTGAGGAGAACATGGGTGACGTCATCGGCGACCTCAACTCCCGCCGCGGCATCATCCAGGCGATGGAGGAGCGCAGCGGCGCCCGCATCGTGAAGGCCCTGGTGCCGTTGTCGGAGATGTTCGGCTACGTCGGCGACCTGCGGTCGAAGACCCAGGGCCGGGCTAGCTACAGCATGCAGTTCGACTCCTACGCCGAGGTTCCGCAGAGCGTGGCGAAGGAGATCATCGCCAAGGCGACGGGTGAGTGACGCTCATCTGATGATCGATGGTCCGAGGCTGGTCGCGGGAGGGCATCTCGCCCGCGGCCACCTCGATCGGACTGCGTGAGACCGGGCCTGTAGGCTTCACCGCCGCAGAACCCACCAAGCATTCCGGCCGTAAGGCCGGAAAAGCTGTCGACAGAGTCCTAAGCGCCGACCTGGCGCACCGGGGCGAATGAACCAAGAAGTCCACAGGAGGACACCAGTGGCGAAGGCTAAGTTCGAGCGGACTAAGCCGCACGTCAACATCGGCACCATTGGTCACATCGACCACGGTAAGACGACGCTGACGGCGGCCATCACCAAGGTGCTGCACGACCAGTACCCGGACCTGAACCCCTACACGCCGTTCGACCAGATCGACAAGGCGCCGGAGGAGAAGGCCCGCGGCATCACGATCTCGATCTCACACGTCGAGTACCAGACTGAGTCGCGGCACTACGCACACGTCGACTGCCCCGGGCACGCCGACTACATCAAGAACATGATCACCGGTGCCGCCCAGATGGACGGCGCGATCCTGGTGGTCGCGGCGACCGACGGCCCCATGCCGCAGACCCGTGAGCACGTGCTGCTGGCCCGTCAGGTCGGTGTGCCGTACATCGTCGTGGCGCTCAACAAGAGCGACATGGTCGACGACGAGGAGCTCCTGGAGCTCGTCGAGCTCGAGGTCCGCGAGCTGCTCTCCTCGCAGGAGTACCCGGGTGACGACCTGCCGGTCGTGCGGGTCTCGGCGCTGAGGGCCCTCGAGGGCGACCCCGAGTGGACCGGTCGACTCCTGGAGCTGATGGCCGCGGTCGACACCGCGATCCCGCAGCCGGATCGCGAGATCGACAAGCCGTTCCTGATGCCGGTCGAGGACGTCTTCACGATCACCGGTCGTGGCACCGTCGTCACCGGTCGAGTCGAGCGCGGCGTTCTCCTGCCGAACGAGGATGTCGAGCTCGTCGGTATCAAGGAGAAGGGCTTCAAGACCAAGGTCACCGCGATCGAGATGTTCCGGAAGACCCTGGACGACGCCCGCGCGGGCGAGAACGTCGGCCTGCTGCTGCGTGGCACCAAGCGCGACGAGGTCGAGCGCGGCATGGTCGTGGTGAAGCCGGGTTCCAACACCCCGCACACCGAGTTCGAGGCGACGGTCTACATCCTCTCCAAGGAGGAGGGCGGCCGGCACACCCCGTTCTTCCAGAACTACCGTCCGCAGTTCTACTTCCGGACCACGGACGTCACCGGCGTCGTCACGCTGCCCGAGGGCACCGAGATGGTCATGCCGGGCGACAACACCACGATGACCGTCAACCTGATCCAGCCCATCGCGATGGAGGACAACCTCAAGTTCGCGATCCGGGAGGGTGGCCGTACGGTCGGCGCGGGTCGCGTCACCAAGATCATCAAGTGAGCTGGGTAACCCCGATTAGCGTCGCCGCCGGTAGTGGGGCATACTAGTCAGGTTGCGTACCGACAGTTCGTCGCCCGCGTCCGGCGTTCGCGCTGGACCTCCGGGTCGTTGAACCTTCGCGCGTAGGGTGGTTGGCATGCCCTTGGTGGCCAACCACCCTCGCACGGCGTCCGGGTCGTGGTGACGCGATCGGCGTCCTGACCCACCGCGCGGTCAGTAGAGCTCCGGAGTCCCGGGGCGGAGCCTGGTCCGAGGGCGCGACACGCCCGACCGCGGGGGTCGGCGAAAGTGGGCCTGTGCCAGCCGGCGCAGGCGCCCGCAACACAGCGGCATCGAGAGAAGGAACAGAAGCCACCATGGCGGGACAGAAGATCCGCATCCGGCTCAAGGCCTATGACCACGAGGTCGTCGACTCCTCGGCTCGGAAGATCGTCGAGACGGTGACGCGCACCGGGGCGCAGGTCGCGGGCCCGGTGCCGCTGCCCACGGAGATCAACCGTTTCTGCGTTATCCGCTCGCCGCACAAGTACAAGGACTCGCGCGAGCACTTCGAGATGCGCACGCACAAGCGGCTGATCGACATCATCGACCCGACTCCGAAGACGGTCGACTCGCTCATGCGCCTCGACCTGCCGGCTGGCGTCGACATCGAGATCAAGCTGTAGGGACCGGACAAATGGACAGGCAAGTCAAGGGGATCCTGGGCGCGAAGCTCGGAATGACCCAGGTCTGGGACAACAACCGCGTTGTTCCGGTAACCGTGGTTCAGGCCGGCCCCTGCGTCATCAGCCAGGTTCGTAACGCCGACAAGGACGGTTACTCCGCAGTCCAGTTGGCGTACGGCACGATTGACCCGCGCAAGGTGAAGAAGCCGGTCAGCGGGCACTACGCGAAGGCGGACGTGGCACCGCGCCGGCACATCGTCGAGCTGCGCACCATGGACGCTGCGGACTACTCGCTGGGCCAAGAGGTCACGGTCGAGGAGTTCCCGGTCGGCGTCAGCATCGACGTCACCGGCAGGACCAAGGGCAAGGGCTACGCCGGCCCGATGAAGCGGCACGGCTTCCACGGTCTGCGCGCCAGCCACGGTGTCGAGCGCAAGCACCGCTCGCCCGGCTCGATCGGCGCCTGCGCCACCCCGGGTCGCGTCTTCAAGGGCACCCGGATGGCGGGCCGGATGGGTGGCGTGCGCTACACCGTCCAGAACCTGACCGTCCAGGCGATCGACACCGAGAACAACCTCCTGCTCGTCCGCGGTGCCATTCCCGGCCCGAAGGGCGCGCTGGTCCTGGTCCGCACCGCGGCCAAGATCAAGGTGAAGAAGGGCGGTGTGGCCAAGTGACCACCGTTGACGTCCTCAACGTCGAAGGCGCCAAGAGCGGCTCGGTCGAGCTGCCGGCCGACATCTTCGACGTCCAGGCGAACCTCGCGCTGATGCACCAGGTCGTGGTGGCCCAGCTCGCGGCGGCCCGGCAGGGCACGCACAAGGTCAAGACCCGCGGCGAGGTCGCCGGCGGCGGCAGGAAGCCGTACAAGCAGAAGGGCACCGGTCGCGCCCGTCAGGGCTCGATCCGCGCCCCGCAGTTCGCCGGCGGCGGCGTGGTTCACGGCCCGGTGCCGCGTGACTACAGCCAGCGCACCCCGAAGAAGATGAAGGTCGCCGCCCTGCGCGGGGCCCTCTCCGACCGGGCCCGCGCCGGCCAGGTGCACGTCGTCGAGGCGTTCGTCTCGGGCGAGAAGCCGTCGACCAAGGCCGCCCTGGCCACGCTGGTCAAGCTGACCGAGGCCCGTCGGGCCCTGGTCGTGCTGAGCAGCACCGACGAGCTGAACTGGGTGTCGCTGCGCAACGAGCCGCGGGTGCACCTGATCGAGGCCGGCCAGCTCAACACGTACGACGTGTTGGTGGCCGACGACGTGGTCTTCACCAAGGACGCCCTGGACGAGTTCCTGGGGCTGCCGACGGTAGTCGGCCGGGCGACCGAGCCCGCCGAGACCACCGAGGAGGGTGGCAAGTGAGCACGATCGCCGATCCGCGTGACGTAATCTTCGCGCCGGTCGTCTCGGAGAAGAGCTACAGCGAGCTGAACCGGAACTGGTACACCTTCCTGGTGCACCCGGACGCGAACAAGACCGAGATCAAGATCGCTATTCAGCAGATCTTCAACGTCCGCGTCCTGACGGTCAACACGCTCAACCGCCAGGGTAAGCGCAAGCGCACCAAGACCGGCTTCGGTCAGCGCAAGGCGACCAAGCGGGCGATCGTGAAGCTGGCTGACGGTGACCGTATCGAGGCCTTCGGCGGCCCGGTCAGCTGAGGGGTGTAGACAATGGCTATCCGTAAATACAAGCCGACGACGCCGGGCCGTCGTGGCTCCAGCGTCGCCGACTTCGCCGAGATCACTCGGTCGACGCCTGAGAAGTCGCTGCTGGCTCCGCTGCCGAAGAAGGGCGGGCGTAACGCCCACGGCCGGATCACCACGCGGCACCACGGTGGTGGTCACAAGCGCCAGTACCGTCTGATCGACTTCAAGCGGGTCGACAAGGACGGTATCCCGGCGAAGGTCGCCCACATCGAGTACGACCCGAACCGCACCGCGCGCATCGCGCTGCTGCACTACGCCGACGGCGAGAAGCGATACATCATCGCGCCGAAGGACCTGAAGCAGGGCGACGCCGTCGAGTCCGGTCCGGGTGCCGACATCAAGCCGGGCAACAACCTGCCGCTGCGTAACATCCCGGTCGGTACGACGATCCACAACGTGGAGCTTCGTCCGGGTGGCGGCGCCAAGATGGCCCGCTCGGCCGGCGTCGGCGTCCAGCTGCTCGGCCGGGAGGGCGCGTACGCCACCCTCCGTCTGCCGTCCGGCGAGATCCGGCGGGTCGACGTGCGCTGCCGCGCGAGCGTCGGCGAGATCGGCAACGCCGACCAGTCGAACATCAACTGGGGCAAGGCCGGCCGGATGCGGTGGAAGGGCAGGCGCCCGACCGTCCGTGGCGTCGCCATGAACCCGGTCGACCACCCGCACGGTGGTGGTGAGGGTAAGACCTCCGGTGGCCGTCACCCGGTCAACCCGCAGGGTAAGCCCGAGGGCCGCACCCGTCGCAAGGGCCAGCCGAGTGACCGGCTGATCGTTCGCCGCCGCTACGCCACGCGTAAGCGCGGCTGAGGGAGATAAGACATGCCTCGCAGCCTGAAGAAGGGCCCGTTCGTCGACGACCACCTGCTCAAGAAGGTGGAGACGCAGAACGACAAGGGCTCGAAGAACGTAATCAAGACCTGGTCGCGGCGCTCGACGATCATCCCCGACATGCTCGGTCACACGATCGCCGTGCATGACGGACGCAAGCACGTCCCGGTGTTCGTCACCGAGGCGATGGTCGGGCACAAGCTCGGCGAGTTCGCGCTGACCCGCACGTTCAAGGGTCACGAGAAGGACGACCGGAAGAGCCGCCGGCGCTGACGCCGCGGGCATACGGATAGAGGAACAAGGGGTTACAGCGATGCCAGGAAAGGGCGACGCTCCGGTGCTGCCGGGCGCGCGGGCGATTGCGCGGCACGTGCGCATCTCGCCGATGAAGGCGCGCCGGGTGGTCAACCTCGTCCGCGGCCTGCCCGCGAAGGAGGCGCTTACGGTGCTGCAGTTCGCGCCGCAGGCTGCGAGCGAGCAGGTGTACAAGGTGCTCGCGAGCGCGATTGCCAACGCGGAGAACAACGAGCGGCTGGACCCCGATGCGCTGCTCGTCAGCGAGGCGTTCGTGGACGAGGGCCCGACGATGAAGCGGTTCCGGCCGCGGGCTCAGGGCCGGGCGTACCGGATCCGCAAGCGGACGTGCCACATCACCGTGGCGGTCGAGGCGGTCGCGCCGGCCGCGCCGAAGAAGGCAGCGGCGAAGAAGGCCGCGCCGGCGCAGCAGGCAGAGACCGCTGAGACGGATAGCAAGACGGAGGGTGCCGAGTAATGGGTCAGAAGGTTCACCCCACTGGGTTCCGGCTCGGCATCTCGACCGACTGGAAGTCCCGCTGGTTCGCGGACAAGCTCTACAAGGACTACATCGGCGAGGACGTCAAGATTCGCCGAATGATGTCCAAGGGGCTCGAGCGCGCCGGCATCTCCAAGGTCGACATCGAGCGCACCCGGGACCGGGTCCGCGTCGACATCCACACCGCCCGGCCGGGCATTGTCATCGGCCGTAAGGGTGCGGAGGCCGACCGGATCCGCGGCGAGTTGGAGAAGCTCACCGGTAAGCAGGTGCAGCTGAACATCATCGAGGTGAAGAACCCCGAGTCGGACGCGCAACTGGTTGCCCAGGGCGTCGCCGAGCAGCTCTCCAGCCGGGTCAGCTTCCGTCGGGCGATGCGCAAGGCGATGCAGTCGGCGATGAAGAACCCGGTCTGCAAGGGCATCCGGGTTCAGGTCTCGGGTCGCCTCGGCGGCGCCGAGATGAGCCGGACGGAGTTCTACCGCGAGGGTCGGGTTCCGCTGCACACGCTGCGGGCCAACATCGAGTACGGCTTCTTCGAGGCCCGTACCACCTTCGGCCGCATCGGCGTGAAGGTGTGGATCTACAAGGGTGACGCGGTTCCGGGTCGGGAGACCCCGGCCGAGGCGCCGTCGCGTCCGCGCCGTGACCGTGGCGACCGCCCCGAGCGGCCGCGCCGCGGCCGGTCCGGCTCGTCCGGTACGACCGCCGGTGGCACCGAGGCCGGCCGGGCTGCTGCGACCACCATCGCGCAGCAGGCCGAGACGCCGAGCGGCGAGCCGGTTGACGCCGGTGCTCTCGCCGCGACCGCGTCCGCTCCGGCCGCTACTCAGCCGGCAGAAACGCAGCAGGAGGGCTGACAGATGCTGATGCCGCGCAAGCCCCCGAAGGGCTTCCGCAAGCCGCACCACCCGGACCGCAGTGGCGCGTCCAAGGGTGGCAACCGCGTGGTGTTCGGCGAGTTCGGGATCCAGGCTCTAGAGCCGGCGTACGTGACCAACCGGCAGATCGAGTCGGCGCGTATCGCGATGACCCGCCACATCAAGCGTGGCGGTAAGGTCTGGATCCAGATCTTCCCCGACCAGGCCCTGACCAAGAAGCCGGCCGAGACCCGGATGGGTTCCGGCAAGGGCTCGCCCGAGTGGTGGGTCGCCAACGTGAAGCCGGGACGGATTCTCTTCGAGATGTCCTTTCCCAACGAGCAGATCGCGCGAGAGGCTATGCGTCGCGCGATCCACAAGCTCCCAATGAAGTGCCGAATTGTTACGCGCGAAGTGGGTGAATCCTGATGGCAGCGGGCGTTAAGGCCTCCGAGCTGCGTGAGCACTCCGACGAGGAGCTGGTCACGAAGCTGCGCGAGGCCAAGGCGGAGCTGTTCAACCTCCGCGTGCAGGGCGCAACCGGGCAGCTGGACAACAACCGGCGGTTGCAGGTCATCCGCCGGGAGATCGCCCGGATCTACACGATCATGCGTGAGCGCGAGCTGGGTCTCTCGGCCGCGCCGACTGAGGTGACTGCATCATGAGCGAGAACACCACCACCGCCGACGAGCGGGCCCGCCGGAAGGTGCGTGAGGGCCTCGTGGTCGGCGATAAAATGGACAAGACCGTCGTGGTCGAGGTCGAGGACCGGGTCAGGCACGCGCTGTACGGCAAGATCATGCGCCGTACCCGCAAGCTGAAGGTGCACGACGAGCAGAACGCCGCCGGCATCGGCGACCGGGTCACGATCATGGAGACCCGGCCGCTGTCCGCCACCAAGCGTTGGCGGATCGTGGAGATCCTGGAAAAGGCCAAGTAGCGAAGGCTCGATCTCGCCCGGCTTCAGCCGGGCGCAGGTTCCGCCAGGCTCCGGCCGCGGCAAGCGGCCGGAGAACCGGCAGACATAGGAGATAGACGTGATTCAGCAGGAGTCGCGACTGCGCGTCGCCGACAACACGGGTGCCCGGGAGATCCTGTGCATCCGGGTCCTCGGTGGCTCCGGTCGGCGCTACGCGAGCATCGGCGACGTCATCGTGGCCACGGTCAAGGACGCGATCCCGGGTGCCGGTGTGAAGAAGGGCGATGTGGTCAAGGCCGTTATCGTCCGCACCGCCAAGGAGCGTCGGCGGCCGGACGGCTCGTACATTCGTTTCGATGAGAACGCCGCCGTCATCATCAAGGACGGCGGGGACCCGCGCGGTACCCGTATCTTCGGCCCGGTGGGTCGGGAGCTGCGGGACAAGCGGTTCATGAAGATCATTTCCCTCGCGCCGGAGGTGTTGTGACCGTGAAGGTCAAGAAGGGCGACACGGTCGTCATCATCGCCGGTAGGGACAAGGGTGCCAAGGGCAAGGTCATCACGGCCTACCCGCGGCAGGACAAGATCCTGGTCGAGGGCGTGAACCGGGTAAAGAAGCACACCCGTATCAGCACCACCCAGCGTGGCGCCAAGACCGGTGGCATCGTCACCCAGGAAGCCCCGATCCACGTCTCCAACGTGCAGGTCCTGGACTCCGAGGGGAACCCGACCCGCGTCGGGTACCGATTCGACGACAACGGCCAGAAGGTCCGCATCGCGCGTAGCACCGGTAAGGACCTGTGATGAGCACGGCTACCGAAACCAAGACCATGCCGCGCCTCAAGGAGCGGTACCGCAACGAGATCGTGGCCAAGCTGCAGGAGCAGCGCAGTTACGGCAACCCCATGCAGGTGCCGCGGCTGGTCAAGATCGTCGTCAACATGGGTGTCGGCGAGGCCGCCCGGGACGCGAAGCTGATCGACGGCGCCGTCCGCGACCTGGCCACCATCACCGGCCAGAAGCCTCAGGTGCGGCGGGCGACCAAGTCCATCGCGCAGTTCAAGCTCCGCGAGGGCATGCCGATCGGTGCGAAGGTCACCCTTCGCGGCGACCGGATGTGGGAGTTCCTGGACCGGCTGCTGTCGATCGCGCTGCCACGTATCCGCGACTTCCGCGGTCTGGACGGGCGCAAGCTCGACGGGCACGGCAACTACACGTTCGGTCTGACCGAGCAGTCGGTGTTCCACGAGATCGACCAGGACAAGATCGATCGTCAGCGGGGCATGGACATCACGGTGGTCACGACCGCCACGACCGACGACGATGGCCGGGCGCTGCTCAAGCTCCTGGGCTTCCCGTTCAAGGAGAACTGAGAATGGCCAAGAAGGCGCTGATCCTCAAGGCGGCTGCGAAGCCGAAGTTCTCGGTTCGCGCGTACACCCGCTGCCAGCGGTGCGGGCGCCCCAAGGCGGTCTACCGCAAGTTCGGTCTCTGCCGGATCTGCATCCGGCAGATGGCCCACCGCGGTGAACTGCCGGGCGTGTCCAAGGCATCCTGGTAAGGGCGACCGCGCTCCGGCTGCAGGCCGGGGCTCCCTTGCACCGATCACGTATTGCTCTTCGCCGTAGGCCCGGGGCTCACCGCCCCGGGAACCCCGGCGAGAAAGGCTGACGAAATCCATGACGATGACCGACCCGATCGCAGACATGCTCACGCGTCTGCGTAACGCCAACCAGGCGTACCACGACCAGGTGACGATGCCCTATTCCAAGATCAAGGCGAACATCGCCGAGGTCCTGAAGACCGAGGGTTACATCGCCACCTGGTCGGTCGAGGAGCCCGAAGAGGGCGCCGTAGGCAAGCGACTGGTCGTCGAGCTGAAGTACGGCCAGAGCCGCGAGCGGAGCCTGGCCGGCATCAAGCGTGTGTCCAAGCCCGGTCTCCGGGTGTACGCCAAGTCGGACGGGCTCCCGCGGGTGCTCGGCGGGCTGGGCGTGGCGATCATTTCGACGTCCCAGGGGCTGCTCACCGACCGGCAGGCCCGCAAGCGGAGCGTTGGCGGGGAAGTCCTCGCCTTCGTCTGGTAACGGGAGACAGGTAGAAATGTCGCGTATTGGACGTAAGTTGATCCCGGTGCCCGCCGGCGTCGACATCACGATCGACGGCCAGACCGTCAAGGTCAAGGGCCCGAAGGGCGAGCTGGCACATACCCTCGCCGAGCCGATCACCGCGGAGCGGGCCGAGGACGGCCAGCTGCACGTTAACCGGCCGAACGACGAGCGCAAGGCCAAGGAGCTGCACGGCCTGAGCCGTACCTTGGTCGCCAACATGATCGTCGGTGTGACCGAGGGCTACCGCAAGAGCCTGGAGATCGCCGGCACCGGTTACCGGGTCACGGCCAAGGGCAAGGACCTGGAGTTCGCGCTCGGGTTCTCGCACCCGGTGCTGGTCCCCGCGCCGGACGGCATCACCTTCACGGTCGAGAAGCCGACCGTGTTCCACGTGGCCGGCATCGACAAGCAGCAGGTCGGCGAGGTCGCCGCCAACATCCGGAAGATCCGCCCGCCGGAGCCCTACAAGGGCAAGGGCGTCAAGTACCAGGGCGAGATCATCCGCCGCAAGGCCGGAAAGGCAGGTAAGAAGTGAGCGCCACGCTGCTCAAGCGCCGCCGCGGCGTTGCCGCCAAGCGCGCCATCGGCCGTGCGCGTCGACACTTCCGGGTCCGCAAGAACGTCAGCGGAACCGCCGAGCGTCCGCGCCTGGTCGTCACCCGATCGCTGCGGCACATGGTCGCCCAGATCGTGGACGACACCAAGGGGCACACCCTGGCGTCGGCCTCGACCCTGGACGGCTCGCTGCGCGGCACCGAGGGCGACAAGAGCGCCCTGGCAGGCAAGGTGGGCGCCCTACTCGCCGAGCGTGCCAAGGCCGCCGGCGTCTCGAAGGTCGTCTTCGACCGCGGTGGCAACCGGTACGCGGGGCGGGTCGCCGCGCTTGCCGATGCCGCCCGCGAAGCCGGGCTCGAGTTCTAGAAACCCCGTCACGAGAGAGAGGAAGGCTGCTGATGCCAGGTCAACAGCGCCGTGGCGGCGGGTCCGGTGGCAACGAGGGTGGTCGCCGCGACAACCGCCGTGAGGGCGGCCGCGGAAACGCGCCCGTCGAGAAGACCCCGCACCTCGAGCGGGTCGTCGCGATCAACCGGGTCGCCAAGGTCGTGAAGGGTGGTCGTCGCTTCAGCTTCACCGCCCTGGTGATCGTTGGCGACGGCGACGGCACCGTCGGCGTGGGCTACGGAAAGGCCAAGGAGGTGCCCGCGGCGATCGCCAAGGGTGTCGAGGAGGCCAAGAAGCACTTCTTCAAGGTGCCGCGGATCGGTCACTCGATCCCGCACCCGATCACGGGTGAGGCCGCCGCAGGTGTGGTGCTGCTCAAGCCGGCCTCGGCCGGTACGGGCGTCATCGCCGGTGGCCCGGTGCGTGCCGTGCTGGAGTGCGCGGGTATCCACGACGTGCTCTCCAAGAGCCTTGGCTCGTCGAACCCGATCAACATCGTGCACGCCACGGTGGCGGCGCTGAAGGGGCTTGAGTCCCCGGAGGCCGTCGCGGCCCGCCGTGGCCTGCCGGTCGAGGACGTTGCGCCGGCCGCCATGCTGGCGTCGCGGGCGGGGGTGGCATCCTGATGGCTCGCCTGAAGGTCACCCAGCTCCGGTCCGTGATCGGGACCAAGCACAACCAGCGTGAGTCGCTGCGTTCGCTCGGTCTCAAGCGGATCAACGACGTGGTGGTCAAGGAAGACCGGCCGGAGATCCGGGGCATGATCTTCGCGGTCAACCACCTCGTGAAGGTCGAGGAGGTCGAGTAATGACGATCAAGGTCCACCACCTGCGCCCGGCGCCCGGTGCCAAGACCGCGAAGACCCGTGTGGGTCGCGGCGAGGGCTCCAAGGGCAAGACCGCCGGTCGCGGTACCAAGGGCTCCAAGGCCCGCAAGAACATCTCGGCGGCGTTCGAGGGCGGGCAGATGCCCATCCACATGCGACTGCCGAAGATGAAGGGCTTCAAGAACAAGTTCAAGGTGGTCTTCCAGGTGGTCAACCTGGACAAGCTCGCCGAACTGTTCCCGAACGGCGGCCAGATCGGCCCGCTGGAGCTGGTCGAGGCCGGGGCGGTCCGCAAGGGCCACCCGGTCAAGGTCCTCGGCACCGGCGACCTGAACGGCGTCTCCCTCCAGGTGTCGGCGCAGGCTTTCAGCGCGTCGGCCAAGGAGAAGATCACCGCTGCCGGTGGCTCCGTCACCGAGCTGTAGGGCAGGAACCACAGCGCCCGCTCAGTTGTCCATGACTGGGCGGGCGCCGTGGTCTACCGGGAACGTGTGCACCGGGTAATATCGGATTCGGTTTATGTAGCCGGGCACACCTGCCCGGACCGGGATCGGGCTGTTAGAGTCCCATCCCAGCATGGATATCGGGCACTCGCCCGGCACCCACCCCGACCGCCAGGGACCACTACCGGCGGCCCGCCTCGCGCAGGAGGAAGAAGTTGCTGTCCGCCTTTCTCAGTGCGTTCCGTACGCCTGACCTGCGCAAGAAGCTGCTGTTCACGGTAGGCATCATCGCGGTCTACCGGCTCGGCGCGACTCTGCCCAGCCCCGGCGTCTCGTACGGCAACGTGCAGAAGTGCCTCGACACCATCCAGGGTGCGAACACTGGGGTGCTGAACCTGCTCGACCTCTTCTCTGGCGGGGCGCTGCTCCAGCTCTCCGTCTTCGCGCTGGGCATCATGCCCTACATCACCGCGTCGATCATCCTGCAGCTGCTCACCGTGGTCATCCCACGGTTGGAGCAGCTCCGCAAGGAGGGTCAGGCCGGCCAGGCGAAGATCACTCAGTACACCCGCTACCTCACCCTCGGCCTGGGCATCCTCCAGTCGTCGGCGTTCGTGGCGCTGGCCCGCTCCGGGCAGCTCTTCCAGAACAAGTGCGACCAGTTCCCGATCGTCCCCGAGGGCACCGGCATCCCGAACTGGCTGACGCTGAGCATCCTGGTCATGACGATGACCGCAGGCACGGGCATGGTGATGTGGCTCGGCGAGCTGATCACCGACCGGGGCGTCGGCAACGGCATGTCGGTGCTGATCTTCACCTCGATCGCGGCGCGTCTGCCCGCCGAGGGTTGGAAGATCAAGACTCAGCAGGGCTGGGGCAAGTTCTTCCTGGTGCTCGCGCTGGTCCTGGTGGTCATCACCGCAGTCACCTTCATCGAGCAGGCGCAGCGCCGGATCCCGGTGCAGTACGCCAAGCGGATGATCGGCCGGCGGATGTACGGCGGCACCTCGACCTACATCCCGCTGAAGGTCAACCAGGCGGGTGTCATCCCGGTCATCTTCGCCTCGTCGCTGCTGTACCTGCCGCAGCTGGCGCTCCAGTTCTTCGACCAGAACAACCCGGGCAAGACCCAGGCCTGGATCCAGAACAATGTGGTCGACCCGTCGAGCCCGGCGCACATCGTGCTCTACTTCATGTTGATCATCTTCTTCACGTACTTCTACGTCTCGATCACGTTCAACCCGACCGAGGTCGCGGACAACATGAAGAAGTACGGCGGCTTCGTGCCGGGCATCCGCCCCGGCAAGCCGACCGCCGACTACCTCGACTTCATCCTCAGCCGGATCACCCTGCCTGGCGCGCTCTACCTGGGCATCGTGGCGGTCCTGCCGAACTTCTTCTTCATCTGGCTGAACAACCAGCAGTTCCAGAACTTCCCGTTCGGCGGCACCGCTGTGCTCATCATGGTCGGCGTCGGTCTGGAGACCGTGAAGCAGATCGAGAGCCAACTCATGCAGCGGAACTACGAAGGGTTCCTGCGGTAGATGCGACTCGTTCTGGTTGGCCCGCCGGGTGCGGGCAAGGGCACACAGGCGGAGTTCATCGCCGCTCACCTCTCGGTGCCGAAGATCTCGACCGGTGACATCTTCCGGGCGAATGTCTCCCAGGGCACGCCGCTGGGCGTTGAGGCCAAGCGCTACATGGACGCCGGCAAGCTGGTTCCGGACGAGGTGACCATCAACATGGTCCGGGACCGGCTCGCCGAGCCGGACGCGGGCGAGGGCTTCCTGCTCGACGGCTTCCCGCGCACCACTCCGCAGGCTGCCGCGTTGGACAAGCTCCTGGCCGACCTCGACACCGCGTTGGAGCTGGTGCTGGAACTGGTCGTCGACGACGACGAGGTGATCCGGCGGCTCTCCGGCCGGCGTACCTGTCGCGGCTGCGGCAAGATCTGGCACGTCGAGTTCGACGCGACGACCAGGGAGGGCATCTGCGACCGCTGCGGCGCGGAGCTGTTCCAGCGTGACGATGACAAGCCGGAGACCATCGCCGCCCGGCTGCGGGAGTACGCCGAGAAGACCGCGCCGCTGGTGGACTTCTACGGCGCCCAGGGCAAGCTGGTGGGCATCGACGCCACCGGCCCGGTGGAGGACGTCACCGTCCGCGCCATCGACGCCCTGCGCTCGTACGGCGGCTGACGACTGCCGGGACTCCGGCGGATAGAGTGCGAACAGCGGGGTACGTCCCACGTACCCCGCTGTTCCGCGCGACGAAAGGTACCGCTCCATGCGTCGTCCCCAGCTGGACATCCAGCTGAAGACCCCCGACCAGATCGAGTTGATGCGCGCCGCCGGGCTGGTGGTCGCCGAGGCGCTGCGTCGGATGCGGGAGGCGGTCGCCCCCGGGGTGAGCACCGCCGAGCTGGACGCGATCGCCGAGTCGACGATCCGCGCGGCCGGGGCGGCCCCCTCGTTCAAGGGCTACCACGGCTTTCCGGCCTCGATCTGCTCCTCGGTCAACGAGCAGGTGGTGCACGCCATACCGTCGCCCGGTCAGGTGCTCCGTGAGGGCGATCTGATCTCGATCGACTGCGGGGCGGTGCTGAACGGCTGGCACGGCGACGCTGCGATCACGGTCGGTGTGGGGGAGGTCGCCCCGGCGCTGCTGCGGATGGCGGAGGTGGCCGAGGCCTCGATGTGGGCCGGGATCACCGCCGCGGCGCGCGGTGCGGCCAGCGGCAAGGGCCGGCTCACGGACATCTCGCACGCGGTGGAGACCGCCGTGCGCAAGGGTGGCCGGTACGGCATCGTCGACGGGTACGGCGGGCACGGCATCGGCACGGAGATGCACCAGGACCCGCACGTGCTCAACCACGGTCGGCCCGGCAAGGGCCCGCGCCTGGTGCCGGGCATGGCGCTGGCGATCGAGCCGATGATCACGATGGGCTCGCCGCGGACGGTCGAGCTGGCCGACGGCTGGACCGTGGTGACCCGGGACCGCTCGATGGCGGTGCACGTCGAGCACACGATGGCGTTGCTCCCGGACGGCGTCTGGGTGCTGACCGCGCCGGACGGCGGCCGGGCCAAACTCGGCGAGTTGGTCACCTCCCGTCAGCCCGCGGACTCGCCGACCCGCTGAGCCCTCCGCCGCGTCGCGCCGGCCGCCCGCATCCGGTCCTGCGGCCCGTTCGCGGCTCCCACCGCCCCGCCTGAGGCCCGGGTTGCGGCCTCCCGATGCCTCGGAGGCCCCCGGACAACCGGCGGATGGCTCCGGCCCGCCGTAGGCCCGCTCTGGAGCGACGAGTGCGGGTAGTCGTCGGTTCCCGCTCGGCTCCGGCTCCGGCTCGGTGCGAGGAGCCGGTGGTGGTGGGACGGTGCCATGCTTGCGGGCATGGAGGGACGCGACGTAATGCGGGCCGCCGACGAGGACCGGCAGACAGTGGCGGACCGGCTGCGGAGCGCCGTCGACGAGGGCCGGCTCGATCTGCACGAGTACGACGAGCGGTTGCAGCGGGCGTACACGGCGCGTACGTACGGCGAGCTGGACGCGCTGGTGGCCGATCTGCCGGCGCCGGCCGCCCCGGCAGCGTCGGAACTCGTCCCGGCGGCGGCCTCGGCGGCGGTGGAAAGTTCCCGGTCGTCGGTGACCGCCCGGTGGCTGGCCGAGGTCTGGCTTCCGTACCTGCGGGCGGTCGCGATCGTGGTGACCGTCTGGGCGGCGACCTCGATTCTCGCCACCGATCTGCTCTACTTCTGGCCCGTCTGGGTGGCCGGGCCGTGGGGGGCCATGCTCCTGGTGCGCACGGTCAGCGGCCTCACCTCCGGGGAGCCGCGGCGGTGGACGGCGGAGCAGGAGCGGCGGCTCGCGAAGCGGGCCCGCAAGCGGGCGCGGAAGCTGGCTGCCGCCGCCGAGGAACGCCAGCGACTCGAGCTGCCGCCCGGGGAGGGGAGCCCCGGCCAGGAGGAGGAGTCGCCGGCGGGGGAGGAGCACCGCCCGGACCGGGAGCCCTCGGCCGGCCAGGGGCGTCGGGGGCGGACGGGGGAGCTGTCGGCCGACGGGCCGGAACGTCGACGGGGCGGGGCCGACGCCGCGGCGTAGCATGGCCGGATCGGTCCGGTTCGACGCACCGATTCGTACCCGGGTTGGCGGCAACCCGTAGGCGAGCGTAGACTTGCTGATCGGCGCACAGCGTCCACTCCGGCATGCCCATCCTGCGCTTCGGTGGGAGTCGGAGCCGCGGCTGGCGCGGGCACTCTGATCTTGATCGGTGGGCCCGTGTAAGACGTTGTGGGCCGTCCGGAGTAACCGACGTCAGGACAGCGGAGGACATGCCGAAAAAAGACGGAGCCATCGAGATCGAGGGTCGGGTCGTCGAGCCCCTGCCGAACGCTATGTTCCGGGTGGAGCTCGCGAACGGTCACAAGGTGCTGGCTCACATCAGTGGCAAGATGCGGCAGCACTACATCCGTATCCTGCCGGAGGACCGGGTCGTCGTCGAACTTTCGCCGTACGACCTGACTCGCGGGCGCATCGTCTACCGCTACAAGTAAGCGACCTGACGGCGGCCGGGTAAGTCCCCGTGTCCGTCTTCGACGTCCGGCGTCGCGCGTTGTCGCGCCTCCGGGCCAGATGGGAAGTAAGGCAACCGTGAAGGTCAAGCCGAGCGTCAAGAGGATCTGCAACAAGTGCCGGGTGATCCGTCGGCACGGCCGGGTCATGGTCATCTGTAGCGACCCGCGCCACAAGCAGCGCCAGGGCTGAACCAGTCCGACCGACCGTGATTTTCACGGCCGGCCGAACCAGCCCGGGCCGCAGGTCCAGCTCAACACATCATCAAGCTCGTTCCAGCCCGCGAGCGGTGCGCGTAGCGCGTACCCCTGCGTGGTTGACCCCCGGTCGGAGGCCGGGGCCCGCTCGGGCAGCGGTCGTTCCTCCCGGCGCCTCGGCGCCGGGCCGGCGACCGGAGCGGGGTGGGGCGGGTTCAGACCTCCGCAGCACACCACAAGGAGTACGCCCGCACATGGCACGTCTAGCCGGCGTGGATCTTCCCCGCGAAAAGCGGATGGAGATCGCGCTCACTTACATCTTCGGGGTCGGTCGTACCCGCGCCCTGGAGACGCTCGCTGCCACCGGCATCTCGCCGGACAAGCGCGCTCGGGACCTCACGGACGAGGAGCTGGTCCAGCTCCGCAACCACATCGAGGGCAACTACAAGGTTGAAGGCGACCTGCGCCGCGAGGTCGCCGCTGACATCCGCCGCAAGGTCGAGATTGGCTGCTACGCGGGTATCCGGCATCGCCGGGGCCTGCCAGTGCGTGGCCAGCGGACCCGGACCAACGCGCGGACCCGCAAGGGCCCGAAGCGGACCGTCGCGGGCAAGAAGAAGCCCGGCAAGAAGTAACTAGGAGCGCACAGACTTATGCCACCGAAGGCTCGTGCCGGAGCCGCCGTCAAGAAGGTCCGGCGCAAGGAACGCAAGAACGTCGCCCACGGGCAGGCGCACATCAAGAGCACCTTCAACAACACCATCGTGTCCATCACGGACCCGACCGGTGCGGTCATCTCCTGGGCCTCCGCGGGCCAGGTGGGCTTCAAGGGCTCCCGCAAGTCGACCCCGTTCGCCGCGCAGCTGGCCGCCGAGGCCGCGGCGCGTCGGGCGATGGAGCACGGCATGCGCAAGGTCGACGTGTTCGTCAAGGGCCCCGGCTCCGGCCGGGAGACCGCCATCCGTTCGCTGCAGGCCGTCGGGCTGGAGGTCGGTCAGATCTCCGACGTCACGCCGCAGCCGCACAACGGGTGCCGTCCGCCGAAGCGTCGCCGGGTCTGAGAGGTTAGAGAGAGATGGCTCGTTATACCGGTGCTGACTGCCGCCGTTGCCGGCGGGAGAAGATGAAGCTGTTCCTCAAGGGCAGCAAGTGCGATGGACCGAAGTGCCCGTTCGAGTCCCGGCCGTTCCCGCCCGGGCAGCACGGCCGCGGTCGCACGAAGGAGACGGAGTACCTGCTCCAGCTCCGTGAGAAGCAGAAGGCCCGCCGCGTGTACGGCGTGCTGGAGAAGCAGTTCCGCGGTTACTACGAGGAAGCCGTTGGCAAGCAGGCCAAGACCGGTGAGGTCCTCCTGCAGATCCTCGAGTCGCGGCTGGACAACGTGGTCTACCGGGCGGGCTTCGCCCACTCCCGGGACATGGCCCGTCAGCTGGTCAAGCACGGTCACTTCACGGTGAACGGCAAGAAGGTCGACATCCCGTCGTACCGGGTCAAGGAGCACGACATCATCGAGGTGCGGGGCAAGAGCAAGGAGCTCACCCCGTTCATCGTGGCGCAGGCTCAGGCCGGCTCGAAGTCGGTCCCGGCATGGCTGGAGGCGATCCCGAGCCAGATGAAGGTTCTCGTGCACTCGCTCCCGGCCCGTCAGGTGATCGACACCCAGGTCCAGGAACAGCTGATCGTCGAGCTCTACTCCAAGTAGTCGGGCTCGTTGCGGTGGTCCGCCCTACGGGGCGGGCCACCGGAACAGTTTGTGTCGCGGACGTCAAATAGCGGGCGTCCCGGAAGAGAAGAGAAGACATGCTCATCAGCCAGCGACCGTCTCTGTCCGAAGAGTCGATCAACGATACCCGTTCCCGGTTCACCATCGAGCCGCTGGAGCCGGGCTTCGGCTACACCCTGGGCAACTCGCTTCGGCGCACGCTGCTGTCGTCGATCCCGGGCGCGGCGATCACCTCCATCAAGATCGACGGCGTGTTGCACGAGTTCACCACGATCCCCGGTGTCAAGGAGGACGTGGTCGAGCTCGTCATGAACATCAAGGAGCTGTGCGTCAGCTCCGAGCACGACGAGCCGGTCAGCATGTACCTGCGCAAGCAGGGCCCGGGCGACGTGACTGCGGGTGATATCCAGCCCCCGGCCGGCGTCTCGGTGCACAACCCGGACCTGAAGCTCGCCACCCTCAACGGCAAGGGCCGGCTCGACATGGAGCTGACCGTCGAGCGGGGTCGCGGCTACGTGACCGCGGCGCAGAACAAGCAGGCCGGCGCCGAGATCGGCCGGATCCCGGTCGACTCGATCTACTCGCCGGTGCTGAAGGTGACGTACCGCGTCGAGGCGACCCGGGTCGAGCAGCGGACCGACTTCGACCGGCTGATCATCGACGTCGAGACCAAGCCGTCGATGGGCCCGCGCACCGCGCTGGCCTCCGCCGGTTCGACGCTGGTGGAGCTCTTCGGGCTGGCCCGGGAGCTGGACGAGACCGCCGAGGGCATCGACATCGGGCCGTCCCCGCAGGACGCTCAGCTGGCGGCGGACCTGGCTCTGCCGATCGAGGAGCTGGACCTCACCGTCCGCTCCTACAACTGCCTCAAGCGCGAGGGCATCAACTCCGTTGGTGAGCTCATCGGGCGCACCGAGGCCGACCTCCTCGACATCCGGAATTTCGGTCAGAAGTCGATCGACGAGGTCAAGATGAAGCTCGCCGGGATGGGTCTCGGGCTGAAGGACTCGGCTCCGAACTTCGACCCGGCGAACGTTGTGGACGCCTTCGGCGAGGCCGACTACGACACCGACGACTACCGCGAGACCGAGCAGCTCTAGTCCGCGCTGCCGCCACACCTGAGGAGCACCAAGCATGCCCACGCCCACCAAGGGCCCCCGCCTCGGCGGCAGCCCCGCGCACGAGCGGCTGATGCTGGCCAATCTGGCCACCGCGCTGTTCCAGCACGGCAAGATCAAGACCACCGAGACGAAGGCCCGGCGGTTGCGTCCGCTGGCCGAGCAGCTCATCACCAAGGCCAAGCGGGGCGACCTCGCCGCGCGGCGGCGGGTGCTGGGCGTCGTCAAGGACAAGGACGTGGTCTACTCCCTGTTCGACCAGATCGCGCCCCGGTACGCCAACCGCCCAGGTGGCTATACCCGGATCGTGAAGACCGGCCCGCGCAAGGGCGACAACGCTCCGATGGCGATCATCGAGCTGGTCGAGGAGCTCCAGGTCGCGGAGCCGAAGGCGAACCGGAAGACCGCCGGTCGCAAGGCCGCGCAGCAGGACAAGGTCGAGGCGCTCGCCCCCGCGGAGGAGACCCCGCAGGCGAAGTCCGGCGACCAGGACGCCGAGCCGCCGGTGTCGGCGTCCGGTGACACCGACACCGCCCGCGAGGACAGCGACGAGGCTTCCGAGCCCAAGGCCTGATCTCAGGCATCGCCGGGCCCGGCATCCCTTCGGGGGTGCCGGGCCCGACCCCGTCAGGAGGAGGTACGAGGTGGACGAGCGGATTCGGCTGCGGCTGGACGTCTCGTACGACGGCACCGGATTCTCGGGCTGGGCGGCCCAGCCGACCCGGCGGACCGTGGCCGGCGTGCTCGTGCAGAACCTGGACCTGGTCCTGGGGGCCGGTGTGGCGACTGGGCTGACCGTGGCCGGGCGGACCGATGCCGGGGTGCACGCCACCGGCCAGGTCTGCCACCTCGACCTGCCCACCGTCGTCTGGCGTGACCGGGAGGGCACGCTGCTGCGTCGGTTGGCCCGGCTGCTCCCCACCGACGTGCGGGTACGGGCGATGACCGAGGTGCCAACCGGCTTCGACGCCCGGTTCTCGGCGACCTTCCGCCGCTACGAGTACCGGGTGACCGATGCCCCGTTCGGCGCCGAGCCGCTGCGCCGGCACGAGGTCCTGGCCTGGCCGAAGCGGCTGGACCTGGACCTGCTCAACGCCGCCGCGAAGGGGCTGGTGGGGGAGCGTGACTTCGCCGCGTACTGCCGGCGCAAGGAGAACGCCACCACGCTGCGGGAGGTGACCCGGCTGGACTGGCGGCGCGACCCCGACGGGGTCCTGGTCGCCACCGTCCAGGCCGATGCGTTCTGCCAGGCGATGGTGCGCAGCCTCGTGGGCGCGATGCTGGTGACCGGGGACGGCCGGCGCCCGGTGGACTGGCCGGGTGGCCTGCTGACCCGGCGGGAACGGTCCAGCGAGGTGACGGTGGCCCCGGCGCACGGGCTCACCCTGATCGCCGTCGGCTACCCGGTGGACCCCGCCGAGTACGCCCGCCGTGCCGACCTGACCCGCCGGTTGCGCGTTCCCACCGGGGACTGACTGTCGGGGGCGGTCAGCCGGTCCTGGTGGGGCTGGGCTCGGACGTCGGCTGGTCGGCCGAGCCGCCGGTCGCTCGGCGCTCCAGCACCTTCTTGTCCAGGTGCAGCTCGATCACATCGAGGAGAACATCGCGGACCTTCGGGTCGCCGGCCTTGATCGGCTCGCCGTCGGCCCGGACCACCAGGCAGTACACGAGGTAGTGGCCGCGTACCTGCCAGCCGACCCGCGACGGCGCGTCGGTGAGTGCCTCGGTGTCGTCCCCGGCCGGCATGCCCCGGAACCGACCCTGCCGCTGGTCGAGCAGTTCCCGGAGGCGGTCCCGGACGCGCTGCGCGGTGGCCAGGTCGGTCAGGTTGAACAGTCCGGCGGTGAGCAGGTGGTCCTCGTCGGGGGAGCGCAGGGTGGCCCGGACCACCTGGTTGCAGCCGAGGCTGGCGAGCAGGTCGGCCACCTTGCCGGTGGCGGCGACCGCGCAGCTCACGCTCGACTGGGTCTTGAGCACCGGGTACCGCTCATCGTCACCGTCGCCGATCTTCAGCGTTTTGCCGGGGAAGACCTCCCTGGCCGTCAGCGGTGCCGGGTCGGTGTCCCGGGTGTCGATGTCCTGCCGTTCGGTTCGTGACGGCGACGGGGCGGCGGCCGGCGGACTGGGGGCCGCCTGCGGCTGTGAGCTCCGGTCGGCCAGCAGGGCGGCGCCGCCCAGCCCGACGAGGGTGAGCAGCACCAGGACCGCGGCGCCGCCCAACAGCACCTGCCAGAGCCGGCCGCGGCTCCGACCGCGGCTCCCGCCGCTGCCTCGGGCGCGCCGGGATCGGGGCAGGTTCAGCGGCTGGGTGGTCGCGTGCGCCCGGGCCTGCGGCGGGGAGAACCGGGGCGGGGCCGCGGGCGGGGCCACCCTCGGCGGGGGCGGGGCGGGGGCGGGCAGCGCTGCCCGGGCGGGCCGGGGCAGGGACGGCGTGGGGAAGCGGGACGGGGAGGGGCTGCGGGCGGGCAGGGCCGCGCCGAGCGGCGACAGCGCCGATCCGGGCCGCTGGTGTCCCTCAAATGTGTCCTCATCGGACTCGTCCCCATACGCCATGAAGCCCAGGTTAGGGCCTATTCCCCTTTTAGGGGGTAATAACGGTAAAACGCGGCGCGGGTGTCGCATCCGCCACCGGGCCACCGGCCGCCCGCCCGTCGGTGCGAGAATGCCGGGCGTGACCGGCGACCACTACTTCACCGCCGCGCCCGGAACCGAGGCCCGCCCCCGCGAGGTCGAGTTCACCGTCGCCGGGCGCGACTACACCCTCACCTCGGCCGGTGGGGTCTTCTCCGCCGACCGCCTGGACCAGGGAACGGCGGTGCTGCTGCGCAAAGCGGACCTGCCCACCCCCGACATCGCCGGCCCCCTGCTCGACCTCGGCTGCGGCTTCGGCCCGATCACCTGCGTGCTGGCCGGCAGCGCACCGACAGCCACCGTCTGGGCGGTTGACGTCAACGAGCGGGCCCGCGCGCTCACCGCCGCCAACGCGGAGCGCGTCGGTGCCGCCGACCGGGTCCGGGTCGTCGCCCCCGACGACGTCCCGGCAGAGGTGGCCTTCGCCCAGCTCTGGTCCAACCCGCCCATCCGGATAGGCAAGGAGGGCCTGCACGAGCTGCTGCTGCGCTGGCTGCCCCGACTCGCCCCGGACGGGGTGGCCTGGCTGGTGGTCGCCCGGCACCTCGGGGGCGACTCGCTGCACCGCTGGCTGGGCGAGCAGGGGTGGCAGGTGCGGCGGCACGCCAGCCAGAAGGGCTTCCGGGTGCTGAGGGTCACCCGGTAAATCGGCTGTCGCCCGGCCCGCCCGTTCCGGCAGGATGCCTGCGTGGGATACGTGGACGTGGCGGGGGTCGGGCACATCCTGCCCGACGGTCGGGAACTCTTCACCGAGGTGTCGTTCCGGGTCGGTGAGGGTGCCAAGGTCGCCCTGGTCGGGCCGAACGGCGCGGGCAAGACGACGCTGCTGCGGCAGGTCGCCGGCGACCTGCCGGTGCGTACCGGCGCGGTCTCCCGCTCCGGGGGCCTCGGGGTGATGCGCCAGTTCATCGGCATGATCGGCGACGACTCCACCCTCGCCGACCTGGCCCTGTCGCTCGCCCCGCCCGGGCTGCGCGACGCCGGGCGGCGGCTCGTCGACACCGAGGCGGCCATGCGGGCGGCCGAGACGCGCGGCAAGTACAGCACCGCCGCGGGCAAGGCTCAGCTCGCGTACGCGGACGCGCTCGGCGCCTGGGGCGAGACCGGCGGGTACGACGCCGAGGTGCTCTTTGACACGGTCTCGACCATCGTGCTCGACCTGCCCTGGGACGCCGCCCGGGAGCGTCCGGTGCGGACCCTCTCCGGCGGCCAGCAGAAGCGCTTCGCCCTGGAGCTGCTGCTGCGCGGCGCCGACGAGGTGCTGCTGCTCGACGAGCCGGACAACTTCCTCGACGTGCCCGGCAAGCGCTGGCTGGAGGCCCGGCTGCGGGAGTCGCCCAAGTCGGTGCTCTACGTCTCGCACGACCGGGAGCTGCTGGCCCGGACTGCCGACCGGGTGGTCGCCGTCGAGGGCGGCGGCGCCTGGGTGCACCCGGGCGGCTTCGAGAGCTGGCACTCCGCCCGCCAGGCCCGGCACGCCCGCCTCGACGAGCTGCGCCGCCGCTGGGACGAGGAGCACCAGAAGCTGCGCGAGCTGATGCTGATGTACAAGCAGAAGGCCGCGTACAACGACGGGCTGGCCTCGCGGTACCAGGCCGCGCAGACCCGGCTGCGCAAGTTCGAAGAGGCCGGGCCGCCGCCCGTACCCCCGAAGGACCAGGACATTCGGATGCGGCTGGCCGGCGGGCGGACCGCCAAACGCGCGGTGGTCGCCGAGCAGCTTGAGCTCGACGGCCTGACCTACCCCTTCGACCTGGAGATCTGGTACGGCGACCGGCTCGCGGTGCTCGGCGCGAACGGCACCGGCAAGTCCCACTTCCTACGGCTACTGGCCCGGGGCGGCACCGACCCGGACCCGGCCAACGGGCCGGTCGACGACGCCGCCGCGCTGACCCCGGTGGCGCACGACGGAATGATCCGGCTCGGCGCGCGGGTCCGCCCCGGCCACTTCTCCCAGACCCACGACCGGCCGGAGCTGACGGACAGGACGCTGGTCGACGTCCTGTGGCGGGGCGACGAGCACCGGGCTGGGATGGACCGGCACACCGCGATGGGGGTGCTCAGCCGGTACGAGCTGGCCGGGCAGGGCGACCAGCGCTTCGGCACCCTCTCCGGCGGCCAACAGGCGCGCTTCCTGGTGCTGCTGCTGGAACTCTCCGGGGCGACGCTGCTGCTGCTCGACGAGCCCACTGACAACCTGGACCTGGCCAGCGCGGAGGCGCTTGAGGCGGGGCTCACCGCATTCTCCGGGACGGTGGTCGCGGTGACCCACGACCGCTGGTTCACCCGGTCCTTCGACCGGTTCCTGCTGTTCCGGGGCGACGGCGAGGTCGTGGAGACCCCGGAGCCGGTCTGGGACGTCAAATGATCACCGACGAACTGGTCGACCGGATCCGCGCGGTGGACGGGGTGGTCGCGGAGGTGCTCGACTGAACCCCCGGCGCGGCCGGCTCGTGTCGGCGCCTGACCTTGCCTGGCCTGCGGTGGTGACCTGCCTGGCCTGTGCAGTGCCGGGCCGGTGGTTGCATGTGCCGGTCCGCGGCCCATGGCCGCCCAGGTGCGGGGGTGGGCATAGGGTTGATCCGTGACTGAGATGACCTACCGCCGGTTGGGCGACTCCGGGCTCGTGGTGTCCGTGGTCGGCGTCGGCTGCAACAACTTCGGCCGCAAGCTCGACATCGACGGCACCCGGGCGGTGGTCGACGCCGCCCTCGACGCGGGCATCAACTTCTTCGACACCGCCGACATCTACGGCGAGCCGCAGGGTGCCTCCGAGGAGCTGCTCGGCCAGACGCTGAAGGGCCGCCGGGACGACGTGGTCGTGGCCACCAAGTTCGGCATGGACATGAACGGGCTCAACGGCCCTGACCTCGGTGCCCGAGGCTCCCGGCGCTACATCGCCCGGGCTGTGGAGGCGTCGCTGCGCCGGCTCGGCACCGACCACATCGACCTGTACCAGATGCACGAGCCCGACCCGGGCACCCCGATCGATGAGACCCTCGCCGCCCTGGACGATCTGGTCCGTGCCGGCAAGGTCCGCTACCTCGGCAACTCCAACTTCGCCGGCTGGCAGATCGCCGACGCCGACTGGGTCGCCTCGTTCAACGGTCGGGCCCGGTTCATCAGCGCGCAGAACCATCACTCGCTGCTGGAGCGGGGCGTCGAGGCGGAGGTGATCCCCGCCTGCGAGCGGTTCGGCCTGGGCCTGCTGCCGTTCTTCCCGCTGGCCAACGGGCTGCTCACCGGTAAGTACAAGCGCGACGAGGCACCGCCGGCCGGTAGCCGGCTCGCCGGCGGTGGCCGGTACACCGAGCGTCTGGCCGCCGCGCGGTGGGACACCATCGAGGCGCTGGAGGCGTACGCGGCCGAGCGGGGAATCTCCCTGCTCCAGGTGGCCATCGGCGGGCTGGCCGCCCGGCCGGCGGTGACCTCGGTGATCGCCGGTGCCACCACGCCGGAGCAGGTGCGGGCCAACGCCGAGGCCGGCACGTGGCAGCCCACCGACGCCGACCTCGCCGCCCTCGACGCCCTTCTCTGAGGCCCGCAGGGGGTAGGGAGGCCCACCGGCGTGCGCCGGACGGCCGGCAGTGGCGCCGCGACGAGCAGCGCAGTGGCGCCGCGCCCGGCGGGGCAGGCCGGTCGGTGGATCGGGGCGGGATCCGGGTGGGGGTGACCCCATTACGTCGGCGACGCCGGGTCGACCCTGGTCCGGCCGGTGTCAGTCCCGGTGGTGGCGGCCGGAGGTGGGCAGCGGGCGATCCCCGGTGTCATCCGATCCGCCGTGTTGGTCGGGCACGGGCCGGGCGAGCCCGGTGACCCAGTCGACGTACTCCTCATCCTGGGCCGGCAGCGGCTCCTGCTCCCGGCGGTCGTCCCGCTCGGACGTCGGGTCCGTGTCGTCGGCCGCCCGCGCCCGGTTGCGCCGGAACAGGGCACGCCGGAGCCGGGACCGGCTGGCGGCCGGGTCTTCCGCCTCGTCACCGGGCGTTTCCGGGGTGTCGGTGGCCGTCACGCTGTCGTTCGGGCCGGACCCGCTCGGGTCGCCGTCGCCCGGCCCGTACCCGCTCGGGCCGTCGTCGACCTGTCGGTGCTCGCTCTGCCCGCCGTCGGCCGGGGCATACTTGCTCGCCCCCTGGTCCCGGGGTTCCGACCCATCCGGCTGGTGGCCGAGGGCCGGCAGAGATCCGGGCAGGGCGGGAAGGGACGGCGGCGGCGATCCGGGCAGGGCGGCCGGATTCTGGTCGGTCGTCGAGGGGCCGGCACGTCGGGTGGAGTTGGCGAATGCGTCCCAGCTCGCCGCCCCGCCCAGGTCGGGAAGGGGCCGCCGGGACCGGGGGCGTGGGGCCGGGTCGACGGGGGCCGTCCCGCCGTCCGCCACGGGCGGGGGTGACCAGTCGAGGGTGGCGTTGGTCGTCCAGCTCGGCGCCGGTGGGTTGGGCGGTGTGACGTCGTCGATGGAGGGTGCCTCGAAGAATGCCGGTCGGGGCCGGTGGTGGGGTGTGGAGGTCGCTGCGGCGGCGCTTTCGGCATCGGCCGGGGCGTCGGGTCGGCCCCCGTTCCCCGGGGTTTCCGCATCCGCCGGCCCGCCGGCCGTGCCGCCGGTTGCCGGCGCACCCCCCACGCCGGCGCTGGCTTTCGTGCCGCTGGCGGCGGCCTCCGCCGCACCCGGGCCGGTGGCCGCCGGGCTCACGGTGACTTCCGGTTCCGCGCTCCTCGCCGCGTCGGCGGCGGTGTCTGGGCCCCCCGCATCGGTGGTGAAGCTCGCGCCTCTGCCGGGGACGCGGGCATCCGTGGCATCCGGACCCGTCGCGCGGGCGGGGTCACCGATGTCGGCGGCATCGGTGGGTGCGGTCGCTGGCAGTGTCGCCGGGGTGGTGGACCCCTTCGGTTTCCGAGTCCGCTTGGGCCGGGGCGCCGGCGTGACCAGGCCCGCCGCGCCCCCGTCACCCGGGCCGAAGGCGTCCCCGGACGGGGATGAGCCTTCGGTAGCGGGGTCGGCGTCGGGGGTCGGGAAGGCGGTTTCCCCCAGCTCCGGGCCGTGAACGGTGGTGTGTGTCGGGGAAGGCTCGTCGTTGACTACGTGCAGGGCCGGCGGCGGTGCCGGCGCGGTGGCGGGGGCGGCCGTGTCGGCGGGCCGGGGCGCGGTGGCCTGCGAAGGCGGGACCGCCTTGCCGACGGTACCGGCCGCGATCGGCCACTCCCAGTGCGCCGGGGTGCCCCCGGTCGGCGTACTCCCGGTCGGGGTGCTTTCGGCCGGAGTGGCCGCCGCGGCGCGGTCGCGAATGATGCCCGTGGGGTCGTGCGGCAGCGGGTCGCCGACGGTCGAGGGGACCCGGCGGGCCGTGGCGGCGCTCGGGCCGGCGGGGTCGTCGCCACCCGCCGCGCCGGCCACCGTCGTGGTCGGAGCGGTCGCCAACGGCCGGAGGATGTCGGTGGGCTCGATCGCCGACGTGACCGTCTCAGCGCCCGTGTCCTCGCCGGGCACCCCGGGCGGGTCGTCCCGCTGGTCGGCGGCACCGCCGCGAGCGACGAGCGGCCAGCGGAGCAGCGCTGCGGCGGTGGATCCGAGCGTGCCGGTGGCGACCGCGATCAGGGCGGCGTAATACGGTGCGAGCTGGTACCGGTCGACGGAGCTGCCGGGGCCCGCGGTCAGGTAGGCGAAGGCGACCAGTACGGGCCCCGCAGCGCCACAGGCGCCGCCGATCAGCGGCGGGTGGCCGCGTCGGCGAGCCAGCGCGCCCGAGGCCGCGCCGATGAGCAGGGCCACCAGCGGCAACACCAGTGTGGCCAGCCGCTGCGCCGTGTCCACGCCGAGCCAGTCGGGTTCGAAAACCCCCAGCCGTACGGTCGGCAGCGTGCCGGTGCCGACCAGGGCCGGCAGGGACGAGACCAGGGCGAGCAGCCAGATCGTGCTGGCCATCATCGCCATGTTCCAGCCGAACGGCGGACGGAGCAGCACGGCGAGTGCCGCCCCGGCGCCGACCACCGCGCCGAGGATCGCGCAGATGCCGACCGCCCAGACCGGGTCGACGCCGTTGAGCTCGGTGGCCCGGGCCGGCTGCATGCACAACGGGGCGACCACGGTCGCGCCCAGCGCCGCCGCGCCGGCCACCCGGAGCCGCCCCGTCGTGGTGGACACCACCTCGTGGGCGTGGATGCGACGATCGGTCACCGCGGCCCCGGCGCGGGCGAGATGATCGGTCACCACGGCCCCGGCCACGGCGGCGGACGCCGCGAACCAGCCCACCCACACCAGTTGGGCCGGCCACCGGTTGACGGTGGCGTCGGTGAAGTCGCCGGTGAGCCGGACGATGCCGAATCCGTATGCGACGCCGAGCTGACCGGCCCCGGCCAGCACGCTCACCCCGAGCGCGGTGAGCAGCGGTTTGCCCCACGTCCGAAAGGCCATGTCGGGCACGTTACGGCCCGGTGCGCCCGATCGCCACCTTGGCGCGGCGCGGCGACGCGCCCGGCCTGCGGCTACGTCAGCTCGACCAGTCGGACCGGGTACGTCGTATCCCCGACACCGGTGAGCGTGTGGGGACGGCGCCCTGGGCGCGGTGAGCGGATCTCACCGGTCGGCTCCGTGACGTCCGTCAGCGGTCGTCGTCCTGAAGCTGCGGAAGCACCTCGGCGGCGATGAGGTCCAGGTGGTCCAGGTCGGTGAGGTCGATCAGGCGCAGGTGTATCCGGGTGGTTCCGACCGCGGCGAATTCGCCGATCCGGTCGACGAGTTGGGCGGGGGAGCCGACCACCGGGTCCTCCGGCGGGAGCGCGCTCGTGACATGCAGCGGCGCGGCCCGTCGGTGCGCCTCGGCGTCGGTCCGCCCGATCGCCACCACGATTCCGGCGGAGAGCACCAGCGGAGCCCGCCCCGAATGCGTACGGCCGTGCCGGTCGCAGGCGTCGACCACCCGCTCGTACGCGGCGGCGGTCTCGGCGACGCTCTTGAACGGCATGTTGAACTCGTCGGCGTACCGGGCGGCCAGCTCGGGGGTGCGTTTGGGGCCGCGTCCGCCGATGATCACCGGGGGGCCGGGCTGTTGCACCGGCTTGGGCAGGGCGGGCGCGTCCGACAGTCGGTAGTGGTCGCCGGTGAAGCTGTAGGTCTCGCCGACCGGGGTGCGCCACAGCCCGGTGATCACTTCGAGCTGCTCGGCGAGGCGGTCGAAGCGTTCCCCGACGGCAGGGAAGGGGATGCCGTACGAGCTGTGCTCCCGCTCGTACCAGCCGGCGCCGATGCCCAGATCGACCCGGCCGCCGCTCATCTGGTCGACCTGGGCGACCATTACCGCGAGTGGGCCGGGCAGCCGGAAGGTGGCCGAGGTGACCAGGGTGCCGAGCCGGATCCGGGAGGTCTCCCGGGCCAGCGCGGCGAGGGTGAGCCAGGCGTCGGTGGGGCCCGGTAGACCCGGGCCGGCATCCATGGACTGGTAGTGGTCGGCCCGGAGGAAGCCGTCGAAGCCGCCCGCCTCGATCGCCCGGGCGAAGCGCAGCTGCTCGTCGTAGCTGGCGCCGCGGTGCGGCTCGCTGAAGACGGCCACCCGAATGGTCATCGTCCCTCCGCGCCGGCCCGTGTCGGCTGCTGTGGACGGAACCCGGGGCCGACCGGAGACGGCGCGGATCCGATCGGGGCGTCGCGCTCCATCAGCAGCTCGTGCAGCTCGGCGCTGACCCGGGCCACGTCGGCGAGGTGGGCGTTGCGGCCGAGGGTGCGGGGACGGGGGATGTCCACCTCGACCACCGCACGGATCCGGCCGGGGCGGGGGCTGAGCACGACCACCCGGTCGGCGAGCAGCACCGCCTCGTCGATCGAGTGGGTGACGAAGACGATGGTGGCTCCGCTGGTGAGGTGCACCCGCTGGAGCTCGCCGGAGAGTTCCTCACGGGTGAGCGCGTCGAGGGCGGAGAACGGCTCGTCCATGAGCATCACCCGGGGGTCGCCGATGAGCGACCGGCACAGCGACACCCGCTGCTGCATGCCGCCGGAGAGCTCGTGCGGCAGCCGCTTCTCGAAACCGGCCAGCCCGGACAGTTCGAGCAGCTCCCGGGCCCGGTCGCGGTGTTTCGCCCGCTTCCAGCCGAAGATCTCCACCGGCAGCAGGACGTTGTCCAGCACCGACCGCCAGGGCAGCAGGGCGGGGCGCTGGAAGAGCATGGCGATGTCCCGGCGGGGGCGGGTGATCGGCGTGCCGGCTACGGTGATCTCCCCGGCGGTGACCGGCAGCAGGCCGGCGATCATCCGCAGCAGGGTGGACTTGCCGCAACCCGAGCGGCCGAGCACGGCGACGAACTCGCCCTGGGCGACGTCGAGGTCGATGCCCCGCAGCGCCTCGACCCGGCCGGACCGGCCGTCGAAGGTACGGGACACCTCGGACAGTCGAATCATCGCCGCCCCTCCCTGAGTGGACCATCAGGACCGCAGCTAGGGTAGCCGGCCGTTCTCGGAGGGTGGGGCTCCGGGGTGGAGTTTGGTTCGTTTCCGTTCCGCAACAGACACTCCTGGCTACACCGGCAGGTCCCTTGCCTATGCTGTGCCCGCGAGAAGTCCCCCCACGACGGTGGCGTCGGCTCCCCCCTCTGTCGACGCCGTCGCTCTCGACGACCCGCCCAGTGGCACATCGTCCCTGGTCGGAAAGGACATGATGCACATGAACAGGCTGACCCGCACGGTCGCCGCGGCTGCTCTGGCCACCGCCCTCACCCTGGTGTCCGCTTGCAGCGGCTCGGATTCGTCCGACGCCAAGGCCGGTGACGGCAAGGCGCTGGATAAAGTGACGTACCTCACTTCTTTCGGCAACTTCGGCCGTGACTCCTACGCCTGGGTGGCGAAGGAGAAGGGGTTCTTCAAGGACGCCGGCTTCGACGTCGAGATCAAGCCCGGCCAGGGCACCGGCGCGGTGATTCAGACCATCGTCGGCGGCCAGGCCGACTTCGGTCCGATCGACCTCACCGGTGGTCTGCTCCAGCTCGGCAACGGCCAGGCCAAGGACTTCGTCGCCGTGGCGGCCATCCAGCAGCGCACGATGGCGGGCATCGCCACCGTCGAGGGCAAGAACATCGCCTCCCCGAAGGACCTGGAGGGTAAGACGCTCGCCGACACCCCCGGCTCCGTGGTCCGCAACCTCTTCCCGACGTACGCCCGGCTGGCCGGCGTGGACGCCAGCAAGGTGACCTGGGTCAACGGCCAGGCGCAGGAGCTGATGGGCACGCTCGCCGGCGGCAAGGTCGACGGCATCGGCCAGTTCGTCGTCGGTCAGCCGACCATCGAGTCGGTGACCAAGAAGAAGGCCGTCATGCTGCCGTACAGCAACGTGATGCAGGACCTCTACGGCAACGTGCTGATCACCTCCAGCAAGATTGCCAAGGAGAAGCCCGAGATGGTCAAGCGGTTCTCCGGCGCCCTGATGAAGGGCCTGGAGTACGCCCTGACCAACCCGCAGGAGTCGGCCGACATCCTGAAGAAGAACGTTGACGCCAGCAACCCCGCTGCTGCCGCCGCCGAGCTCCAGCTCATGGCCGGGTACGTCCGGTCCAGCAACTCGGGCACCCAGCTCGGCACGCTGGACAGCGGCCGGGTCGCCAAGAGCATTGCGATCCTCCAGGGTGCCGGCTCGCTCAAGCTGAACATCACCCCCGACCAGATCATCGACTTCAGCCTGGTGCCGAAGGCCTGAGAAGGTTCGACCGTCCTCGGGGGTACGCCCCGCCGGCCTTCCGGCGGGGCGTACCCCCGTTCCGTCCCCGGCCATCGCGCCGGTTGGAGAGGAGGAGAAGATGACCGACCTCCGGTCACCGGAGTCGGCGGTCACGCCCCGGCCCGTCGATCCCGCCCCCAGGTCCGGGCGTCCCGGCCTCGGCGCCGGCGTGCGGGCCGGGCTGAGCACGGCCCTGCTGCCCCTCGCGGGCCTGCTGGTCGCGTTCGCGGTGTGGTGGATCACCGCCCGGCTGGAGCTGGTGCATCCCGCCGCGCTGCCCACCCCCGGTTCGGTGCTGTCGGCGTTCACCGACAAGCCGGACAAGATGCTTGAACACGCCGGCGCCACCCTGCTGGAGATCCTGATCGGGTTCGTGCTCTCCGCCGCGGCAGGGGTCCTGCTCGGGCTCTCGCTGGCCGCCTCGCGGACCGTGGAGCGGATGTTCACCCCGCTGCTCGTCGCCGTCAACGCGGTCCCGAAGATCACTCTCGGGCCGCTGCTGGTGGTGGCCCTCGGCTGGGGTCAGAAGCCCATCCTGACCATGGTCTTCCTGCTGTGCTTCTTCCCGATCGTGCTCTCCACCGCGACCGGCCTGACCACCACCCCGGCGGATCTCGCCGAGTTGGTCCGGTCGTGGAACGCGTCCTGGTGGCAGGCGTTCCGCAAGGTGCGGTTCCCGGCAGCGCTGCCGCAGATCTTCGTGGGCCTGAAGGTCGCCATGCCGCTGGCCGCGATCGGCGCGGTGATCGGCGAGTTCCAGGCCGGGGAGAGCGGGCTCGGCTACGTGATCACCCAGTACGCCGGCATCGGCGACACCGCCACCGCCTGGGCAGCCATCATGCTGGTGGCGCTGATCAGCATTCTGCTCTACTCGGCGCTGGTCTTCGTGGAGCGCCTGGCCCTGCCGTGGGTCCGGGAGACCACCTCGACCAGGTGATCACTCCGGCCGACCGGGTTCGTCCGGTCGGCCGGAGTGGCCGCCGTCGCCGGCCCGGGTTCGGGCCTGACAGAGCCGGCAACGGCGGACACCCCTCATCCGTCAGCTGGCGAGCCGCCAGCGACCGCCCCGGGCGACCAGGGTCGTCAGGGCCTGCGGCATCAGTCCGGAGTGGTTGTCCGGGGTCATCCGGATCGGGCCGGAGAGCCCGTCCAGCTGGGACGTCTCCAGGACGTCCCGGAGGCCGTCCCGGTCCACCGTGGCGGTCTTCCCACCGGCCCGCAGCTCGGCGTCGACGATGAGCTGGACGGCGTCCGCCGCGAAGGACGAGAAGCCGTTATAGCCGCCGAACCGGGCCGTGTAGTCCTGGAACCACTGGCGGCGGGCCGCCTTGGCCGGGGTGGTGGCGATGACGTCGTCGATCACCATGGTCTGGGTGAAGATCAGGGTGGCCCGCTCGGCCGACCGGGAGGACGCGCCGAGGAAGAGCTCGTTGGCCGCCGTCGCGTCGAAGAAGAGCGCACCCTTGAACTTGGCCTGCTGGGCGCTGGCGGCGGCCAGCATCGCCTGCTCCGGCGGGGTCCACACGATCAGCGCGTCCGTCTCGCGCGTGGCCAGGGCGCGGACCGGCTCGTTGAGGTCGGTGGCGGTGGCCTTGATCGCCTGGTCGCCGGCCAGCCGGATGCCGGCCTTCTTGAACTCGCTCTTCAATGCGGCGAGCCCTTCGCGGCCGTAGCTGTCCTCGCTGTTGAGCACCGCGGCCTTGCGGATGCCGCGGCGGCCCAACTCGCTGGTGAGGGCGGCGGCGCTGTCGGCCGCGTTCGGTGCCAGCTTGAACACGTACCGTCGGTCCGCCACCGGGGTGGTGACGGCGCCGGACGGGGCGAGCGCGATGGTGGGGACCTTCTTCTCGTTGATGGCGCCGACGGCGCCGACGGCGCAGGCGTCGCAGCCGCCCATGATGATGGCGCTAACCTGCGAATCATTGCCGAAGTCGCTTACGTTGCGTAGCGACTCGTTCGCATCCGAGCGATTGTCCTTAACTTTGAGTTTGACTTTCCGGGCGCCCAGGGCGCCCGAGGCGTTCAGTTGGTCGACTTTCAGATCCAGCGCGCGCTGGTATGCCTTGCCGACTGGCGCCGCCGGGCCGGACAGTTCCAGGTCCACCGCGATCACGATGGGGCTCGTGTCCTGCTCCTCTGCGCCGAACTGGCAACCGGTGAGCGTGGTGGCCAGGACGGCCGAGGCGAGCGCCGTGATGGTCACGGAGCGGATGGGGATCAACTCAGTCCTCCAGGTGCGGCGTGGGCGCTGCCCGGTCACCGCCGCTTGTTCCGTCCTCAGTGGAGAAACGGGATTGGTCTGCCGTACGGTGTGCGCGAAGCCTGCAAAACCTTGCCAATGTCGGGCCCTGTGGTCAAGCGCGGATGCTCCGAAGCTTTCGGGATCGGTGTCCCACATGCTGGAGTTACCTGATGTTTGTAAACGCTTACTTTGCATAAGCGCGTGACCACCTTGGAGTTACATGCCCTGTTCAGGGGCTTGAGAAAATGAAGGTATTAGTTGACCGGATCACGCGATGAGTGCCGTGCGACCGTTTCCTACCTCACCGCGGCTTCCCAAACACGATCATCTCTGATGAAATCGCGGCCGTGCCGCGCGCGGCGCTGTCCGCTGCACCGGCAACGGGTCGGCGGTTCAGGCGTGGAAGAAACGACGGAGGCGATGTCGTGAGCACCGGACCTACGACCCTGCCCGATAGTGGCGAGTCGGACGAGCGGAGTCGGCGTCGCTGGCTGCCCCGCCTGCGCGACGCCCGGATCCGCTCGAAGTTGGCGCTGATCCTGGTGGTGCCGGTGGCGGCGGTGATCGCGCTCGCCACCGTCCGGCTGATCTCGACCGGCGCGGGCGCGCTCGATGCGACCCAGCTTCGGTCGCTGACCGCGCTGTCGATCGACGTCTCCGCGCTGACGCAGGACCTGCACAAGGAACGGATGGCCGCGGCCGGCTACCTGGCCTCGCCGGGGCAACGGGCCGACTCGTACAACCTGCGGGTGCGCAGCACGGACGCCCGGATCGAGGAGTACAACGCCGAGCGCGACCGGGCCGGCGACGTCCCGACCGCGGTGCGGGACCGCCTCAAGGTCATTGACGACCACCTGGCGACGCTGAGCAGCACCCGGCAGGAGGTCCTGGACCGCCAGCAGATGCCGGTGGCCGAGGCCGCACTGCGCTACGGGGTCATCCTCACCGACCTGGTTTCCTACGGCGACACGCTGGCCCAGCTCCCCGGCCAGGAAAGCCTGGCGGACACCCGTCGGGCCGTGGCCGCGTTCGCCCACGCCAAGGCGGCGGTCGCCGAGGAGGAGGCGGTGGCCTTCACCGCGCTCTCCGCCGGCAGGCTCGACGAGGAGCAGTTCTCCTCGTTCGTGGCCACTCTGACCAGCCAGCAGGAGGCGCTGCTCTCCTTCTCGCTGGCCGCCGACCCGACCCAGCAGGCCTTGGTCGACAGCACGGTCTCCGGCGACGCGGTGACGCTCGCCGACCGGGTGGCGGCCGACCTGACCCGGTCGGTCGGGCAGGCCCCGCTGGTCTCCGCAGCCGACGCCACCGCCGCCATCGGCGCGGTCAACGACCTGATGCGGTGGGCCGAGATCCGGCTCCAGGACCGCCTGTTCACCCAGACCGACGAGGCCCGCTCGAACGTCATCCAGCAGGCGATCATCGAGGTCGTGCTGGTGCTGCTGACCCTGATCGTCGCCATCACGCTGGCCGTGGTGCTGGCCCGGTCGCTCAACCACTCGCTGCGCCGGCTGCGTGAGGGCGCACTCTCGGTGGCCAACCACGACCTGCCGGACGCCGTCGCCCGGCTCCAGAACATCGGCAGCGTCGGCGACGGCGGCGTGGAGGAGATCGTCCGGCAGGTCCGGGACCCGATCAAGCTCACCAACCGCGACGAGGTGGGCCAGGTCGCCCTGGCGTTCAACGTCGTCCACCGGGAGGCGGTCCGGGTCGCCGCCGAGCAGGCCGCGCTGCGGACCAGCGTCTCGGCGATGTTCCTCAACCTGGCCCGCCGCAGTCAGACCCTGGTCGACCGGATGATCGGCGAGCTGGACGCGATCGAACGCGGCGAGGAGGACCCCAAGCGCCTCGCCCAGCTCTTCGAGCTCGACCACCTGGCCACCCGGATGCGCCGCAACGACGAGAACCTGCTGGTGCTCGCCGGTGCCGACTCGGCCGTGCCGCGTCGCGACGACGCCCTGTTGATCGACATCCTGCGGGCCTCGCAGTCCGAGGTCGAGCAGTACAACCGCATCGAGTTCGGCACCGTCGACACCGACATCTCGGTCGCCGCGCACGCCGTCAACGATGTCGTCCGCCTGGTCGCCGAGCTGCTCGACAACGCCACCCGCTTCTCACCGCCGAACACGGTGGTGGTCGCGGACGGCCGGCGGATCCGCGACTACGTGCTGATCCAGGTCGAGGACCGGGGTCTCGGCCTGACCGACGAGCAGCTCGACTCGCTCAACCGGCGCCTCGCCGCCCCTTCGACGGTGGACGTGGCCGCGTTCCGGCTGATGGGTCTGGCCGTGGTGAGCCGCCTCGCCGCCCGGTACGGAATCCGGGTGGAGCTGCGGCGCAACGTGGAGGGTGGCACCGTCGCCCAGGTGACGCTGCCCAGCTCGACCGTGGTGCTGCCGTCGCTGCGTGGTCGCGAGCCGGCTCCGGCCCCGCTGACCCCGCCGCGTCAGTCCGCCCCGGCGGAGCAGACGCCGCTCACCCCGATGGGCCTCGGCGAGCCGGTCGGCACCGGCCGCACGGCCACGCTGACCGACCAGTGGCGCAACTCCGCCCCGACGCCGGCCCGCTGGCAGGTGCCCGGGGAGAACCGGGATGTCGCGCCCTTCGGCCCGCCGACCGTGGCCCAGCCGGCTGTTCCGGCCGCCGCGCCGACGCCCGTCGGGCCCCCGCCCGCCCCGGCGCAGCCGATGTTCGCCCCGGCGCAGCCGACGCTCGCACCCGGCGGCCCGCCCGCGCTCGGCAGCCCGACCGTGGCGTTCCCGACCATCGACCCGCTGCCCCGGCGGACGCTGGGGGGTGCGGCGGCTCAGCCGGCCACCCCGACCCCGACAACGGAGCACGCCCCGCCGGCACTGCCCGGCGGCCCGGCCGCCGCGACGGCGCCCGGCGCCTCCGCCCCGGCGACCCCGGTGGTCGCCCGTCCGGCCCAGCCGGCCGAGGCGCCGATCTTCCGGGAGATGGAGGCGGTCTGGTTCCGGTCGCACGGCGACGACGTGACGGCGATCTTCCAGCGCCCGAACTTCGACGACGCGCAGACCCGGAGGCAGGCACCCGCCCCGTCCCGGCCTCCGCTGCCGACCCGTACCCCGGGGGCCACCCCCGCGGACGGTGCTCCGGTCGCGGCGGCCCCGCCGCCGGCGTACACCCCGCCGGTGGCACCGCCTGCGGAGCCGGCCCCGGCTCCCGTTCGGGCCCCGGATCCGGCCGGCCCGGGCGGGCCGGCAGCCGCCACCGCGCCGTCCGCGATCGACCCGGAGGCCTGGCGGACCGCCGCCGACGAGGGCTGGTCGCGGGCCAGCCGGGCGGCCGAACCGGCCGTCTCCGGCACCACCCGGTCCGGCCTGCCCAAGCGGGTACCCCAGGCGCAACTCGTCCCCGGTGGAATCGAGCCGAAGAGCGGCCGGGACCGCAGTCGGCGCACCCCCGACGAAGTACGCGGCCTGCTGTCGGCCTACCACCGCGGCGTGCAGCGCGGACGGACGGCCGGCGCGGACCCCAACAGCACCTTGACCAAGGAGACGAGCCGATGAACAGGCCAGCGGCCATGCAGGACATGGGTTGGCTGCTCACCAACTTCGCCGACAGTGTGGCGGGCATCGCCCACGTGGTGGCGGTGTCCGCGGACGGGCTCCTGCTCGCCTCGTCGCGGGATCTTCCCGCCGACCGGGCCGATCAGCTCGCCGCGATCACATCCGGTGTGGTGAGCCTGACCGAGGGTGCGGCCCGCATGTTCAGCGCAGGCGGGGTGCTCCAGACAGTCATCGAGATGGACAGCGGTTACCTGTTCCTCATGTCGATCAGCGACGGCTCGTCGATGGCGGTGCTCGCCGCCCGCAGTTGCGATGTGGGGCAGGTCGGATACGAGATGGCACTGCTGGTCGAACGGGTGGGTGCCGCACTGGTGCCGCTGCCCCGGGACGCCGTACGCACATAGCGCGACCGGCCACACGGACGGACGATCAGGCGTCGACAGGCGACGCCGACCGGAGGAGGTGATCGCGGATGGACCAACGGCGGGAGGACCCGCGCGGCGCGCTGGTGCGACCGTACGCGGTCACCCGGGGCCGTACCGAGCCGCGCCAGAACATCGCGCTGGAGGCGGTTCTCACGGCCAGCCCCACGGCGGTCGCCGAATCCCGGTTCGCCGGTCACGACAAGCACCGGATCGCCACGATCTGCGAGGGGCGGGCCCAGTCGCTGGCCGAGGTCGCCGCGTACACCCGAATGCCGCTGGGCGTCGCCCGGGTGCTGGTCGCGGACATGGTTGCCGAGGGCCTGCTGACGCTACACACTGCCGCTCCGCCCGAAGGGTACGAGGAGCGGATGGAAATCCTTGGAAGGGTGCTAAGTGGACTTCGCAGGCTATGACCCGGCCGGGTCACGCCGCAACCGCGGGATCACCTCCGCGAAGATCGTGGTTGCGGGTGGCTTCGGCGTGGGCAAGACGACCCTGGTCGGCGCGGTCTCGGAGATCACTCCGCTGACCACCGAGGCGGTGATGACCGCGGCCGGCGTCGGGATCGACGACCCGTCAAAGGTGCCGGAGAAACAGACCACCACGGTCGCCATGGACTTCGGCCGTATCACCATGGCCGAGGATCTGATCCTCTATCTCTTCGGCACGCCCGGCCAGACCCGGTTCTGGTTCATGTGGGACGAGATCATCAAGGGCGCGGTGGGTGCGGCGGTGCTCGTCGACACCCGCCGGATCACCGACGCGTTCGCGCCGCTGGACTACTTCGAGAACCGCCGCCTGCCGTACGTGGTGGCGCTCAACCGGTTCGACAACGCGCCGCAGTACGAGTTGGAGGAGATCCGCGAGGCCCTCGCCATCTCGCCTCATGTGCCCTTGATCATGACCGACGCCCGGCATCGCGAGTCGGTGAAGCAGGTGCTGGTCACCGTCGTCGAGCACGCGATGCTGCGGCTACAGTCCGAGCACGGGCGGGGCTACCCCGCACCGGTCGGCTGACGTTCGAGAGATCGGCGGTGGCCCCGGTCGTCAGGGCCGCCGCCGCCTCCCGCATGACCAGGGTGGGGATGGCCGGCGGTGGCGCGTCGGACGCCCACGCGTGGTCGGCGTGAGTGGGGGTGCCCGTTTCCGGCTCAGTCCACCCGGAGTCGGTAGCCGCGCCTGACTACCGTCTGCACCACCCGGGGGGCCTTCAGCCCGGCCCGCAACCGGGCCACCGCCATCTCCACCGCGTGCTCGTCCGCGCCGCGTGGCAGCATCCGCAACAGGACGGCACGGGAGAACACCCGCCCCGGTGACGCGGCCAGCGCCCGCAGCACCGCCATCGGCGCCGGGGCGAGTGGGCGCAGCTCACCGTCGATCACGGCTGCGTGTCCGCGCAGGGTCAGCAGGTGCCCGGCCGCCTTGACGCTGACCGTGCGCCGGGGCAACTCGTCGACGATCGTCCGGACCAGTGCGCCGAGCCGGGCGCGGTGCGGTGTGCTGACCGGCACGCCGTGTCGTACCAGCGGCTCGGCGGTGATCGCGCCGACGCAACCGACCAGCACGTCTCCCCGCAGCGCCTCCAGCACCGTCTCGGTGCGGTCCCCGGCGGCGCGCAGCAACGCCTCGGCGGCCGGGGCGGAGGTGAAGGTGACCGCGTCCACCAGCCGCCCGGCGACCAGGTCGATCAGCCGGTGCAGGGGTGCCGGGTCGATCGGCGGGGCCCATCGGTAGACCGGCACCTCGATCACGGTGGCACCGGCCTGCTCCAAAGCGGCCGTGTACGCGGGCTGTCGGTCGCCGTGCAGCTGTATCGCGACGACCTGCCCGGCCACCCCACGCCGGACCAGGTGGTCGACGACCTCCTCGCAGCTCTCCGAGTCCGGCGACCACTGGTCGCGCAGCCCGAAGGCGCGTACCGCACCCCGCGCCTTCGGGCTGCGGGCCACCACGTACGCCTGCGACAGCACCCCGCGCAGCGGCTCGGTCAGCCCCCAGCCCTCGGCCGCCTCCAGCCAGCCGCGCATCCCGATGCCGGTGTTGGCCATCAGCACGTCCGGCGGGCGGTCCAGGCAGGCGCGGGTCGCCTTGCGCAGGTCGGCGTCGTCGGGCAGCGGCACGATCCGCAGGGCCGGCGCGACCACCACCCGCGCGCCGCGCCGCTGCAGCAGCGCGGCCAGCTCGTCACGCCGGCGGTCCGCGGTGACCCCGATGGTGAAGCCGGCCAGTTCGTCGCGCATTCACCGCTCCCGTCTCAGCCGCACCCCGGCCAGACCGTCGCGGCAGCGCACGTCGTGTCGGGGCACAACGCCCCCGGGCAGGTCCAGGCAGGTGCCGGTACGGGGGTCGTGCGCCCGGGGTCCCCCGTCCGAGTCGCCGGCCGTGCACCGTCTGTCATGTCGGCAAAGCGTGCCGTTGGCCGGTTTCGACTCCGGGTCCCGTTTGTTTCGCTCCTGTCAAGAGCGCCTCACACCCGCTGGGTGATTCAGCGGTTGGTGCCGAGCGGGATGACCGATGGTCATACCAGCGGTAGTCTGGGCGGCATGACTGCCAAGGTGACGCTGTCGTTCTCCGACGAGACGATCGAGGAGGCGCGCCGGTTCGCCAAGCGCGAAGGGCTGTCGCTCTCCGCCTGGATGGACCGGGCCGCCCGGGAGAAGGCGCTGCGCGAGGTCTTCACCGCGCACGCCGCCGCCGTCGGTCGCGCCGGGCTGGACCTGGAGGCAGCGGCCCTCGCGGACGCCCGCGAGGTGGCGATGGTCGACGACGTGCTCTTCGGCGGGCGCCCGCGTGCTGCGTAGGGGAGAGATCTGGCGCATCTTCGGCGCCCGGGAGCGGCTCGGGCTGGTGGTCAGCTCCGACGTCTACAACTCCACCGATGTGCCCATCGTGATCGTGGCCGAGGTGGTCGAGGAGGCGTTGCTGCGCGACTCGCCGTTGGCGGTCACGATGGGCAGGTACGTGGTGATGCCCGACCGGATCTCATCGCCGATGAAGAAGTGGTTCACCGAGTGCGTGGACGTGGCCGACGCCGACACGATGCTCCGGGTCGGGCGTGCACTGCGGATCCTCCAGGAACTCTGACCGGAAGATCGCCCGCCGGTGCGCGCCGGTGCGCTCCGGTGCGGTTCGCCGGGGCAGCCCCCGTCGGGGCCGGACAACCGGATCATCCGAGTAAAGTGTGACCCATGTCATGATCAAGGGTGTGGGGCGCGCGGGGCGACCCCCGTTTTGACCTGCGGACGTACCCCCGAGTATCGTTGCCCGCTGTTGTACGACATCCAGAGGCGTGCCGCATCAGGTACGCTTGGTCGTTCGTGCGCGCCTGTCACCTCGGCGCGCGACCGCAGACCGACGACGAGACAAGGTAGACCTGTGCGTACGTACAGCCCGAAGCCGGGTGAGATCGAGCGTCAGTGGCACGTTATCGACGCCTCTGATGTCGTGCTGGGCCGCCTGGCCACCCACGCCGCCACGCTGTTGCGCGGCAAGCACAAGCCGACTTTCGCGCCGCACGTCGACACCGGCGACTTCGTCGTCGTCGTGAACGCGGGCAAGGTTGCGCTGACCGGCAACAAGCGTCAGACCAAGATTGCCTACCGCCACTCCGGTTACCCGGGTGGTCTGAAGCAGGTCAGCTACGAGGAGCTGCTCAGCAAGCGTCCCGAGCGGGCCATCGAGCTGGCCGTGAAGGGGATGCTTCCGCACAACAAGCTCGGCCGTCAGCTGATCAAGAAGCTGAAGGTCTACGCCGGTGCCGAGCACCCGCACGGCGCGCAGCAGCCGGCGCCGTTCGAGATCAAGCAGATCGCGCAGTGAGCGCGGGCGAAGGAAGCAGCATGACCGACACCATCGAGCCCGAGGTTGCTGAGGCCACCGAGGTCGCCGAGGCCACTGAGGCCCCCGAGGTTGCTGAGACTGAGGCCACCGAGGCCACCGAGGTTGCTGAGACCGAGGTTGCTGAGGCCCCGGCGCCGGTTGCCCGCGCCCCCCTTGGCGACCGGCCGATCCAGACCGTCGGCCGGCGCAAGCAGGCCATCGTCCGGGTCCGCCTCGTCCCCGGCACCGGCAAGATCACCTGCAACGGCCGTGACCTCGAGGCGTACTTCCCGAGCAAGGTGCACCAGCAGCTGATCAAGGACCCGCTGGTGACCGCCGAGAAGCCCGAGATCTTCGACGTCATCGCCAACCTGCGTGGCGGCGGCACCACCGGCCAGGCCGGTGCGCTCCGGCTGGGCATCGCCCGGGCGCTGATCGTCAACGAGCCGGACGACCGCCCGGCGCTCAAGAAGGCCGGCTTCCTCACCCGGGACGCCCGGGTCAAGGAGAGCAAGAAGTACGGCCTCAAGAAGGCCCGTAAGGCTCCTCAGTACTCGAAGCGCTGATCATCAGCGGCACGTTGTACTTCTGACGGACGGCCGGGTCCGCCTCCCCACGCGGGAGGCGGCCCGGCCGTTTCGTATATCTTCTCTGCACCATTTCCTCGGAGGTTGGCGGGTATGGGCCGGTTGTTCGGCACGGACGGCGTACGCGGGCGGGCGAACGCGGATCTCACTCCCGAGCTCGCGCTCGCGGTGGCGGTCGCCGCCGCCCACACACTCGCCGAGACGGATCGGACTCATCCGCCGCTGGCCGTGGTCGGCCGGGACACCCGGGCCAGCGGCGAGATGCTGGAGGCCGCCGTGGTGGCCGGGCTGACCAGCGCCGGCGCCAACGTGGTCCGGGTCGGCGTGCTGCCCACCCCGGCCGTGGCGTTCCTCACCGCCGAGACCAAGGCAGTCCTCGGCGTGATGCTCTCCGCGTCGCACAACCCCATGCCGGACAACGGCATCAAGCTCTTCGCCGCCGGCGGGCACAAGCTCCCCGACGAGATCGAGATGAAGATCGAGGCGGCCGTCGAGGCGAACGCCACCACCGCCTGGGACCGCCCGATCGGTGCCGGGGTGGGGCGGGTGCACGACCTGCTCGACGGCGCGGACCACTACGTCCAGCACCTGATTGGCACCGTGCCGCATCCCCTCGCCGGGATCAAGGTCGTGGTCGACTGTGCCAACGGCGCGGCGGCCGAGGTTGCACCCGTGGCGTACCGGGAGGCCGGCGCCGAGGTGATCGCCATCTACGCCGAGCCGGACGGCCTCAACATCAACGACGATTGCGGCTCCAACCACATCGACGCCCTGCGCGAGGCCGTGGTCGAGCACGGCGCACACCTGGGTATCGCCCACGACGGCGACGCCGACCGGTGCCTCGCGGTCACCGCCGACGGCGAGGAGGTCGACGGGGACCAGGTGATGGCGATCCTGGCTCTGGCCATGCGGGATGCCGGCGCGCTCACCGACGACACCCTGGTCGCCACGGTGATGAGCAACCTCGGCCTGCGGCTGGCCATGTCCGCGCAGGGCATCCGGCTGCTCGAGACCAAGGTCGGCGACCGGTACGTCCTGGAGGAGCTGCGCGCCTCCAACCTCGCCCTCGGCGGTGAGCAGAGCGGGCACATCGTCATGCCGGCGTACGCCACCACCGGCGACGGGGTGCTCACCGGGCTGCACCTGATGGCCCGGATGGCCGCCACCGGGAAATCCCTCGCGGAGCTGGCCGCCGTGCTGACCAAACTGCCGCAGGTGCTGATCAACGTCCCGGTCGGGGACCGTTCCGTGGGCGCCGCCGCGCCCGCCGTCCGGGCCGAGGTCGAGCGGGCCGAGGCGCAGCTGGGCGAGACCGGTCGGGTGCTGCTGCGCCCCTCGGGGACGGAACCCCTGGTCCGGGTCATGGTCGAGGCGGCCACCGAGCGGACCGCCCGCGAGGTCGCCGAGCGGATCGCCGAGCAGGTCCGCGCCGCCAGCCCCACCGCCTGACGCAGAGGCCCGTTCGGGCGTCGACCGAGGTACCCGCCGGCAGCTCATAGGCCGGCGTCGACAGAGGGGCCCGCCGCCGGCTCACAGCCGCAGGCGGGCCACCCGGTCGTAGGTGTCGGCCGGGTCCTCACCCTCGGTGAGGTCCACGTCCTCGACGACCCGTCCGTCGCCGAGCCGGACCAGCCGGTCACAGCGGGCGGCGATCGCCCGCTCGTGGGTCGCCAGCAGGATCGTCATCCCGTGCCGGTCCCGCAGGTCCAGCAGCAGGTCGAGGATCTGCCCGCCGGTGGTCGAGTCCAGGTTGCCGGTGGGCTCGTCGGCCAGCAACAGCCGGGGCTCCCCCATCAGCGCGCGGGCGATGGCGACGCGCTGCTGCTGGCCGCCGGAGAGCTGCGCCGGCAGGGCTCTTTCCCGGCCGGCCAGGCCGACCGCGTCGAGCAGCCCTCGGGCGCGGCCCGCGTGGTCGGCCCGGCCGCGCCGGGGCAGCACCGGGGCGATCACGTTGTCCAGCACGGTCAGCGCGGGCAGCAGGTGGTAACGCTGGAAGACGAAGCCGATTCGCTGCCGGTACCGGGCGAGGGCGGCCCGCCGCAGGCCGGTGACCTCCACGTCGTCGACCGTGATGGTCCCGCTGTCGGCCTGTTCGATCGCCCCGATGAGATGCAGCAGCGTCGTCTTGCCGGAGCCGCTCGGCCCGGTCAGGGCCACCACCGACCCGGCGGTGATCTCCAGGGCCACGTCGTCGACGGCGGTGAGCCGCTCGGTGCCGGCGCGGAACTGCCGGACCAGCCCGGTCACCCGGACGGTGCTGCCCGTGGTCGCGTCCATCGTCACTCCTCCGAGAGCAGTCGTGCGGTCGGCAGGCGGCGCAGCAGCGCGGCGGGGACCAGCGTCGCCGCGCAGGTGACCAGCACCCCGGCGGCGGCGACCAGGGCGGCCGTCAGCACCAGCGACCCCGGCAGGGCGCCGGCCAGCCAGGCTGCCCCGCCCAGACCGAGCGCCGCCCCGGCGAGGGCGCCGAGCACACCGAGGAGGAGGCCCTCGTACCCGATCAGGCGGGCCAGCGCGGCGTCGGTCCAGCCGACCGCCCGCAGCGTGGCCAGCTCGGCGGCCCGGTCGCGGATGTTCAGGTAGAGCACGTCGGCGACCGCCGCCGCACCGAGCAGCACCGTCGCGACGGCGGCCAGCGTGTCCGCGCCCCGGACGCTCAGCGACACCGTGTCGCCCAGCAGGCTGCCGACGATCGCGCCGCGAAACGCGTACCCCGCGGCGGTGACCAGGGTCAGCGCGGCCACCCCGATGGCCAGCGCTCCGGAGCCGAGCAGGGTGCGCCCGGGAGTGCGGGCCAGGTTGGCCAGGGCCAGGCCGGCCAGGGTGCGCGGCCGGCGTACCCAGTGGGCCGTCGCCACCGGCGGTCGCAGCGCGGCGGCCGGGTGGGCGCGCGCGGCCCGCAGCGCCGGCACCAGGCCCGCGACCAGTGCCAGCAGCAGGGCCACCGGTACGGCCAGCAGCGCCCGCCCCCACCCCACGTCGATGCCGAGCGCCGTCCCGAGCGGAACCGCCAGCCCCAGCGCGAGGAGCCCGGCGGCCAGCCCGAGCGCGGCGACCTCGCCGAGGATCAGCGCGCCGATCCGCCGGGCCGGCCAGCCCAGGCAGGCCAGCACCGCCAGCTCGGGGCGACGGTTCCGGACGGCGGCGGAGACCGCGTTGCCGAGGAAGAGCGCGCAGACCACCAGCACCAACACGAAGAGCGCGACGCTCTTGCGGTCCACGGCCTGGGTGATCACCGAGGCGACCCCGAGGGCCGACCAGCTCTCGGCCAGCCGCAGCGCCGGCCGCCCGAATGCCCCGGCCGGCAGGTCGACGGCCTGCGGCGCGGGGGAGGAGCCGAGGGTGATGTCCACGTCGAGGCCGGTTGCCTGGGCGATCCGCTCGGCGACCAGCCGGACCCGCTCGGCGGCCGACTCGCTGTAGCCGCCCACGTCGGCGACCCGGACCCGGATCGCGCTGATCGGCGCGGCGAGCTGCGGGCTGCCGCCGCCGGCCAGCAGCTTCGGCACGCTCTCCAGGGTGGTCAGCAGCAGCGGCGGGGCGGTGAGGTGGCCGGCCGGGTTGCCACCCGGCTCCAGCGGTCGCCCACCGAGGGCGGCCCGGCTGCGGTCGTCCGCGCCCTGCGCCGACGGCGGCTCGTACGTCTCCAGCGGCACCCGCCCGAGGTCGCTGAAGCCGGTCAGCTTTGCCGGGTCGAAGACCCCCACGGCCCGCCAGCTCCGGTACGTCTGAGCGGACAGGTCCTCCTTCAGCGGGGTCCTGCGCAGCGGCCGCGCACCCGTGTCGTCGGCCAGCCAGGGACGCGGGAAGGGGTTGAAGGTGCTCGGGTCGCCGTAGACCTTCGGGTCGGCGGCCGGAAGCGTGCCGACCCGAAGCGTGCCGTCGGGCAGCCGGTCGTACCGCGTCGGCCCGGCCTGGACCATCGCCTGGAGTTGGCCGAAGCAGCAGCCGTCCGGGGAGACGCCCGCGGCGAGCCAGGCCCGCCAGCCGGTGGCCACGTCGTGCCGGACGTCACCGGCGGGGAGCGCGGGGCCGCGCCGCAGGGCCCGCTCCAGCTCCTCCCGTTCGACGCCGGCCGGCCGGGCCGACGGCAGCCGCGTGATGCTGGCGCGCAGCTCCTCGTCCACGAAGGCCCTGCCGGTGGCGAGCACCGGCACGGTGAGCGTGCCGCCCTTCGGCTTGAACGGCCGGAACCTCGCCGTGTCGTCCGGCCGCAGCGCCCGCCCGTCGACCAGCGCTCCGCCGAGGCCCACCAGGCGATCCTCGGCGGCCGGGTCCACCGCGGCGAGCAGCAGCGGCACCGTCAGGCTGACCGTGATCCGCAGCCGGTCCGAGGTGGCGGAGACGCCGGAGTGCCCGTCGGCGAGCACGCTCACGCTGGACTCGAACCGGCCGTCGGCCAGCAGCCGCACGGCCACCAGCGACCACTCTTCGCGCTCCGAGTACGCGCCCGGGCTGCCCAGGGCGTACCGGGGGTCGCAGATCGCCCGGGTGCGGCCGTCGGGCAGCACCTCGCGGGTCGCGGGCCCGCAGGAGTCGACCCACGGGTAGCTCCGCCCGTCGGTGTACGGGGTGGCGTCCGACGGCTGGATCAGGTCGATGCGGGGGTAGATCAAGGGGTGGGTCGTGACGTACACGTAGCGGGGCTGGCCGGCCGTGCTGGAGAGCCCGCGCTCGGCGACGAATCGGGGGTCGACCCGGATGACCTGGCGCTCGAGCGACCGGTCCACGGCGTCGGTCAGGTCGAGCGGGGTCGGCACGGGGGCCGTCGAGTGGCCGAGCATGGCGATGGGGGCGGCGACGTCCACGCCCTCGATTGCCTTGACCTGGCCGTACTGGGCGGTGGTGATGCCGCCGAAGAGGCCGGAGAGGTAGTTGGGCTGGACCAGCCGACGCTCGGCCTCCAGCGGGGTGCGGGCACCCTTGGGGCGGACCAGGATGTCGTAGGCGACGTCGGTGCCCCGTTCGACGGTGCCGGTGACGGCGAGTCGGGAGGTGGTGGTGGCCCCGGTCAGGACGACGAACCCGGTCGTCGCCACCAGCACGCCGACGATCAGCGCCACCGACCGCCCCGCGCGGCCGCGCAGCTGCCGCCAGACAAATGTGATCATGTCGCGCCCTCCCGTGTGCTGCTGCCCACTCTGCGCGATACATTGTGACAATGCAAGGCCGGGGCTGGAAGTCGTTCCGGCCGGGCCCGGCGGACGGAGGAGACGGTGGCGATCCAGCACGCGGTCCTGGCCCTGCTCGCGCGGGGGCCCAGCTACGGCTACGAACTCAAGGGCGTGTTCGAGGAGACGGTGGGCCCACAGTGGGGGCCGCTGAACATCGGGCACCTCTACCAGATCCTCGACCGGCTCTCCCGGGACGGGCTGGTCGTGGCCGAACGACAGGCCCAGCCGGTGAAACCCGACCGGGTGGTCTACGAGGTCACCCCGGCGGGCCGGGCCGAGCTGGACCGCTGGCTCGCCGAGCCCAGCCCGCGCAGCGGCGGCTTCCGGGACGACTTCTTCCTCAAGGTCACCGCGGCGGCCCGCTGCGGCGTGGCGGACACGGTGCGGACGGTGCTCGGCAACCAGCGCGGGCACCTCATGCGCGAGCTGCGCAACCTCGACGGGCTGCGCCGCCGGGCCGACGACCCGGTGGTAGGTCTGCTGCTCTCCGCCGCGAGCCGGCACGTCGAGGCCGACCTCGCGTTCGTCGACGACGCCGAGGCGACGCTGCTGGCCGACGGGGGCGCGCTGGTCGCCACGCTCGCCGGCAGCCGGCCCGGGCCCGCCGAGAACGCCCCCGGGGCGACGCCGCCCGCGCCGGGCGCCGGCCCGACGCGGGCGGCTGGCTGACGGCGCCCCGCACAGCCGGCCGACGGCGCGACGTCAGGTCGTGGCGAGCCGGCGCAGCCGGGCGACCGCCTCAGTGAGCACCTCGGGGCGCTTGCAGAAGGCGAACCGGACCAGCCGCCGGCCCGCCTCGGCGTCGTCGTAGAACACCTGGGTCGGCACGGCGACCACCCCGCAGCGCTCCGGCAGCGACCGGCAGAACTCGACCCCGTCCCGCCCGCCGAGCCGGGTGACGTCGGCGGTGACGAAGTAGGTCCCCTCGGGGGTGAGCACGTCGAAGCCGGCATCAGCCAGGCCGGCCACGAGCTGGTCCCGGCGGGCCCGCATGCCGGCCGTGAAGTCGGCGAAGTACGCGTCGGGCAGGGCGAGGGCCACCGCCACCGCCGGCTGCAACGGGGCCGCGTTGACGAACGTGAGGAACTGCTTGACCCGCAGCACCGCCGAGACCAGCGGGGCCGGCCCGCTGACCCAGCCGACCTTCCAGCCGGTGCAGGAGAACGTCTTGCCGGCCGAGGAGATGCGCAGCGTCCGCTCCCGCATCCCGGGCAGGGTGGCCAGCGGCACATGGGGGGCCGAGGCGTCACCGAAGACCAGGTGCTCGTACACCTCGTCGGTCACCGCGTAGGCGTCGTGTTCGCGGCAGAGCGCGGCCACCAGCGCCAGCTCGTCGGGGGTGAAGACCTTGCCCGTCGGGTTGTGCGGCGAGTTGAGCAGCACCAGTCGGGTCCGGGGCCCGAACGCCGCGCGCAGCGCGTCCGGGTCGAAGGCGTACCGGCCGTCCGCCCCGGGCCGCAGGGTCACCGGCCGCCGGACTGCGCCGGCGAGGGCGATCGAGGCCGCGTACGAGTCGTAGTAGGGCTCGAAGCAGACCACCTCGTCGCCGGGCTCGCAGAGGGCGAGGATGGTCGCGGCGATCGCCTCGGTGGCCCCGGCGGTGACGACGATCTCGCCGGCCGGGTCGTACTCCAGTCCCCAGAAGCGGCGCTGGTGGTCGGCGACGGCGGCGCGCAGCGCGGGAATGCCCGGGCCCGGCGGGTACTGGTTCTGGCCGCCGCGCAGCGCCTCGGCGGCGGCGGCGAGCATCTCCGGCGGGCCGTCGGTGTCGGGAAAGCCCTGCCCGAGGTTGACCGCGCCGGTGCGGACGGCCAGGGCGGACATCTCGGCGAAGATCGTCGTCCCGAAGGGACGCATCCGGGCAACCAGCGGGTCGACATCGGTGGGCATCGTCACCCCCGTGAGCCTACGGGCCGCGCCCGGCCGCGCCCATCTCAGCCGGTGCGCCGGGACGGGGCCGGTCCGCCCGGCGCACCGGCAGGCCGGCCCCGGCCGGTGGCAGCCGTCCGGTCCGGGTTCCCCGGGCCTGCCGCGCTTCCCCCGTTCGCTCAGATCCGCTGCTTGTTTACCCCACTTCCACGCACGCGCGATGAGCGAAAGTGGGTTAGGCTGCGGATCATGTGTGGAATCGTGGGTTACGCTGGCGCGCGCCCGGCGCTCGGTATCGTGCTCGACGGCTTGCGCCGCCTGGAATACCGCGGCTACGACTCGGCCGGCGTGGCCATCGTGTGCGAGGACGTGCTGCTGACCGAGAAGAAGGCCGGCAAGCTGGCCAACCTCGAGAAGGTGCTGGCCGAGCGCGCCGCCGTCGATCCCGAGGGCTGCGCCGCCAGTCCGATCGGCATCGGCGACGGCACCACCGGGATCGGCCACACCCGCTGGGCCACCCACGGCGGGCCCACCGACCGCAACGCCCACCCGCACCTCGCCCCCGAAGGCCGGGTCGCGGTGATCCACAACGGCATCATCGAGAACTTCGCCAAGCTCCGCGCCGAGCTGGAGGACGACGGTGTCCAGTTCAGCAGCGACACCGACACCGAGTGCACCGCCCACCTGCTCTCCGCCGCGCTGGCCGAGTTGCGGGCCGCCGGTGAGCCGGACGGTCCGCAACTCCTCGTCGCCGCGATGCGCGTGGTCTGCCAGCGTCTCGAAGGGGCGTTCACGCTGCTCGCCGTCGACGCCGGGGTGCCCGGCGCGGTGGTGGGCGCCCGACGCAACTCCCCCCTGGTGGTCGGCCGGGGCGACGGGGAGAACTACCTCGCCAGCGACGTCGCCGCGTTCATCGAGCACACCCGCGACGCGATCGAGCTGGGCCAGGATCAGATTGTGCTGATCACCGCCGACGCCGTCGAGATCTCCGACTTCGCCGGCCGGCCGGCGGCCGGCAAGGACTTCCACGTCGACTGGGACGTCTCGGCCGCGGAGAAGGGCGGCTACGACTGGTTCATGCTCAAGGAGATCGAGGAGCAGCCGCAGGCCATCGCCGACACCCTGCTCGGCCGGCTCACCGAGAGCGGTGAGATCGCGCTCGACGAGGTCCGCCTGAGCGACCAGGACCTGCGCGACGTGGACAAGATCTTCATCGTCGCCTGCGGCACCGCGTACCACTCCGGGATGGTCGCCAAGTATGCCATCGAGCACTGGACCCGGATTCCCTGCGAGGTGGAACTGGCCAGCGAGTTCCGCTACCGCGACCCGGTACTCGACCGGTCCACGCTGATCGTGGTGATCTCGCAGTCCGGCGAGACCATGGACACGCTGATGGCGCTGCGCCACGCCAAGGAGCAGAAGGCCCGGGTGCTGGCCATCTGCAACACCAACGGGTCGACCATCCCACGCGAGTCCGACGCCGTCCTCTACACCCACGGCGGGCCGGAGATCGCCGTCGCCTCCACCAAGGCGTTCCTCACCCAACTGGTGGCCTGCTACCTGATCGGGCTGCACCTGGCCCAGGTGCGCGGCATCAAGTTCGCCGACGAGGTGGCCGCGGTGGTGGACCAGCTCCACCAGATGCCCGGCAAGCTGCGCGAGCTGCTGGACCGGATCGAGCCGGTGCGGGAGCTGGCCCGGGAGATCAGGAACGAGCCCACGGTGCTCTTCATCGGCCGGCATGTGGGTTACCCGGTGGCACTGGAGGGCGCGCTCAAGCTCAAGGAACTGGCGTACATGCATGCCGAGGGGTTCGCCGCCGGCGAGCTGAAGCACGGCCCGATCGCCTTGATCGACGAGGGCACGCCGGTGATCTGCATCGTGCCGTCGCCGATCGGCCGGGGCATGCTGCACGACAAAATCGTCTCCAACATCCAGGAGGTACGGGCGCGGGGCGCTCGGACGATCGTGATCGCCGAGGAGGGTGACGAGGCGGTGGTCCGCTACGCCGACCACCTGATCCGCGTGCCGCGGACCCCGACCCTGCTCGCCCCGCTGATGACCACCGTGCCGTTGCAGGTGCTCGCGGCGGAGATCGCCGCAGCCCGGGGCCACGACGTCGACCAGCCCCGAAACCTGGCCAAGTCCGTCACCGTCGAGTAGTCGACCGCGGTCACCGGCCCCCTTCGCCCGCCAGCGGCGGCAGGGGGCCGATGCCGTTTCCGAGGCCCGTCGCACCACCACCGCCGTCACCGGCCCAGGACGATGCGGGCCATGCCGTCCAGGGCGGGGTTTTCCTGCTCCCAGTAGCCGGTGTGGCCGTACCGGCCGCTGGGGAAGGTGCGACCGCCGAAGCCGGGGTCGGCCGGGTCGTGGCCGAACCACAGCTCGTGGTCGTCGTGGCCGGTCAGCACGGCGGTCAGGGGGCTCAGCCCGCGTACCACCCGACGGGGCAACTCGTCCGGGGGCGGCGCCAACCGGATGGCGTCGTTCGACGCGGTGCTCGCCCAGACCTCGCCCGCGGGCAGGCGCAGCCCGTCGGCCCGGTCCACCCCCACCCCGGGCGAGCCCACGAAGGCCAGCGCGTCGGCGGCGAGCCCGTGGTCCCGGGCGGCGGTGCCCACGACCAGCGAGCCGTAGCTGTGCCCGAGCACCGTCTGCCGGGCCGGTGGGCCGTCGTGGGTGGCCCGCAGCCCCTCCTGGAACCGGTGCAGCGCCGGGCCGGCGTCCCGGGCCTGACCGGGCAGGACGGCCTCGTGCAGGAAGTCCGGTGCGTCGTAGTCCAGCCAGAGCACCGCCGCCGTGGCCACCGTCGGGTCCAGCGCCGCGCATCGGGCCTGTACCCGGCCCGCCCGGCCCAACTCGCCGGTGGCGTCGGCGAGGCCGGCGGTCATGCCCGGAACGTACGTCAGCACACGGTCGGCCCGGTCCGGGTCGCCCAGCGCCACGATCGCCCGGCCCTCGCCGCCCGGGTCGAGACCCAGCAGGTACGCGCGCGGCTGCCCGCCGCCGGCCAGCCGGGCGGTCAGCGCGTCCAGCCCGCTCAGGGCCGCCCCCACCCGAGCCAACCCAACCGTCTCCACCGGCCCGTGCGGCCACCGGCCGAGCAGCCGTCGCCGCTCGGCCAGCAGCACCTCCCGCCGCCGGTCGATCAGCAGTCGGTTGGCCTGGTCGCGGGCCGTCGCCGGCACCCCGTCGAGCCGGCCGACCAGCTGCGGCTCGCGGGCCACCAGCCACCGGCGCTGCGCCGGGGTGAGCCCGGCCCACCACGACCGGACGGTCGCCGGGGCGGTGCTGGGCGCCGGCCGCCAGGGCGGCGGTGGGGCGACCCAGCCCACGCGGGCCGCCGCGGTCAGCTCGTCGAGCCGGCCGGCCGCCTCCCGGTCGGCGGTCTCGGCGAGCGCGAGGGCGGCGGTCACGGCGGCGGCGACCTGCCTCACCGGCGGTTCGGGTGCGCCGGGTCGGGCCCGCGCCGGGTCGGCGCTCGCCCGGCCCCGTCGGTCGATGCGCACCCCACCGGCGTCGGCCAGCGCGACCGCCTCGGTCAGCCCCGCCTTCGCCCGGCGCAGCCGCCCGGCCAGCTCGGAGAGCACCTGATCGGCCTCGATCACCGCTGGCGCGAGGGCGGCCAGGTCGGACCGGAGGCTGCCGATCCGGCCGCCCGCCGCCGAGGCGGCGGCTCCCGTCCACCCGGCGCGCAGCGCCCCGGCCGCCCGGTCCAGCTCGGCCGCCCGTCGGTCGACCAGCCCGGAGATTCCTCGCCAGGCAGACCCGGCCGCCGCCCAGCCGGCCGGGTCTGCCGACCACAGCCGGGCGTAGCCGCCGTCCCCGGCGGGGGCAACGCCGGCCGGCGGGCGGCCCGGGGCCCGCGCGCCGGGCGGCCCCACCCGGCCGGGTGCCGCACCCCAGTTGCCTGTCGCCGCCCCGCTCACCTGGGCAGGACCGTCAGTCGGCGGGCCGCCCGCTCGTCGGCAGCCTCGTAGCTGTCCGCGGCGCCGGACACCGCGTTCGCGGCGGCGGCCACCCGTGTGCCGAGCAGGCCGCACCACGCGTGCACCGCAGACTCCAGCGTGGCCAGGGCCGCGGCCGACCGCCACGCCGGTGCGGGCACCACCAGCCCGGGTGCCCCGGCCAGCCCGTGCCCCAGCCGGTACGCCTCGGCGTGCAGCGCCCCGGCCACCTCCCGCAGCAGCTCGGGGTGGACGGTGTAGGGCTCCTCGCTCATCGGCGGACTCCTCCGGCTCGGTGCCGTCGACGGGCGGCAGTTGACGCCGATGACGCTAGGCAGCCCGGGGCGCGACCGGCAGGGCCTGTGGACAACGGGCGGCTGGGCGTACCCCCGGGTTTTCCACAGGTATTGCCCACCGCCGAGCCGGACGCTAATCTGCGGCCGTTCCCGCCGGGCCTTGGCTTACCGTGTCCGGCAGGGTCGCGGCGGCGGCGGCGACCGAACGAGGGGTCAATCGTTGGCATCTGTCGTTGTCCCACGACGGCGGGATCGCGTCGGCGATGGTGGTCGCGGAACGGTGAGGCGCCCCGATGGTTGCTCGACCGGGGCGGGGACGGGCCCGGCAGCGGGACGGACGGAACGGAGTGGCATGAAACCGGTGTGGCGGGTCGCGGACGTACGGGCGGCGGAGGCCGGGCTGATGGCCACCCTCCCCGCCGGGACGCTGATGCAGCGGGCCGCCGCCGGGCTGGCCCGCCGCTGCGCGCTGCTGCTCGCCGACCGGGGCGGGGTGTACGGCGCCCGGGTGTTGCTGCTGGTCGGCACCGGTGACAACGGCGGCGACGCCCTGTACGCCGGGGAGCGGTTGGCCCGCCGGGGCGCCGCCGTCTCGGCGCTGCTGCTCACCCCCGGTCGGGCGCACGGGCAGGGGCTGGCCGCGCTGCGGGCCGCCGGCGGCCGGCTGGTGGAGCGGCCGCCCGCGGTGGTCGACCTGGTGCTCGACGGGATCGTCGGGATCGGCGGGACCGGCGGGCTGCGCGACGCGGCCGACCGGCTTGCCGCCGAGTTGCCCGGGCTACGCGGCCGGGACGGCGGGCGGGCCTGCGTGGTCGCCGTGGACACCCCGAGCGGGGTCGCCGTCGACACCGGCCATGTGCCGCCGGCCGCCGCCGGCCGGCCCGCGGCGGTCCGGGCCGACGTGACGGTGGCGTTCGGCGCGCTGAAGCCTGCGCTGGTGGTCGGCCCGGCGGCGGCGCTGGCCGGCCAGGTCGAGCTGGTCGACATCGGGTTGGGGCCGTGGCTGCGTGGCACCCCCGCGCTGCGGGTCACCCAGTGGTCCGACGTCGTCGAGTGGTGGCCGGAGCTGGGCTCGGCGGCGGAGAAGTACACCCGGGGTGTGGTGGGTCTGGCCACGGGCTCCGCGGGGTACCCGGGGGCGGCCGTGCTCTCCGCCGGCGGCGCGCTCGCCGGGCCGACCGGCCTGGTCCGGTATGCCGGGAGTGCCCGCGACGACGTGCTGCGTCACCACCCGTCGGTGATCGCCAGCGAGCGGGTCGCCGATGCCGGGCGGGTGCAGGCGTGGGTCTGCGGCTCCGGCCTGGGCACCGGTGCGGAGGCGGCCGCCGAGCTGCGGGCGGTGCTCGCCGCCCCGGTGCCGGTGGTGCTCGACGCCGACGCGCTGACCCTGCTGGTCGACGGGTCGATGGCGGGCCGGCTGCGCGGGCGGGACGCCCCGATCGTGGTGACCCCGCACGACCGGGAGTTCTCCCGGCTCTGCGGCAGGGACCCCGGGGCCGACCGGGTGGGTGCCGCGCTGCAGTTGGCCGCCTGGATGAACGCGGTGGTGCTACTCAAGGGGGATCGCACGATCGTCGCCACCCCCGACGGTCGGGCGTACGTCAACCCGACCGGCACCCCCGCGCTGGCCACCGGGGGCACCGGCGACGTGCTCGCCGGGCTGCTCGGCTCGCTGCTCGCCGCCGGGCTGGCTCCGGAGCGGGCGGCCGTGGTGGCGGCGTACCTGCACGGGTTGGCCGGCCGGGAGGCGGCCCGGGGCGGCCCGGTCACCGCGCCCGACGTGGCGGTCGCGCTCCGCCCGGTCCTCGCCCGCCTGGGCTGACAGTGCGGAGATGGGTGAGTCCGCCCGCCCGGTCCCGGGTCACTGCGCGGCTGTTTGCGTGCCGGTGCCGCCCGCCGGAACGGCGGGTCGGTGCGCGGCTCCGGCCGGGTTGATCTCCCCAGTCAGTAGGCTGGGGGCATGTGGCAGTCCGAGGTGCGGGTTGATCTTGACGCGATCCGGGAGAACGTGACGCGGTTGCGGGCGGGAACCAGCGCCGAGCTGATGGCGGTGGTCAAGGGCGACGGGTACGGCCACGGCATGATCCCGTCGGCCCGCGCGGCGCTCGACGCCGGGGCGGACTGGCTCGGCGTCTGCACCCTGGACGAGGCGCTGACCCTGCGCCGGGCCGGCATCACCGCGCCCGTGCTGGCCTGGCTCCTCGCCCCCGGCCTGCCGCTGCACGAGGGCGTCGCGGTCGGGGTGGACCTGGCCGCCGCCAGCCTCGGCCAGCTCGACGAGATGATCGAGGCGAGCCGGCGGGCCGACCGCCCGGCCCGGCTGCACCTGAAGATCGACACCGGACTGGCCCGGGGCGGTGCCTCCGTCGCCGACTGGCCGGAGCTGCTGGAGGCCGCCGGGAAGGCCCAGGCCGAGGGCCTGGTCGAGGTGGTGGGTGTGTGGAGCCACTTCGTGTACGCGGACCTGCCCGGCCACCCCACCACCGACCGCCAACTCGCCGTCTTCCACGAGGGGCTGGCCATGGTCGAGCGGGCCGGGCTGCGCCCGCGCTACCGGCACCTGGCGAACTCCGCCGCCACCCTGACCCGCCCCGACACCCACTTCGACCTGGTCCGGCCCGGGGTCGCCCTCTACGGGCTCTCCCCGGTGGCCGGGGACACCTTCGGGCTGCGCCCGGCGATGACCGCCCGGGCCCGGGTCATGCTCACCAAGCAGGTCCCGGGCGGCATCGGCGTGTCGTACGGCCACACCTACCTCACCGAGGCCGACGCCAACCTGGCCGTGGTGCCGCTCGGCTACGCCGACGGGGTGCCCCGGCAGGCCTCGAACGCCGGGCCGGTGCAGCTCGCCGGCCGGCGGCGGACCATCTCCGGCCGGGTCTGCATGGACCAGTTCGTGGTCGACTGCGGCGACGACCCGGTGGCCGCTGGCGACGTGGCGACCCTCTTCGGCCCCGGCACCGACGGGGAGCCCACCGCCGACGACTGGGCCGAGGCCGTCGGCACCATCAACTACGAGATTGTCACCCGGTTCGGCGGGGTCCGGGTGCCCCGCGTGTACGACGGTGAGCGGCCGTGATCGGGGAGGGCGTCGTGAGCAGGTTCCGCATCCCCCGGCCGCGCACCGCCGCCGGCCGGGTCGCTGGCGTGCTCGGGGCCGCGGTCGGGGTGGCCGCCGCCGGGCTCGCGGCGGGCGTGGTGAGCGAACGCGCCCTGGTCCGCCGGCTCAGGAACGACCCCACCGACCGGTACGTCGGCGAGGTCTTCGGCGAGCAGCGGTACGACGAGGCGTTCGAGTTGGAGATGCCCGACGGCACCGACGTCCACGTCGAGGTGGTGGAGCCGACCCGCCCCGTCCCGGGGCACCCGACCGTGGTGCTGGTGCACGGCTTCTGCCTGGACATGGGGACGTTCCACTTCCAGCGCAAGATGCTCGCCGCCCGCGGCGACTACCGAATTGTCGCGTACGACCAGCCGGGGCACGGCCGGTCGGGGCGGCTGGAGAGCGGCGAGTACGACCTCGCCGCGCTCGGCCGCACGCTGCGCCGGGTGATCGACCGGACCACCCCGGAGGGGCCGTTGGTGCTGGTCGGCCACTCGATGGGCGGGATGGCCATCATGGCCTTCGCCGAGCTGCACCCGGAGCTGTTCGGCGACCGGGTGGTCGGCACGGTGCTGATGGCCACCTCGGGCGGGCTGCTGGCCGAGACGAAGCTGGTGGCTCCGGCACTGCTGGGCCGGGTCAGCGCGCCGATGCTCTACGTGATGAACAACGCCACCCGGTACGGCGGCACGGTGATCGAGAAGGCCCGGAAGTCGACCTCGAACGTCGCCTGGCTGCTCACCCGCCGGTACGGCTTCGGCACCCCGAATCCGAGCCCGGCCCTGGTGTCGTACGTCGAGCAGATGAATGCCCGGACCTCCGCCGACACCGTCACCCGCTACCTGCGCACCCTGGCCACCCACTCCCGGTACCCGGCGCTGGCTGCGTTGGCCGGCACCCCGGTGCTGGTGGTGGTCGGAGACAAGGACATGCTCACCCCGGTGACCCACTCGGAGGAGATCGTCCGGCGGCTGCCGCACGCCGAGTTCGTGAAGATCCACGACAGTGGGCACGTGGTGATGCTGGAGCACGCCGACGAGGTCGACGCCGCGCTGGAACACTTCCTGGAGGCGCTGTGAGCGCCCTCGACGCGCCGCGGGCGCCCGGGTCGGTCGTCGTCACGCTGCCCACCGTCGAGGACACTCACGCGTTCGGCCGGCGGCTGGCCGGTGTGCTGCGCGCCGGGGATCTGCTGCTGCTCACCGGCCCGCTGGGCGCCGGTAAGACCGCGCTCACCCGAGGCATCGGCGCGGGCCTCGGGGTGCGCGGCGATGTCACCTCGCCGACCTTCGTGATCGCCCGGGTGCACCGGCCGGACCCGGAGCGCGGTGGCGCGGTGGCGCTGGTGCACGCCGACGCGTACCGGCTCTCCGCCGTCGCCGACCCGCGCGCCGAGATCGACGACCTCGACCTGGACGCCTCGGTCGACGACTCGGTGACCGTGGTCGAGTGGGGGGAGGGGCTGGTCGAGCAGTTGGTCGACGCCCACCTGTGGGTCCGTATCGGCCGCCGCGACGACGACACCCGCGTGGTCGAGCTGGAGCCGGCAGGCGGCGACTGGGCCGCCCGCCTCGTCGCCCTGCGCTGAGTGGTGGATGTCCGCGTCTGCCCTCCGTGCAGATCGCCACGCCTCGACCAGTGCCGCCGAGCCGGTCGGCGGGAACGCCTAGGGCTGCAGGGGCATCGTCCAGCAGTTGGAGTAGACCGTCCTGTTTGCGAGGCGGTCGGTCAGCCAGGACACCGCGTCACCCTGGTCGGTGATGAGTGGGACCAGGTGGTTGGTGAGGATCTTGTCACCGAGGTTCGGCAGACTGATGGCCTGGTAGGTGATGTTGCCGCCCTTGCGGCACCAGTCGACGGCCAGTTGGCGGGCCTGCTGATGGGGAACGATGTCGTCCTGGATGCCGGTTGCCAGGCGTACCGGGCCGGCGGGCTTGAGCGTGCCGATGCGCTGCCGGTCGAGCGCGGCCTGCGCCTCGGGCGCGGCCGCGATGACGTCGTTGAGTGACCTGCCGCCGGTGATCCACCTGGTGCTCTTCACGAATCCGTAACCGAAGATCGCGTCGCCGACGCACATGGTCGACGTGTCCTTCAGCGCTGCCCTGCCGGTGGCGTTGATGTTCGCCTCGACGACGTCCCGCAGGGCCGGGTCGGACTGGGCGAAGCCGTTCAGCGACCAGCCCAGCGCCCCCGCCAGGGCGCTGCCGTCGATGCCCCGGATGACCGCGGTCAGGTCGGCGGGCGGCGCACCGACGTAGGTGCCGGCCAGTGGCACCTCGGGTGCGTAGCTGGGCTGCAGTTCCGCGGCTGCGGCGCTGGCGCCGCCTCCCTGGCTGTAGCCGTACAGGCCGACGCGTGAGTCACGGGTGACCGACGCTCCCGGCACGGCACGTGCGGCGCGGGCCGCGTCCAGCAGGGCGTGCCCCTGGTCGAGGCGGTTGACGTAGGTGTGCAGCCGGTCGGTCGCACCCAGACCGACGTAGTCGGTGACGACGACCGCCGCCCCGGTGGAGAGGAGGCGGTAGATGGCCAGGGCCTCGTAGCCGACCGACACGGTCTCACCGCGCAGGGTCAGCGGATACTGCAACGCGAACGAGGGCGCACACTGATCGCCCTGCCCCATGGTGCCCGAGGCGACGGCCACCAGCGGGCGCGGGCCGCCGCCCCGCCACGCCGCCGACGGTTCGATGTAGGCACCGGTCACGCCGACGGCCCGGCCGTTGGAGTCGGTGGACCGGTACAGCAGCCGGGTCGCCGTGCCCGGCATCGGACGACCGTCCAGCCCGGGAATGCTCAGGCCGAGCGGCATGGGCTCGCTGCGGATCAGCGTGCCGTTCGTGGCGGGAAGTTCGGCAGGCGGGTTGTAGAAGGCGGGGATGGTCACCCCTCGGGAGACCACGGGCGTCGACCCGTCGGCGGCGGCCGGCACGCCGGATACGGCCAGGCAGGCTGCCGCTGCCGTGGCGACGGCCAGCAAACGCCTGCCCGCCGGTGGCTGCCGACGGCGGTGGGAGATCGTCGACTGCGTGGAGCTGAGGGTGGAACAGGGACGGGGGCTCCTACGGCTCACAGATCACTCCTCATGAGACATGAACGAAGGTGAATGCAAGCTAGCAGCGGCCCGTACCGTAAGTGACTCGCCAGTAAGTTACGCTACGGTAACTATGGTGGGTCGGGTTCCGCGTCATCGCCGCTGGTCGACCACGTCGAGACTCCTCGGACCGCCCTTCGTGCGTACGATCCGTCCCCTGCGCCCCACCGCTGTCGGTGCCGAGGAGTGTCGGTTGCGCCTGGTATGAAGGTGGCGATCGACTACGAAAGGTTGCCGATGCCCGACGACGCCCCCACCCTGGACCTGCTGGCGCTGTTGCCGGAGGACTGGCGTGCCGTGCTCACCCCCCACCTCGACCCGGCCCGCACCGCCGCGCTGGCCGCCTTCGTCGCCGGGGAATACGCGACCCGCACCGTCTTCCCGCCGGTCGAGGACCTCTTCTCGGCCTACCGACTCTGCGCGCCGGCCGACTGCCGGGTGCTGATCCTCGGGCAGGACCCTTACCACAAGGCGGGGCAGGCACACGGGCTCAGCTTCAGCGTGCGGGAGGGCGTGAGCGTGCCGCCGTCGCTGCGCAACGTCTTCAAGGAGTTGGGCGAGGATCTCGGCGTGCCGAAGCCGCGCGGCGGCGACCTCAGCGGCTGGGCGGCGCAGGGCGTTCTGCTGCTCAACTCCGTCCTCACCGTCCGCGAGGCGACGCCCGGCTCGCACGCCAACCGCGGCTGGGAGGAGTTCACCGACGCCACCATCCGCGCTCTCGACGCGATGGACTCCCGGGTGGTCTTCCTGCTCTGGGGCGGCTACGCCCGCAAGAAGGCGGCCCTGGTGACCAACCCGCAGCACGTGGTGCTGGAGGCCGGCCATCCGAGCCCGATGAACCCGCGCGGCTTCCTCGGCAGCCGCCCGTTCAGCGCGACCGACAAGGCCCTCGCCGACGCAGGCCTGCCGACCATCGACTGGGAGCGGCCCAATGGGTGAGGGGTGCTGGCGGAGGACATGAGTGCAGTGACATGACGTCACTGTCCGCAGTGGACTCCGCAGACTCGTTGGCTCCACGATCGGAGGCGTCGCGGAGACCGTCGTCCCCCTGGCCTCGGTCGCCTGGTGGTATGCGACGAAGCTCGACCCCGACCATCCGCCGTTGCCGATTCCCGGCCTCGTCGCCCAACTCCCGACGGTCACCGTGGATACCATCGCGGACGTCAACGACATGGTCCTGCGGCACCTGACCGACCGGTCCCCCCAACCGCTGATGGCCCGGCTCCGCGCCGACGTGGACAAGATCCTCGCGATCACCGCCGACCGGCGGCCGGACGAGCGGCTGAGTTGGTTCGACAACGACGAGCCGGCCCGGGAACGCCCGATCACCGTCGAGTTCCGGTCGGCGTACAGCGCCGACATCACCCTCGTCCTGCACCGGGGGTGGTGACGGTTGCCGACCCGGGCAGCCCGCCGGACGTGCGGCTCAGGTTCGACCCGGCGCTGCTCAACCTGATGCTGTTCGGCCGGGTCAGCCGGGTCCGCACGGCGCTCACCGGTGGCGTCGCCGCCCGAGGCCGCCGCCCCTGGCTACTCCTCCCCTTCCTCCGAGTCCTCCGCACCCCACCCCCACCCCACCCCCAGGCCTAATTCACGGAAAGAGTGGTTATCCCGGCCGGATTAACCACTCTTTCTCTGAAAGTGCGGGGGAGCGGGAGGGGAGCGGGGACGGGGACGGGGTGTGCGGCGGGGGGGCGTCGGGGGTGGCGGGGGGCCCGTTAGGGTTGCGTTCGTGTTCGTACTGGTGGTGGACTCCTCGACCCCCGCGGTGACCGCGGCGCTGGTGGAGGTCTCGGCGGACGGCGTGACGCTGCGGGCGCAGCGCCGCACGGTCGACGCCCGCGCGCACGGCGAACTGCTCGCCCCGCACGTCGACGAGGTTCTCGCCGACGTCGGTGCCCGCCCGGCCGACCTGGCCGCGATCGTCGCGGGCCTCGGCCCCGGCCCGTTCACCGGGCTGCGGGTGGGGCTGGTCACCGCCGCCACCATGGCCCAGGTGCTCGCCATCCCTACGTACGGCGTCTGTTCGCTCGACGGGATCGGCCACCCGGCGGCGGCCGGCGAGCCGGTCCTGGCGGCGAGCGACGCCCGCCGTCGGGAGGTCTACTGGGCGGTCTACGACGGCGCTGGCCAGCGGATCGCCGGCCCGAACGTGGACACCCCGGCGGTCGCCGCGCAGCGCGCCCGTGACCTCGGGGTCACCGCCGCCGTCGGCGACGGCGCGTACCGGTACGCGGACGTTTTCGACCTGCCGCTGCGGGCCGAGCCGCGATACCCGGACCCGACCGTGCTGGCCGCACTGGCGGCCGAGCGGATCCGCTCCGGCGCGCCCGGCGACCCGCTCACCCCCCTGTACCTGCGCCGCCCGGACGCCGTGGCGGCCACCGCCCGCAAACCGGTCCTGCCGTGAGTGTGAGGAGTGAGCCGGGTTTGCGAGCCCCGCAGTCGCGAGCCGAGGTCCTGCCGTGAGTGTGAGGAGTGAGCCGGGTTTGCGAGCCCCGCAGTCGCGAGCCGAGGTCCTGCCGTGAGCCCCGCCGCGGTGCGGCTGGAACCGTTCCGGTGGTGGCACGTCGACGAGGTGCTGCCGATCGAGGCGGACCTGTTCGGCGCCGAGCAGTGGTCGCCGGGCATGTTCTGGAGCGAGCTGGCCAACGGCCACTTCTACCTGGTCGCCACCGATGAGGCCACCGCCACCGACGGGAGCGTGCTCGGCTACGCCGGGCTGGCCGTCGCCGCCCCGGACGAGGCGTGGGTGCAGAACATCGCGGTCCGCCGCGACGCCCAGCGGCGTGGCGTGGGCCGGTCCCTGCTGGAGGCGTTGCTGGCCGAGGCCGCCAACCGGGGTGCCCGCAGCACGCTGCTGGAGGTCGCGGCGGACAACGCCCCCGCTCAGCGGCTCTACGCGACGTACGGCTTCGAGCCGATCGGGGTACGCCGCGGCTACTACCAACCCAGTAACACCGACGCGCTGGTCATGCGGCGCGAGCAGGACTGAGGAGCCATGGCCGACGAACCGCTCATCCTCGGCATCGAGACCTCGTGCGACGAGACCGGGGTCGGCATCGTGCGCGGGCACACCCTGCTCGCCGACGCGCTGGCCTCCAGCGTCGCCGAGCACGCCCGCTTCGGCGGCGTGGTACCCGAGGTGGCCAGCCGGGCCCACTTGGAGGCCATCGTGCCGACGATGGAACGGGCGTTGCGCGAGGCGGGGGTGACCATCGCCGACATCGACGCCATCGCGGTGACAGCCGGCCCGGGGCTGGCCGGCGCGCTGTTGGTCGGCGTCGCCGCAGCCAAGGGGTACGCGCTGGCCGCCGAGAAGCCCGTGTACGGGGTGAATCACCTCGCCGCGCACGTCGCCGTGGACACCCTTGAACACGGCCCGCTGCCCGAGCCGGCGATCGCCCTGCTGGTCTCGGGCGGGCACTCGTCGCTGCTCCTCGTCGACGATCTGGCCCGGGGGGTGACCCCGCTCGGCGCGACCATCGACGACGCCGCGGGGGAGGCGTTCGACAAGGTGGCCCGGCTGCTCGGCCTGCCGTTCCCCGGCGGGCCGTACATCGACCGGGAGGCCCGGGCCGGCGACGCCACCGCCATCGGTTTCCCGCGCGGGCTCACCGCCGCGAAGGACCTCGCCAAGCACGAGTACGACTTCTCCTTCTCCGGGCTGAAGACGGCGGTGGCCCGCTGGGTGGAGGCCCGGGAACGGGCCGGCGAGCCGGTGCCGGTGGCCGACGTGGCCGCGTCGTTCCAGGAGGCGGTCTGCGACGTGCTCACCACGAAGGCACTGGCCGCCTGCCGGGCCCACGGGATCGATACGCTGGTGATCGGTGGGGGAGTGGCGGCGAACTCCCGGTTGCGGGTGCTCGCGGAGGACCGGGCGGCGAAGCTGGGCATCCGGGTCCGGGTGCCCCGGCCGAACCTGTGCACCGACAATGGGGCGATGGTGGCCGCGCTCGGCGCGCACCTGGTCGCCGCAGGGGTCGCGCCGAGCCGGCTGGACCTGCCGGCCGACTCGGCCCTGCCACTGACGACGGTCAGCGTGTGACAACCCGACGTGACGGCGAGGGGAACGGCGACGTGATCGTACGGATGTGGGAGGCGCGGGCCGAGGCGTACGGCTTCGCCGACCTGATCACCTGGGTCTGTGACACTGCCCTGCCCGAGTTCGAGCACGAACCACTGCACCTCTCCAGCGAGGTGTTCAGCTCCACCGATCACCGGGTGGTGGTGATCTCGAAGTGGCGCAGCAGCCCCCGATCGCTGCCCGACCCGCCCGCCACGCTGGTCGCCCGCCCGCCGCACTCGTGGGACTTCACCCAGGTCGACCGCTGAAACGAAGGCCCACACCTCTCCAACACGGTTCACCTGGGACGGCCGCTGGTCAGCGGGTCACGGCCATCAGCAGGCCGAGCAGCAGCAGGGTGGCGACGGCGACGGCGAAGACGACCAGCAGTTCGCGTCGGCCGTGCTCGGCAGCGGGTTCGATGGTGATCGGCTCGGTCGGCAGGTCCCGGGTCACCGAGGCCAGGTCGCCGAGCGTGCGGGCGGCCCAGACCGCGCCGACCCGCTCGGAGAACTCGTCCAGGGTGAGCCGGCCCGCCGCAGTGTGCCGTTGCAGCTCGGCGACCACTCGGTGCCGATCGTCGTCGGAGGCGCGCAGCTCGACGTCCACACCGGACAGCGTACGCAGCCGGACCGCGCCGGGCGCGGGGCAGGGGGCGGGGGAAACCGGGGTCAGGCCGCGGCGAGGGGGTCGGCGAGCAGCCGTTCGAAGGCCAGTTCAGCCGCGCCGACCAGGGCTGCGTCGGCCCCGAGCTGCGGGGTGCGCAGCCGGACGTGTTCCAGGCAGGCCGGCAGCCCGGTCGAGTTGAGCCGGCTGCGCACCTGGGCGGCGGAGGCCAGGTACAGGTCGCGGATGGTGCCGCCGAAGATGACCATCTCCGGGTTGAAGATGTTGACCAGATTGGCCACGCCGAAGCCGAGCCAGTCGCCGGCCCGGCGTACCGCCGTCTGGGCTCGGGCGTCACCCCGGCCGGCGGCGTCGAAGAGGGCCAGCAGCGCGTCGCGGCCCCGGCTGTCGTGCCGGCCGGCGGCCCGCAGCAGCGCGTGCTCGCCGATCTCCGTCTCCCAGCAGCCCCGGGAGCCGCACTCGCAGCGGGTGCCCTCCCGGACCACCACCATGTGGCCGACCTCTCCGCCGTACCCGCCGTGCCCGGTGAGCCGCCGGCCGCCGGCGATGATGCCGGCGCCGACACCGACGTCCCCGTACAGGTAGATGACGTTGTCGCAGCCGGCGGCGACGCCCCGGCAGTGCTCCGCGAAGGCCGCCACGTCGGCCACGTTGCCCACCGTGATCGGCACGTCGATGCCCAGCTCGGCGGCGAGCGCCGCGCCGATCGGCTCGTCCACCCAGCCCGTCGGCGGGCTCAGCCGGACCATGCCGTCCTCGCGGCGGACCATGCCGCAGACCGCCACCCCGACCCCGACGCAGACCCCGTCGGCCGGGACCGCCGGGTGCATCTCCTTAACCGCCCCGGCCAGCAGCGGCGCGGCCTCCCCGGCCAGCAGGTTGCGGGGCCGGTCCAGTTCCCGGCGGTCGAGTACCACCCCGCCCAGGCCGACCCGCGCGGCCCGCAGCCGGTCCACCTCCACGCTGTACGCGTACGCGTACACCCGCTCCGACTCTGGCCGGACGACCAGCGACGGCCGGCCGGCCCGGCCGGTCTCCCGTGACGTCCCCTCGCTGACCAGCCCGGCCCCGGTCAGGTCGGCGGTCAGCGCGCCGATGGTGCTGCGGTTGAGCCCGAGCACCCCGGTCAGCTCGGCGCGGGTCGTCGCACCGTGGACGTGCACGTAGCGCAGCAGGGCACCGAGGTTCTGCCGACGGACCTCGTCCTGGCTCGGTCCCGCACGCATCGTCACCGGCACTGCATGTCGCATGTCGTCAGCGAGCGCCGGTGGCGGCGGACCGCCGGCGGGACAGCGCGTCCACCCCGGCCGCCAGCATCAGCACCAGCCCGGTGAAGAGGTACTTGAGACCGGAGCTCAGGTCGAGCAGGCCCATCCCGTTGACGATCACCGCTACCACCGCCCCACCCAGCACCGCGTTGACGACGCGGCCCTTCCCACCGAAGAGGCTGGTGCCGCCGATCACGGCCGCTCCGACCGCGTAGAGCAGAACGTTACTGCCCCCGGTGTTCGGGTCCACCGACCTGTCCCGGCTGGCCGCGATGATGCCGCCGACGGCCGCCATGGCGGAGCAGACGACGAACGCGGAGATTCGGATCCGGTCCACGTTGATGCCGGCGCGCCGAGCGGCCTCCCGGTTGCCCCCCACGGCCAGCAGGTGCCGGCCGTACGCGGTGCGGTGGAGCACGAAGGTCCAGAAGATCAGCAGGACGGCGATGAGCGGTACCACGATCGGCATGCCCTTGTTGGAGCTGACCAGCGGGTTGATGCTGCGCTCCTGGTTGAACACGTACATGGCGGTACCGAGGACCAGCACCAGCGCCGCGACCCGGCCGACGGCCACGGCGACCGGCTCGGTGACCAGCCCCCGGGCGGTCCGGTCGCGGTGCCGCAGGAACTGCACGACGGCGTAGCCGGCGACCGCGCACCCCACCAGCAGCCAGCCGATCACGGGCGGCACCCACCGGTTCTCGATCGCGATGATCACCTCGTCGTCGATCGCGATGTTGGTGCCCTCCCGCATCAGCAGCAGCACCACACCCTGGAAGGCGAGGAAGCCGGCCAGGGTCACCACGAACGACGGGATGCCGACCTTCGCCACCAGGAAGCCGAGGGTCAGGCCGATGAGGACGCCGGTGGCGACGGCGGCGAGCACCGCGACGTACCACGGGTAGCCCAGGTCACTGACGACCCGGGCCAGGACGGTGGCGCAGACCCCGCTGGCGACGCCGGCGGAGAGGTCGATCTCGCCGAGCAACAGGACGAAGACCAGACCCATCGCGATCACGATGACGGCGGCGCCCTGGGTGAAGAGGTTGGCGAAGTTGGCGGCCGAGAAGAAGACCGGTCGGACGATCGCGAAGGCCAGGCAGAGCACGACGAGTGCGGTCACAGCCGGCAGCGAGCCGAGGTCGCCGCCGCGCAGTCGGGCCAGGTAGTCGCGGATGTGGCTGCCGACGGTCGGCTCGCCGGCGACGTCCGACGACCCCTCCTGCTGCTTGACGACGGTGGCGGTCATCGGACGGCTCCCCGGATGGTGGCGTCGAACTCCGTGTCGGAGCCGCCCGGTTCGGCGCGGCCGAGGTCGCCGGAGCGGCCGGAAGTGATCAGTTCGATCACCTGGGCGTACGTGATGTCGGCGGTCCGCACCTGGGCGACCAGTTGGCCGAGGTAGAGCGCGGCGATCCGGTCGGAGATGGCGAAGACGTCGTTCATGTTGTGCGAGATCAGCACCACGGCCAGGCCGTTGTCGGCCAGCCGGCGCACCAGCTCCAGCACCTGGGCGGTCTGCGCGACGCCCAGCGCGGCGGTCGGCTCGTCGAGGATGACCAGTCGGCTGTTCCAGAGCACCGCCTTGGCGATGGCGACGGTCTGCCGCTGCCCGCCGGAGAGGCTGACGACGTGCTGGCGCATGAACCTCACCGTCCGTACCCCCAGGCTGGCCAGGGTCTCGGCGGCCATCTGCTCCATGGCCGACTCGTCCAGGACCAGGCCGTTGCTCCGCTCCCGGCCGAGGAACATGTTCTGCACGATGTCGAGGTTGTCGCAGAGGGCGAGGTCCTGGTAGACGACGTCGATGCCCAGGGCGGCGGCGTCCCGGGGGCTGTTGACGCTGACCGGGCGGCCCTCGAAGAGGAACTCGCCGGAGTCGGTGGGGTGGATGCCGCTGATGCACTTGACCAGGGTGGACTTGCCGGCGCCGTTGTCGCCGACCAGCGCGGTCACCTCGCCCTCCCGGACGGTCAGGGCGACGTCGCGCAGGACCTGGACGGGGCCGAAGCTCTTGTCGATCCCGCGCAGTTCCAGCAGGGGGGTTGCGGACACAGGGTCTCCTCCGTACGACGGTCGGCGTGCGGGTCAGCTCAGGCCCGTGTCGGCGCAGAGCTCGGCGTACGGGCCGGCGCAGAGCTTGTCCCGGGTGACGTAGCCGTCGGCCACGACGTCCTGCACGTTCTCCCGGTAGATCGCCTTCGGCTCCAGCAGCACAGCCGGCACGTCCCGACCGTTCTCCGGGTCACGGACCGTCTGGCCGGTGTCCCGGCGGATGCCATTGGCCAGCGCGACGGCCAACGCGGCGGCGGCGTCGGCCTGCTTGCGGATCGCCTTGTAGACGGTCATGCACTGGTCGCCGGCGAGGATGTTGCGCAGGCCCTGCACGTCGGCGTCCTGCCCGGTCACCGGGACCTTGCCGTTGAGCTTGTTCTTCTTCAGCACCGAGATGGCGGCGTTGCCGAGGCCGTCGTTGGCGGCCAGCACCCCGTCGATCCGCCCCTCGGTCCGGGTGAGCATCTGCTCGAAGAGCACCCCGGCCTGCGCGTTGTCCCAGTCCGGCACGGGCTGGTCCGGGCCCCTGACGTACGTCCGGGCGGCGAACTTCGGTCCGAGCACCGAGTCGTACCCGGCCTTCAGTTCGGTGGCGTTGTTGTCGGTGGGTGAGCCGTTGAGGAACGCCACCACCGGGTTCTCGACGCCCTGGTCGGCCAGGCACCGGCTGAGCCCCTCGCCCTGGAGTCGGCCGACGGCCTCGTTGTCGAAGCTGACGTAGTACTCGGCCGAGCCGCCCAGGGTGAGCCGGTCGTAGTCGATCGTGGCGACGCCCTGTGACCTTGCCCGGTCCAGCACGGCCCGGCCGGTGCCGGAGTCGAGGTTGACGATCATCAGCGCGGTGACGCTGTCGGCGAGCATGCCGTCGGCGATGGTCGAGAAGCTGGACTTGTCGCCCTGCGCGTTCTGGATGGTGTAGTCGACCCCGGCGGCCCGGAACGCCTCCTCCAGGTACCTGCGGTCCGCGCCCTCCCAACGGGCACTGGTCCTGCTGTCCGGCAGGATCACCCCGATCTTGGGCTTTCTGTCGCCGCCGCTGCCGGCCTCCGGCCCGGCGGGGGCGCAGGCGGCCGTGCCTGTGGCGGCCAGCATGCCCACCGCGGCGAGGGTGAGGAAACCCTTGCGCATCTGCGGGGTCCTTTCGGGGACGGGGCTGCGGTTTGTTGTGTCCGGCAACGTATTCCGCTCCGGGGCCCGACACAAGGCCGTCGAGCTCTGAAGTCTTGTCGGCGGCAGTAACAATTGGGCAACGCCCACGACACCCTGCCGCTACGTCCCGGTAACGGGCCTGTCGCCCCGTGCCGGTCGGCCCCGACCTGAAGACCGGCGGAGAGCGTTCAGCCCACCGGTTGGCACAGCAGCACGGTGGGCGCGCCGGCCACCCGGGTCAGCACCAGGCTCGCCGGCTCCGGGCCGGCCAGCCGTAGGTCCCGCCGCAGCTTCTCCGGCTCCAGCGCCGAGCCGCGCTTGAGGATCTCGACCCGGCCCACCCGGCGCTCCCGCAGCAGGGCGCGCAGCCGCTTCAGCGAGAACGGCAGCACGTCGGTGACCTCCAGGCACCGGGCGAACGGCGTCCCGCCCGGGGCGTCGGCGTACAGGTAGGCGATGCTCGGGTCGGCGAGCGTGGCGTCCAGGGCGTCGGCCAGCTCGGCGACCAGGTGGGCGCGGACCACCGCCGGGTCGGGGTCGTGGAGGTACCGGCGGACCGGGCCGACCGTGGCTTCGACAGCGCCGGAGCCGGTGAGCTGGTGACGGGCCACCCCGGCGGACGACTTCTCCGTCAGCAGGGTGGCGCGGCGGGGGACCTCGGCGAGCTGGCCGCACCAGAGGGCGGCTTCGACCAGGTCGCCGGCCACGCTCACCCACTCCGCCTCGGCGCCCGCCGGGATCAGCGCGTGGTCGAGCCCGGGGGCCACCTTGACCACGGTGTGCGGCACCCGCTCGGCCAGGCCGACGACGAAGTCCCACGGGGGCGAGTAGGAGTTCGGGTCGAAGATCCGCCGCCCGGTGCCGGCCCGGCGACGGGCCGGGTCGCAGAAGACCGCGTCGACCCGGGTCACGTCGAACGCCGTGGCATCGCCGCACTCCACGGTGAACGCCTCGGCCAGCCCGGCGGCCTCGGCGTTCGCGGCGGCCATCGCGGCGGTCACCGGGTCGGCCTCCATCCCGTACACCCGGATGCCGGCGCGGGCCGCGGCGAGCGCGTCTGCGCCGAGGCCGCAGCCCAGGTCGGCGAGGGTGCGCACGCCGGCCGCGCGCAGCCGGTCGGCCCGGCGGGCGGCGACCACCCCCCGGGTGGCCTGCTCCAGCCCGGCGCGGGTGAGGAACATGCCGGCCGCCGCCGGCCCGAACTTGCCGACCGCCCGGCGGCGCAGCTCGGCCTGGGTCAGCGCCGCCGCCGCGAGCCCGGCCGGGATGCCGGCCGAGCGGAGCGCGCCCGCCGCGGCCAGCGGGTCACCGCCGGCTCTCTCGGTCGCCGCGTCGAGCGCGGCCGACCCCTCGGGGGTACGCAGGGCGGCGAACTGGTCGAGATCCACCCGCTCATTGTCCCGGCTCCGGCCGGGCTGTTCGGCTGCGGGCCGTCAAGGGTCCGTCCGGCGGCCGGACGGTGGTGTCAGCGGGCGGAGCGGCGGCGACGAACTCCAGCATGTGCCGAAGAGGTCACTGGCGGTAGGGAATCGGCCACGGGCGCGGCGAGGTGCTGTCGGCGTGTCGCGGTTATGAGTGGCGGAACTGTGGCGACACGACAGGCGGCACGTTGGCACTCTCCTTGACGGAGTGCTAGCCACGGCATAACCTGCGATTAGCACTCTCCCATCGAGGGTGCCAGCTTCCGGGCCCCGTGCCTGGGAGCTGAACGCCAGGCGGACCGGCTCCCGCGACGACGGTCCCGCCCGGTGGCATGTGGCAGATTGACGCTGGTCGGCTCGCCGGCCAGTAACGAAACCAATACCCCAGGAGGGTATGCCCGTGACTACCGCGACCAAGGTTGCGATCAAGCCGCTCGAGGACCGGATCCTGGTCCAGGCGAACGAGGCTGAGACCACCACGGCGTCGGGCATCGTGATCCCCGACACCGCCAAGGAGAAGCCGCAGGAGGGCACCGTCCTCGCTGTGGGCCCGGGGCGCGTCGACGAGAAGGGCAACCGGATCCCGGTTGACGTCTCCGTCGGCGACACCGTCCTCTACTCGAAGTACGGCGGCACCGAGGTCAAGTACGCCGGCGAGGAGTACCTGGTGCTCTCCGCCCGCGACGTCCTCGCGGTCATCGAGAAGTAACTAACCGATCAGTGTCACTGCCCCGGTCCGGCTCGCCGGGCCGGGGCAGGACGCTTCGAAGGGACATTTATGGCGAAGATCCTGAGCTTCTCGGACGACGCCCGGCACCTGCTGGAGCACGGTGTCAACGCCCTCGCGGACACGGTCAAGGTCACTCTCGGACCGCGCGGGCGCAACGTCGTCCTGGACAAGAAATTCGGTGTGCCCACGATCACCAATGACGGCGTCACCATCGCCAAGGAGATCGAGCTCACCAACCCGTACGAGAACCTCGGCGCGCAGCTGGTCAAGGAGGTGGCGACCAAGACCAACGACGTCGCCGGCGACGGGACCACCACCGCGACCGTGCTGGCCCAGGCGATGGTCCGCGAGGGCCTGCGCAACGTGACCGCCGGGGCCAGCCCGTCCGGTCTCAAGCGCGGCATCGACGCCGCCGCCGCCAAGATCTCCGAGGCCCTGCTCGGTCGGGCCGTCGAGGTCGCCGACAGGGAGTCGGTCGCGCACGTGGCGACGATCTCCGCGCAGGACGCCACCATCGGCGAGCTGATCGCCGAGGCGATGGAGAAGGTCGGCCGCGACGGCGTCATCACCGTCGAGGAGGGCTCCGCCCTGCACACCGAGCTGGAGGTGACCGAGGGTCTCCAGTTCGACAAGGGCTTCATCTCCCCGAACTTCGTCACCGACGTGGAGGGGCAGGAGGCGGTCCTCGATGACCCGTACATCCTGATCACCACGCAGAAGATCTCGTCGATCGAGGAGCTGCTGCCGCTGCTGGAGAAGGTTCTCCAGAACAGCAAGCCGCTGCTGATCATCGCCGAGGACGTCGAGGGCCAGGCCCTGTCCACCCTGGTGGTCAACGCGATCCGCAAGACCGTCAAGGTCTGCGCGGTGAAGGCCCCCGGCTTCGGCGACCGCCGCAAGGCGATGCTCCAGGACATGGCGATCATGACCGGCGCCGAACTGGTCGCCCCGGAGCTGGGCTACAAGATCGACCAGGTCGGCCTGGAGGTGCTCGGCACCGCCCGGCGCGTCGTGGTCGACAAGGAGAACACCACCGTCATCGACGGCGGCGGGCAGTCCAGTGAGGTCGCCGACCGGGTCGCGCAGATCCGCAAGGAGATCGAGGCCTCGGACTCCGACTGGGACCGGGAGAAGCTGGCCGAGCGGCTGGCGAAGCTCTCCGGCGGCATCGCGGTCATCAAGGTGGGCGCGGCGACCGAGGTCGAGATGAAGGAGCGTAAGCACCGCATCGAAGACGCCATCGCCGCGACCAAGGCCGCCGTCGAGGAGGGCACGGTGCCCGGCGGTGGCGCCGCCCTGGTGCAGATCCGTTCGGTGCTCGATGACGACCTCGGCTTCACCGGTGACGAGAAGGTCGGCGTCTCGATCGTGCGCAAGTCGCTGGTCGAGCCGCTGCGCTGGATCGCCCAGAACGCCGGCCACGACGGCTACGTCGTGGTGAACAAGGTCGCCGACAAGGAGTGGGGCCACGGCCTCGACGCCGCCGTCGGCGAGTACGTCGACCTGGTCAAGGCCGGCATCATCGACCCGGTGAAGGTGACCCGCAACGCGGTCACCAACGCCGCCTCGATCGCCGGTCTCCTGCTCACCACCGAGAGCCTGGTGGTGGAGAAGCCGGAGCATTCCGAGCCGGCCGGCGCCGGTGGCCACGGCCACTCGCACGGCCACGGCCACCAGCACGGCCCGGGCTTCTGACCTGGCCGTACGACACTGCTCAGGGCGCGCCGTCGGGTGACGGCGTGCCCTGACGCTTTCCGGCCCCGGCGCGGAGGCTCACCAGAAAGCGGTGACGCGACTGGGCGGCGGACCGTCGGACGCGGACACTGGCGGGATGAGCAGCATGTCGCGCGGGTACGCCGCGCTGGCCGGGATCACCGCCGCCGCCGTGGCGATCGGCGCGGCCGAACCGGTGGCGGTGCTGACCGGTGCCCGGTCCGCGCCGCTGGTCGCCGTCGGGTCAGTGGTGGTGGACACCGTCCCCGAGCCACTCAAGCAGTTCGCCATCGCGGTCTTCGGCACGTACGACAAGATTGCCTTACTGGTCGGGACGGGCCTGGTGCTGGCCGGCATCGCGGCACTGCTCGGCATGGCCGCCGTGCGCCGACTCGGGGTGGGAATGGCCGGGATCGCGGCCTTCGCCGCCCTCGGGGTGGCCGCCGCGCTGACCCGGGCCGGCGCGGACGCCGCCGACGCGCTTCCCTCCCTGGTCGGGGCGGGCCTCGGCGCGCTGGTGCTCTGGCTCCTCATCGCCGGCCCGCTCCAACCGGCCCCCTGGCCCTGGTCCCCGCCCACCCCGACGACGCCCGCCGCGAGCGCCCCGGCCGGGGGAGCGGGGTCGGCGCGGCCGGGCGACGCAGGAGCCGACCCGGCAGGGCGGCGGCGGTTCCTGACCGGGGTCGGGGCGTTGACCGGGGCGGCGGCAGTCGCCGGGCTGGGCGGGCACTGGCTGGCCGGGCGACGGGGTGTGTCGGCGGCGCGACGGGCCGTCGTCCTGCCCGCGCCGGCCTCGCCCGCGCCGGCGGTGCCGGCCGGGGCGGACCTGGCCCTCGCCCAGCTCGCCCCCTACGTCACCCCGACCCCCGAGTTCTACCGGATCGACACTGCCCTGGTGGTGCCGCAGGTCGACCCGGAGAGCTGGCGGTTGCGCATCCACGGCCGGGTCCGCAATCCGGTGGAGCTGAGCTTCGCCGACCTGCTGGCCCGTCCGATGGTCGAGCGCCACATCACCCTGGCCTGCGTCTCCAACGAGGTGGGCGGGGACCTGGTCGGCACCGCCCGGTGGCTGGGCGTGCCCATCCGGGAGTTGCTTGACGAGGTCCAGCCGGAGGAGGGCGCGGACCAGGTGGTGGGGCGCTCGGTCGACGGCTGGACGTGCGGCACCCCGACGGCGGTACTGCGCGACGGCCGCGACGCCCTGCTCGCGGTGGGGATGAACGGCGGGCCGCTGCCGATCGAACACGGATTCCCGGTCCGGATGGTGGTGCCCGGTCTGTACGGCTACGTCTCGGCCTGCAAGTGGGTGACCGAGTTGGAGCTGACCAGTTTCGCCGACTTCGACGCGTACTGGGTGCCCCGGGGGTGGTCGGCGCAGGGGCCGATCAAGACCCAGTCCCGGATCGACACGCCTCGCCCCCGCAATCGCCTGACCGCCGGCCCGGTGGCGGTGGCCGGCGTCGCCTGGGCGCAGCATCGGGGTATCCGCACGGTCGAGGTCCGCGTCGACCAGGGCCCCTGGCAGGAGGCGACGCTTGCCCCGACGGCCTCGGTGGACACCTGGGTGCAGTGGTCCTGGCGTTGGGTGGCCACCCCCGGCGAGCACACCCTCCAGGTGCGGGCCACCGACGCCGACGGCGAGACGCAGACCGAGCGTCGGCAGCGGGTCGACCCGGACGGTGCGACCGGCTGGCACACGGTCAAGGTCACCGTCCGCTGACCGACGACGGGTGCGTTTCACATCGCACGGCCGAGACTCCACCGTTGATGTTCGGCGCCTGGCCACAAGAAAACGCACCCGAAGCCGGCGGGCACCCGCCCCGGTGGGCCGGCCGGCCGCGCGGAGGGCCGGCCGCCATTGGGCGTGTCGGCAAGAATCACCCGTCGGTGGGCGTGTCGACCGGCTGCCGCCGGGCGCGCCGGGCGGGGCTCACCCGTCGGTGGGCGTGTCGAAGGGCGGTGGCGGCGAGGTAGGCGATTTCCGGGGCGACCAGCACCGCCCATGCGGGCCGGTACTCCGGTGTTCGGCGGTCCAGCTCCGCCCGCAGCCGACACTCGCGGCGGGCCGTGGCGCGACAGGCTCGGGGATCCTCACAGAACGGTGGGACATCGGCCCGGCCTCCGGTCGGGCGCGGTGGGCGTGAGAAAAGACGCCGCGCCCCGGGCGTTCGGGGCGCGGCGTCGGAGTTCGGGGGGTGCGGGGTCAGGCCACGTTGCGTTGGGCCGGCACCGTGGACTTGTGCGGACGACCGAGGCGGGCCTCCAGGCGGGCCACATCGACGCGGCTCTGCCGGCGGTCGGCCAGGTCCTCCCAGCCGACCGCGAGCAGCCGAAGCCGCTCGGCCTCGCTGAAGCCGCCCCAGACCCCGTACGGCTCGCGGACAGCGAGGGCGTGCGCGGCGCACTCGGCACGCACCGGGCAGGCCCGGCAGACCGACTTGGCCCCGGACTCGCGGCGCAGCCGGGAGGAGCCGCGTTCGCCGTCGGGGTGGAAGAACTGGGCGCTGTCGCGGCCTCGGCAGGCACCGAGTCGCTGCCAATCCCAGAGGTCGACGATGGGTCCGGGCAGCCTGCGTACGTTCGACATCAGCACCCCTCCTCCCGCGCGGCACCGCGGAGATCCTCAGTTGACCGGTGTCCGGGGCGGCGGGCCGCGCTGGCGCACCGTTTCCGGCTCGGCTCCCGGTACCCCGCCTTGCGCCGACTCACACTTCTGTGATCCAGAACATGGGGAGAGATGCGGCATATGCCCTATCTGTCGGAAAAGTTCGAAGGATTGCCCGGAACACCCACCCGAGTCGACCCCGCCATGGTCTGCTCGGAGTCCGGAGAGGAGACCACAGTGCCTACCGTTCTTGTGTGCGTTCGGACACCGCTCGCCGCGCAGCAACTGAACTCCGCAGCTGCGCGGCTCGGACTGTCCGCCGCTGTCCGTACTGCCGTCTCCGATCCCGAGGTGATGTTGCGGCTCGCGGAGGGCCCGGCCGATGTCGTGCTCGCCGACACGGCGCTCACGCGGCCGGACAGCGCCGGCTTCGTGCGCCGGGTGCTGGCCCGCGCGCCGCAGGCCGCGGTGCTGCTGCTCGGGGCAGAGGAGTCCGCGGCGGCCGCCGCCACCATGGGTGCCGGGGCCCGGGGGCTGATCCAGGGCACCGACCACGACCTGACCAGCGCGGTCGCCAAGGCCCTGCTGCTGCTCTCCGCGCCCGGGCGGGCCACCCGGCACCGGGTCACCGACCCGGCCCGGGACGCCGCGGCCGTCGGCGGCCCGACGCGCCCCGCGCCGGGCGGCCGGACCCCGAACAATCCCGGCCAGCCCTGGTCGGGCGGCCCGGAAGGGCCGGGCGGGGCGCCGACGGTGGTGCCGGTGCAGCGGGGCGACGACGAGCCGGAGGCGACCGGGGGCGAGCCGGCGGAGCAGGCGAACACGCGTCGGACCGCCCCGGCCCGGGGCACCCGGGGGGCGGTCGGCCTGACCGAGCGGGAGCTCCAGGTGCTGCTCGGGATGGCCGAGGGCAAGAGCAACGCGGAGATTGGCCGGGAGTTGTTCGTCTCGGAGGACACCGTCAAGACGCACGCCCGCCGGCTGTTCCGCAAGCTCGGCGCCCGCGACCGGGCGCACGCGGTGGCCGCCGGCTTCCGCGCCGGCCTGGTGGCCTGAGATCAGTCCTTCGAGTCGGTGTCGTCCTCGGTGCCCTCGGTGAGGGTGTCGTGCACGCCGTCGGCGTACCCCCGCGCGTAGTCCCAGGTGACGTAGTGGTCCGGGTCCGGGTCGTAGGCCGGCTCGTGCACCCGGGGCCGGCCGGAGTTGAGCAGGTGGCGCAGGTTGCCCCGGAGCAGGTCCCAGTCGAAGTAGTGCGGCTCCCGGCAGTCCTCGCACTCGATCACCAGCCCGCGCACCCCGACGGGTGCCAGCAGGGCCTGGTAGATCTCCAGGTCGGCGAGGTCCTCAAGCACGTCCTGCCGCTCGACCTCGGTCAGCGGGTCGAGTGCGGCGTCGCCGTCCGGGTCGTGGAGCTCCGCCGCCGGATCGGCCGGGTCGCCGTTGAACGGGTCGATGGGCTCGTCGTGCACCCCCTCACCGTAGCCCCCGCGATCGCATGACGCCCGCCCCCGTCCGCTCGGCCACCCGGAGTCGTGCCGGCCGTGGCCGCCGTCACGCAGCGTCGACGATCGGCCCGGCACCGGCGGACCCGGACGAGCCCGATGGGTACGATGGCACCGACGCGCCATCACCCGGCGTGCGCCGGATTTCCGCGCGCGCCGCCTCGCTGAAGCCCCGCCCGACCAGCTCAGGAGAGCCTTTCGTGGACAATTCGCCCAGCATCGATCTTCCGGCCGGCGCGGACCGCGGCGAGCTGGGCGGCCACCTGCCGGAGCTGCCCGCCGGCTCGGCCCGGGTGGTCCCGCTCGGCCTCACCTTCGACGACGTGCTGCTCCAGCCCGGCGAGTCGGACGTGGTGCCCAGCCGGGTCAACACCCGCACCCGGCTGACCCGCAACGTCGAGCTGTCCATTCCGCTGCTGTCCAGCGCGATGGACACCGTCACCGAGGCGCGGATGGCCATCGCCATGGCCCGCCAGGGCGGCATCGGCGTGCTGCACCGCAACCTCTCCCTGGAGGACCAGGCGCTCCAGGTCGACCTGGTGAAGCGCTCCGAGTCCGGCATGATCACCAATCCGGTGACCGCCAGCCCAGGGGACACCCTGCACGACGTCGACGAGCTCTGCGGGCGGTACCGGATCTCCGGGGTGCCCGTGGTCGACGGCGACGGTCACCTCGTCGGCATCGTCACCAACCGGGACATGCGCTTCGTCTCCGAGCCGGCCACCCCGGTCCACGAGATCATGACCCGTACGCCGCTGGTCACCGCGTCCGTCGGGGTGAGCAAGGACGATGCGCTGGCGCTGCTGCGGCAGCACAAGGTGGAGAAGCTGCCGATCGTCGACGCCGAGGGCCGGCTGCGCGGGCTGATCACCGTCAAGGACTTCACCAAGAGCGAGCAGTACCCGGACGCCAGCAAGGACGACGCCGGCCGGCTCCGGGTGGCCGCCGCGATCGGCGTGGGCGAGGAGTCGTACAAGCGGGCCCGCACCCTGGTCGACGCCGGCGTGGACGTGATCATCGTGGACACCGCGCACGGCCACCAGCGGGCGGTGCTGGACATGGTCCGCCGGCTCAAGAAGGACGTCACGATCGACATCGTCGGCGGCAACGTCGCCACGTACGCGGGGGCGAAGGCCCTGGTCGAGGCCGGTGCCGACGGGGTGAAGGTCGGGGTGGGTCCGGGTGCGATCTGCACCACCCGGATCGTCGCCGGGGTCGGCGTGCCGCAGATCACCGCGATCATGGAGGCGGCGCGGGCCGCCCGGCCGGCCGGCGTTCCGGTGATCGGCGACGGCGGCATCCAGTATTCCGGCGACATCGCCAAGGCCATGGTGGCCGGCGCCGACACGGTGATGCTCGGCAGCCTGCTGGCCGGCTGCGAGGAGAGCCCCGGCGAGCTGATCTTCGTCAACGGCAAGCAGTACAAGGCGTACCGGGGGATGGGCTCGCTGGGCGCGATGCAGTCCCGGGGCCAGACCAAGTCCTACAGCAAGGACCGCTACTTCCAGCAGGACGTGCTCAGCGACGACAAGCTGGTCCCGGAGGGTGTGGAGGGCCAGGTGCCCTACCGGGGCCCGCTCTCCCGGGTGGCCCACCAGCTGGTCGGCGGGCTGCGCCTGGCGATGGGGTACGCCGGTGCGGAGAACATCCCCGATCTGCACCGGCGCGGCCAGCTCATCCGGATCACCGCGGCCGGGCTCAAGGAGAGCCACCCGCACGACATCCAGATGACCGTCGAGGCACCGAACTACCACTCCCGCTGACCCCATCCCCTCAAGACACCTGGAGCCCCCATGCGTGACGTGGTCGAGATCGGTCAGGGGAAGACCGCGCAGCGCGGTTACCACCTGGACGACATCGCCATCGTGCCGAGCCGCCGTACCCGGGACGTCGACGACGTCTCCACGGCCTGGCAGCTCGACGCGTACCCGTTCGACATCCCGTGCGTGGGCCACCCCTCGGACGCGACGATGAGCCCGCAGTCCGCCGTCCGGCTCGGCCAGCTCGGCGGGCTCGGCGTGCTCAACGTCGAGGGCCTGTGGACCCGGTACGAGAACCCCACCAAGATCCTTCAGGAGCTGGCCGACCTCGGCGAGGACGCTCGCGCCACCAAGCGGCTCCAGGAGGTCTACGCCGAGCCGATCCGACCGGACCTCATCGCCGAGCGGGTACGCGAGCTGCGGGCCGGCGGCAGCACGGTGGCCGTCCGGGTCTCCCCGCAGCACACCCTGGCGCTGGCCCCGGTGATCCTCGACGCCGGGGTGGACATCCTGGTCATCCAGGGCACCATCGTCTCGGCGGAGCACGTCTCCACCACCGACGAGCCGCTGAACCTCAAGGAGTTCATCGCCGACCTCGACCTCCCGGTCATCGTCGGCGGCTGCACCGACTACAAGACCGCGCTGCATCTGATGCGCACCGGCGCGGCCGGGGTGATCGTCGGGATCGGCGGCGACGACTGGTCGACGACCGAGTCGGTGCTCGGCATCCGGGTGCCGATGGCCACCGCGATCGCCGACGCCGCCGCGGCCCGCCGTGACTACCTGGACGAGACCGGCGGCCGGTACGTGCACCTCATCGCCGACGGGGACATCCAGACCTCCGGTGACATCGCCAAGGCGCTGGGCTGCGGCGCGGACGCGGTGATGCTCGGCGAGCCGCTGACGCTCTGCGAGGAGGCCCCGGCCGGCGGCGCGTGGTGGCACTCGGCGGCCAGCCACCCGTCGCTCCCGCGCGGCGCCTTCGAGGTGGCCGGCGAGCCGCTCGGCGAGATGGAGCAGCTGCTGTTCGGCCCGGCCGACGAGCCGGACGGCCAGCTCAACCTCTTCGGCGGCCTACGCCGCGCAATGGCCAAGTGCGGCTACCGCGACCTCAAGGAGTTCCAGAAGGTTGGCCTGGTCCTCGACCGCTAACCCACCCCCCGCCTCTGCGTGCTGCACTTTCACGGAAAGAGTGGTTATTCCGGCCGGAATAACCACTCTTTCCGTGAATAAGGCGGGTGGGAGAGCGGGGTGGGGTGGGGTGGAGGGGTGCGGGGTGGGGTGGAGGGTGTTTCGAGTGGTGGGGTGGGTGGTCCGGGGAGTTGCGCGTGGGGGGGTTCGCAGGGGTTGGGTGGGGCGGCCGCTGCTGGCCGGGGGCCTCGCCGTGGCTGCCTTGGGTGTCCTCGGTGGATGCCCGGGGGCGCCCTCGGACCCCGACCGTCCGCGCCGCGGCGCGGTTGACGTCGGCGACCCGTATGTCCCCGGGCACGGCAACGGTGGCTACGACGTGGCCGGGTACCGGCTGCGCGTTCGCTACGACCCGGCCGACGACCGGCTCACCGGGCACGCCACGGTCACCGCCACGGCGACCGCCGCCCTGTCCCGCTTCAACCTCGACCTCAGCGGCCTCACCGTCTCCACGGTCCGCGTCGACGGAACCCCGGCCCGGCACACCCGCGACGGCGGCGAACTGGTGGTCACCCCGGCACGCGGGCTGGCGAGGGGTGCCCGGTTCGCGGTTGACGTCGAGTACGCCGGGGTGCCCGTGCCGGTCGGAAGCGAGCTGGGCGTTGGCGGCTTCCTCGCCACGGCCGACGGCGCGGTGGCCCTCGGCCAGCCCGACTCGGCGGCCACCTGGTTCCCGGTCAACGACCACCCCTCCGACAAGGCCACCTATGACGTCGAGGTGACCGTCCCCGACGGCCTCGCCGCGCTCAGCAACGGGGTCCCGGCGGGGCGAAGCGGCAGCGGCGGCTGGACCACGTGGCGCTGGGCCGAGCGGGCGCCGATGGCCAGCTACCTCTGCACGCTGGTGATCGGCGACTACCGGGTCACCACGAGCACCCACGCCGGCAAGCCGATGGTCACCGCCGTCGCGGCGGGACTTCCGTCGGACGGGCCGGCCGCCGCCTCGATCGCCCGCACCGGGGAGATCGTCGACTTCCTCGCCGATCGAATCGGGCCGTACCCGTTCGACTCGTACGGCGGGATCGCCCTCGCCGACGACCGCGTCTCGTACGCGTTGGAGACGCAGTCCCGGCCGGTCTACGGGCCGGGCTTCTTCCGCTCGGGCCGGCCGGACACCGCTGTGGTCGCCCACGAGCTGGCCCATCAGTGGTTCGGCGACAGCGTCTCGTTGACCCGGTGGAGCGACATCTGGCTCAACGAGGGCTTCGCGACGTACGCCGAATGGCTCTGGGCCGAGCACGACGGCGGCCGGACCGCGCAACGCGCCTTCGAGCTGCGGTACGCGGCGACCGACTGGTCCCGGCCGTCGGTCGACCCGGGCCGGGCGGACATGTTCGGCGACGCCGTCTACCAGCGGGGCGCGCTGGCGGTGCACGCGCTGCGGCGTACCGTCGGCGACGAGGTCTTCTTCCGGGCCCTGCGCGTCTGGACGGCCGAGCGGCGCGGCGGCAACGCCACCACCGCCGACTTCGTCGCCCTCGCCGAGCGGGTCTCCGGCCGGCAGCTCGACGCGCTCTTCGACGCCTGGCTCGTCGGCGGCGCCGCCCCCGCCCTGCCCTGATCCCACCCTGCGTGACCGCCGGGTGGCGCACGCTCGGTAGGCTGCCGCGGGCGGAGCGGACCGGCCGGGGGCCGACGGGCCAGAGGTTTCCGCCCCGGGAGGGACGACGTGATGACGCTGCGCCTGCGAGGGCTGCGCCTCGGCACCGGGCTGCTGCTGGCAGTGGTGCTCGGGCCGGCCGCCTGCTCCTCGGCCGCCCCCGAGCCGTCCGGGCAGCGGGCCACCCCGTCGCCGACCCCCTCGCGGCAGTTCAAGCCCGGCGGGGCCGGGGTGGGCGACGCGTATTTTCCCGGGTACGGCAACGCCGGGTACGACGTCACCCGGTACACGGTCAAGGTTCGGTACGACCCGGCGAAGGACCGGCTCTCCGGCACCACCACCGTGCAGGCCACCGCCACCGTGGACCTCTCCTCGTTCAACCTGGACCTGGTCGGGCTGACCGTGCGCGCGGTGACTGTGGACGGCGCACCAGCCCGGCACGCCCACGCCGACGGCGAACTGGTCGTCACCCCCGCCGCCGGGTTGACCTCCGGCAACGGCTTCACCGCCGAGATCGGCTACGACGGCACGCCGGAGCCGCTGCGCAACGAGGACCTCGGCGAGGGCGGCTTTCGGCACACCTCCGACGGCGCGGTGGCCCTCGGCCAGCCTGAATCGGCGAGCACCTGGTTCCCGGTCAACGACCACCCCTCCGACAAGGCCGCTTACGACTTCGAGATCACCGTGCCGGAGGGGTTGACCGCCGTCAGCAACGGGGTGCCGGTGGGCAATAGCACCCGCGCCGGCTGGACCACCTGGAAGTGGGCCGAGCGTTCGCCCATGGCCAGCTACCTGAGCGCGGTGGCGATCGGCAAGTTCCGGGTGACCCGTGGCGAGCACAAGGGGCGGCCGGTGTTCAGCGCCGTCACCACGAAGCTGCCGAAGGGCGCCGGGGACGCCTCGGTCGCCCGCACCATCGAGGTGGCCGACTACCTGGAGGGCGTCTTCGGGCCGTACCCGTTCGACGCGTACGGCGGGGTGGTCGTCTCCGAGCCGGGCATCGGCTACGCGCTGGAGACGCAGAGCCGCCCCGTCTACTCGGCCACCTTCTTCCGTAGGGGCGAGAACACCGGGGTGGTCGCCCACGAGCTGGCCCACCAGTGGTTCGGCAACAGCGTCGCGTTGGCGAGGTGGCAGGACATCTGGCTCAACGAGGGGATGGCCACGTACGCGGAGTGGCTCTGGGAGGAGCACCGCAGCGGGCGGACCGTGCGGCAGTCGTTCGACATGGTGTACGCCGGCTCGTCCGGTGAGGTCTGGCGGACCCCGCCCGGGCGGCCGGGCGCGGCGAACCTGTTCAGCGAGTCGGTGTACCAGCGCGGGGCGATGACCGTGCACGCGCTGCGTACCACCGTCGGCGACCGGGTGTTCTTCGAGCTGCTGCGGACCTGGGCGGCCGACAAGCGCGACGGCAACGCCACCACCGCGGAGTTCGTCGCCCTCGCCGAGCGGGTCTCCGGCCGGCAGCTCGACGCGCTCTTCGACGCCTGGCTGTACGGCACCGAGCGGCCGGCGCGACCCGCGGCCCGCTGAGGCGGGGTCGCGCCGACCCGCCGTCACCAGGGCACCACCCCGGCGTCCTCGAAGAATCCGCCGGTGGGGCCGTCGTCGGGCAGGGTCGCGAGCCGGATCGCGATCGCCGCGCCCTGTTCGGGGGTGCGGATGCCCCGGAAGCCGTTGAGGTCGGTGGCGACGAAGCCGGGGCAGCCGGCGTTGATCAGGATGTTCGTGTCGCGCAGCTCCTTGGCGTACTGGACGGTGACGGCGTTGAGGAACGTCTTCGACGGCGAGTAGGCGACGGCCACCGGGCCGGTCGAGAGCTCGTCGGTGGAGGTGGACTGCCGGGTGAGGGAGCCGACGCCGCTGGACATGTTCACGATCCGCGGCGACGCCGAACGGCGCAGCAGCGGCAGCATGGCGTTGGTGACGCGGATGACGCCGATCACGTTGGTCTCCACGACGGTCCGCACGACCGCGAGGTCGACCGTGGTGGGCAGCTGCGGTGCGCTACCGGTCACGCCGGCGTTGTTGACCAGCACGTCGAGGCGGCCGGCACGCTCCTCGACCAGTCCGGCGGCGGCGGTCACGCTCGCGTCGTCGGTCACGTCCAGCGGCACGCCGAACGCGTCGATGCCGGCCGCGCGCAGCTTCGCCACGGCGGTTTCCCGGCGCTGCTCGTCCCGGGCGCCGACGCCGACGCTCCAGCCGAGGGCGCCCAGGCCGGCCGCGATCTCGTACCCGATTCCCTTGTTGGCGCCGGTGATCAGCGCGATTGTCTGTTCGCTCATGCAGTCGATCCTGTCCGTGTCCGGCAGGGCGGCCAACACCGTTTGGGTGGGCAGCGATACCTTCCGGGTATCGACCCTGGGTCTCGTGCGCCGCTCCGGCCGGCGTGGCACGGGCCGTTGCGCGCGTACCGTGGAGGCATGGAGACGCGGGAGCTGCGGTACTTCGTCGCCGTCGCCGAGGAGCTGCACTTCGGCCGGGCCGCGCAGCGGCTCGGGATCGCGCAGCCGCCGCTGTCGCGGGCGATCGGGCAGCTCGAACGGCGGCTCGGGGTGGCGCTGTTGGAACGCACCAGCCGTACCGTCGCGCTGACCGAGGCCGGCTCGGTGCTGCTGGTCGAGGGCCGGGCGGCCCTCGACGCGGTCGCCGCCGCCGACCGCCGTACCCGCCGTGCTGCCCTCGCCGTGACCGGCCATTCCGGCCTGGTCCTCGTCACCAAGGCCGGAGCGTCCAGCGAACTGCTGGCGAAGCTGCTCGACGCATACGCCGCCGAACCCGGTGCGGTCGCCGTCGAGGTGCACCTGTGTGGGATCGGCGAGCAGGAGCGGCTGCTGCGCGACGGGCGAGCGGACGTGGCGCTGCTGCATCGGCCGTTCGACTCGATCGCCGGGTTCGACACCGAGGAGCTGTGCACGGAGCGGCAGGTGGTGATCCTGCCGGCCGGGCATCCCCTCACCAGCCGGGCCCACCTGCGGATGGCCGACGTCACGGACATTCCCGGCCTGCCGCTGCCGCGCTGGCCAGACCGAGACGGCACGTACCCGGACGGCCCCGGTCCGCAGGTTCGCGACCCCGCGCAGCTGTACCAGTTGATCGCGCTCGGCCGGGCGTCGGCGGTCCTGCCCGAGTCGTGCCGGTTCCAGCTGCGCCCTGACCTCGCCGTCGTGCCGGTGCTGGATGCGCCCACGGTGACGACGGTGATCGCGTGGCCGCCGCACAGCCGGTCCCGGCCCCTCGCCGAGCTGATCCGGACCGCGACCCGGCTCTAGCCGGGCTAGTTCTTCACCACCAGCTCGGGGTGGGCGGCCAGGTACTCCTCGGCGCGGCCCTTCTTCAGCGCGGTGAGGAACTCCCGGCCGACCGGCTTGAGCTGCTCGCCGCGGTAGGCGCTGCCCTTGCCGACCCCCTCGCCGGGCAGGCCGACCAGGACGAGGCGGTCGGCCGGCAGCCCACCGAGGGCGTACGCGAGGTCGACGATCCGAGGCCCGCCCGCATAGCTGAGGGTGTCGCCCAGCGCGCCGACGATCTCCTCGACCCGGTCCGGCTGCCGGGACAGGCCCTCCCCCTGAATCTTGCGCATCAGCGCCCGGATCAGCTGTTGCTGGTGGCGTTGCCGGGCGTAGTCCCCGCCGTCCAGGCCGTAGCGCTGCCGGGCGTAGTCCAGCGCCTGCCAACCGGAGAGGTGCCGCTCGCCCTTCTCGTACACCATCTGCGGCCCGACGTAGCCGTTGCCGCCCGGTGCCGGGTCGCGGTGCCGGCCGTCCGGCCGCCGGTGCAGCGAGACGGTTCGCTGGTCGATGTAGATGTCGACCCCGCCGACCGCGTTGACCAGCTTCTCGAAACCCTGGAAGGTGACCGCCGCCCCGGCGTCGATGCGCAGTCCGGTGTACCCGCTGACCGTGCTGCGCAGCAGCTCGTATCCCTGGGCGGTGCTCGGCTGTTTCGGCTTGCCGGGCACCCGGCTGCCGTAGCTCATCGCGTGGGTGAGCTTGGTCTTGCCGCCGGAGTATCCGGCCTTGGTGAAGGCCGGGATGTCGACCAGCAGGTCGCGGGGGAGTGAGAAGACGTACGCCTGGTCCAGCTCCTTCGTCACGTGCGCCACCAGCACGGCGTCGCCGTGCGGCTCCCAGCCGGGCACGCTGACCCGGGTGTCCACGCCGACCAGGAGCAGGTTCAGCGGGCCGGTCACGTCCGCCCCCGGCGGAGGCGTGGGGCTCGGCGCGGCGGTGGACGGCGTGGGCGCGGCGGTGGCCGGCGTGGCCTCGCGCTGGGGCTGCCGGTCGGCGGTCAGTCGGATGCCGACCGTCGCGCCGGCCGCCACGAGGACGGCCGCCACGAGGACGGCCAGCCCCGGTCGCCATCTCCGGCGTGGAGTCTCCGCCTGTCCGGTCATGTCGCACCCCCGCCCGTACAACGCCCCGACCGAGGCGTCGGGTTGCGGCCGCGTGACGACGGATCGCCGGCGGCGTTGTGCATGATCGCGCGAAAACGGGCAGTGGCGCGATAGCTACCCGTCGGTAATGATGCGTTGATGCGGTACGAGGTCCTCGTCATAGGGTCCGGCTTCGGCGGCAGCGTCACCGCGCTCCGACTGGCCGAGAAGGGCTACTCGGTGGGCGTCCTGGAGGCCGGGCGGCGCTTCACCGACGAGGAGTTCCCCGAGACCTCGTGGCGGCTGCGCCGGTTCCTCTGGGCGCCGAAACTCGGCTGCTACGGCCTGCAACGCATCACCCTGCTGCGGTCCGCCGGCCGGAAGGCCGGCGGCGGGGTGCTGGTGCTCTCCGGCGCCGGGGTGGGCGGCGGCTCACTGGTCTACGCGAACACCCTCTACGAGCCCCTCGACGCGTTCTACGGCGACCGGCAGTGGCGCGACATCACCGACTGGCGGGCCGAGCTGGCCCGCCACTACGACCAGGCGAAGCGGATGCTCGGCGTCACCACGTACCCGGTGCACACCCGGGCGGACCGGGCGATGCGGGCGGTGGCCGACCGGATGGGGGTCGGGCACACCTACCACTCCACCCCGGTGGGGGTGCACATCGGCCGGCCGGGGGAGCGGGTCGCCGACCCGTACTTCGGCGGGGCGGGCCCGGAGCGCACCGGCTGCACGCACTGCGGCGCGTGCATGACCGGCTGCCGGCACGGGGCGAAGAACACCCTGGTCAAGAACTACCTGTGGCTGGCCGAGCGGCTCGGCGTGCAGGTGCACCCGCTGACCACGGTCACCGCCGTCCGCCCGGCAGCCGGCGGCGGCTACCGGGTCGAGACGGTCCGCACCGGGGCCTGGCTGCGTAACCGTCGCCAGGTGTTCCACGCCGACGAGGTGGTCTTCGCGGCCGGTGCGCTCGGCACCCAGCGGCTGCTGCACGAGATGCGGGCCACCGGGGCGCTGCCCGCCCTGTCGCCGCGCGTCGGCGAGCTGACCCGGACGAACTCCGAGGCGATCCTCGGCGCGTCCGTGCCGCCGGGACGGGCCCGGGCCGAGGGGCTGGACTTCACCGAGGGGGTGGCGATCACCGGCTCCTTCCACCCCGACCCGCAGACCCACATCGAGCCGGTCCGCTACGGGCGGGGCTCCAACGCCATGGGGCTGCTCCAGTCGCTGCTGGTCGACGGCGGCCCGCACCGGATCCGTCGCTGGGTGGCCACCCTGCTGCGGCAACCCGGGACCGCCGCCCGGATGCTCACCGTCCGCAACTGGTCGGAGCGGACCATCATCGCGTTGGTGATGCAGTCGGCCGACAACTCGCTGACCACCCGCTGGCGGCGCGGCCTGTTCGGCCGGCGGATGGTCTCCGGCCCCGGCCACGGCGCGCCCAACCCGACCTGGATCCCCGCCGGCAACACGGCGGCCCGGCTGCTCGCCGAGGAGATCGACGGCACGCCGGGCGGGTCGCTCACCGAGCCGTTCAACATCCCGGTGACCGCGCACATCCTCGGCGGGGCGGTGATCGGCGCCACCCCCGCCGACGGGGTGATCGACCCTTACCACCGGGTGTACGGGCACCCGGGCCTGCACGTGGTGGACGGGGCGGCCGTCTCGGCTAACCTCGGGGTGAACCCGTCGTTGACCATCACCGCCCAGGCCGAACGGGCGATGTCCTTCTGGCCCAACAAGGGCGAGGCCGACCCGCGCCCGCCGCTCGGGGAGCCGTACCTGCGCCTCGACCCGGTGCCGCCGGCCCACCCGGCCGTGCCGGCGGACGCGCCCGGCGCCCTGCGGGGGTGAGGGAACTGGGAGTGGCCGGCCGCCGCCCGGAGCCGGTGTGACTGTCGGTAGGCTTCCTGCCCATGAGCACGCCTCGTCCCGTCCTCGTCGTGGACTTCGGAGCCCAGTACGCCCAGCTCATCGCGCGCCGGGTGCGTGAGGCGAAGGTCTATTCGGAGGTCGTGCCGCACTCGATGCCGGTGGCCGAGATGCTGGCGAAGAACCCGGCCGCGATCATCCTCTCCGGCGGCCCGTCCAGCGTCTACGCCACCGATGCCCCGCAGATCGACGCGGGGATGTTCACCGCCGGCGTCCCGGTCTTCGGCATCTGCTACGGCTTCCAGGCGATGGCCCAGGCGCTCGGTGGCACCGTGGCGAGGACCGGTAACCGGGAGTACGGCGGCACCCCGCTGCGCCCTCGCCTCCTCGAGCCCGGTGTGCTGCTCCGTGATCTGCCGGCCGACCTGCCGGTCTGGATGAGCCACGGCGACTGTGTCACCGAGGCCCCGGCCGGCTTCACGGTGACCGCCGAGTCGGCGGGCGCTCCGGTCGCCGCGTTCGAGGACCTGGCCGGCCGCCGCGCCGGCGTCCAGTTCCACCCGGAGGTGGGGCACACCGCGCACGGCCAGGAGATGCTGACCCGCTTCCTCTACGACATCGCCGGCATCGAGCCGACCTGGACGCCCGAGAACATCATCGACGAGCAGGTGGCCCGGATCCGTGCCCAGGTCGGCGACAAGGAGGTCATCTGCGGCCTCTCCGGCGGGGTGGACTCGGCCGTTGCCGCCGCCCTGGTGCACAAGGCGGTCGGCGACCAGCTCACCTGCGTCTTCGTCGACCACGGGCTGCTGCGGGCCGGGGAGGCCGAGCAGGTGGAGAAGGACTACGTCGCCGCCACCGGCATCAAGCTCAAGGTCGTCGACGCGACCGACCGGTTCCTCGGCGCGCTGGCCGGGGTGATCGACCCGGAGCAGAAGCGCAAGATCATCGGTCGGGAGTTCATCCGGGTCTTCGAGGCCGCAGCCCGCGAGATCGCCTCGCACGGCGACGTCGAGTTCCTGGTGCAGGGCACCCTCTACCCGGACGTGGTGGAGTCCGGCGGCGGCACCGGCACCGCCAACATCAAGAGTCACCACAACGTCGGCGGCCTCCCGGAGGACCTGAAGTTCGCCCTGGTCGAGCCGCTGCGCACGCTCTTCAAGGACGAGGTCCGGGCGCTCGGGCTCCAGCTGGGGCTGCCCGAGGCGATGGTCTGGCGGCACCCGTTCCCGGGCCCCGGCCTGGCCATCCGGATCATCGGCGCGGTCGACCGGGAGCGGCTCGACCTGCTGCGCCAGGCCGACCTGATCGCCCGTGAGGAGCTGACCGCCGCCGGTCTGGACCGGGGGGTCTGGCAGTTCCCGGTGGTGCTGCTGGCCGACGTGCGCAGCGTCGGTGTGCAGGGCGACGGGCGCAGCTACGGGCATCCCGTGGTGCTGCGCCCCGTCTCCAGCGAGGACGCGATGACCGCCGACTGGTCCCGGCTGCCGTACGAGGTCGTCGCCCGGATCTCCACCCGGATCACCAACGAGGTGGCCGAGGTGAACCGGGTGGTCCTGGACGTCACCAGCAAGCCGCCGGGCACCATCGAGTGGGAGTGATCCCGCCCCGGTCGGCTCAGCCGGCCGTCGGCGGCACCGACCCCATGCCCTGGGTGGGCTGGTCGGCCGGGCCGGTGTGGGGGGCGGCCGGCGGGTAGGACGGCGCCGAGGCGTACCCCGGGGTGGGTGCCGCCGGTGCCGGGCCGGGCGTCGCGTTCTCCGCCGGGTGCGGCCAGGCCGGGGCGCCGGTCGGCTCCTCCGGCATCAGGAACCACATGATCGGGTACGCGAGGGCGGCGACCCCGCCGGTGAGCAGGGCCACGACGGCGAAGGCGACCCGGACCAGGGTGGGGTCGACGGCGAAGTAGCGGCCGAGGCCGCTGGCCACCCCGGCGACCATCCGGTCGGTGGTGGGGCGGCGGAGCTGCTTGTACGGGGGCTGGTGTGACTGTGTCGAGGTCATGTCTCCACGGTCCGCGTCGGGCGACGCGCCGACCTCGGTGAGGGCCCCGATCCTTACCCTGGCCGATCCCTGATGATCCAGTCTTCAGTCAGGAATCTGACTCTTTTCGATTCGCGTAACGCTGGCCGGGGAGAATTTCCCCCCGTGACCACCATGCTGGAGCCGCTCCGCAGGATCGCGGCATACGCAGTTTGTGCTGATTCAGTCGGCCGGGTGTTGCTGGTTCGCGCATCGGAGCGCTCCGGTACCCCTGGCGCCTGGTCCCTCCCCGGCGGTGCGGTCGACCACGGCGAGGACCCGTTCCACACCGTCGTCCGGGAGACCGCCGCCGAGACCGGGCTCTCGGTCGCCGTCGCCGGCCTGGCCGACGTCCTGGCGGACATGCGGGCCCTGCCCGAGCGGGGCATCACCATCCACACCGACCGGCTCATCTACCAGGTCTCGGTGCGCGGTGGCACGCTGGCCGACCGGGTCGACCGACCCACCGACCTGGTCCGCTGGTTCACCCTCACCGAGGCACGTGAGCTGCCGCTGCGCGCGTTCACCGCGCGGGCCCTCGGCCTGCCCACCTCCTCGGCCGACGTGGTGCCCGACGAGGCCCCGGAGTTCCCCTCCTTCTACGCGGTTCCCGGCCCGGACGGGCTGCACCGGGCCCAGCGCTTCGCCGCGTACGCGGTGGCCACCGACCCGGAGGGCCGGGTGCTGCTGACCCGGGTCTCCGACGGGTACCCGGGGGCCGGCTGCTGGCACCTGCCCGGCGGGGGCACCGACTACGGCGAGCAGCCGGGCGCGGCGCTGATCCGGGAGCTGGTCGAGGAGACCGGTCAGCGGGGCCGGCTGATCGAGCTGCTCGGCGTGGCCAGCCACCGTGACGCCGCCTCGCTCGGCCCGGAGGGTTACCCAATCGACTGGCACGGCGTACGTGCCTTCTACCGGGTGGCGGTCGACCAGCCCGCCCCGCCCACCGTGACGGACGTCGGCGGCTCCACCTGCGAGGCCCGCTGGTTCGCCCGCGACGAGCTCGGCGCCCTCCCCGCCGACCGCCTCACCGAGGTCACCGCCGAAGCCGTCCAAGCCGCCCACCTGACCTGACCCCCACCCTGACCCCCACCCCCACCCCCACCCCCACCCGGGGTGAGCAGCGTTGATCATGAGGTTATTGTCGCGACACGCCGGGGCGGTGGGCGATAACTTCATGATCGACGGGTACCTGGGTGCGGGAGAGGGAGAGAGGGCGGGGGTGTGGAGCGGCGGCGGCGGGTGGGGGCGTACGGGGTCTGCCGGGATCGGGATGGGCGGGTGTTGCTCGTGCGGGGGGCCGAGCTGGCCGACTTCCCGGGGGTGTGGCAGCTGCCCGGAGGTGGGCTGGGGCATGGGGAAGAACCCGAGGCGCACGTCGTGCGGGAGTTCGCCGACCAGACCGGGCTCGCCGTCGCGACGGCCGGGCCGGTCGCCGCTGTCGCGGACGTCATCGCGCTGCCCGACGTGGGTGTCGCGGTGCACACCGACCGGATCGTCTTCGCCGTGGAGGCGACCGGCGGCGCGCTGCGGAACGAGACCGACGGCACCACCGACCTGGTGCGCTGGGTGAGCCTCGACGAGGCGACCGGGCTGCCGCTGATGCCGTTCACCGCCGAGGCGCTCGGGCTGCCGGTCACCCCGTCGCGTCCCGTCGTGTCCCGCTCGCCGTACCCGCCGCTGTCGATCGGCCGGCGGCAGCGCTTCGCGGCGTACGGCCTGGTCACCGACCCGTCCGGGCGGGTGCTGCTCACGCTGATCGCGGACGGCTACCCGGGTGCTGGCCGGTGGCACCTGCCCGGCGGCGGCACCGACCACGGAGAGCAGCCGGCCACCGGGCTGCTCCGCGAACTGGTCGAGGAGGCGGGCCAGCTCGGTCGGGTGGCCGACCTGCTGATGGTGCACAACCTGCACAGTCCCGCCGCGCAAGGGCCGGAGGGCCGGCCGCTGGACTGGCACGGGGTTCGGGTGGTCTACCGGGTGGTGGTGGACCACCCGACCGAGGCGCGGGTCACCGAGCCGGCCGGCGGATCGACGGCGGAGGCGGCCTGGTTTTTCCCCGACCAGCTCCAGGGGCTCCTGATGACCGAGGTCGCGGCGCTGGCAATCGGACATCAGACCGCATAGCACCCGCCCGCCCGGCCGTCATCGACGGACTCCGGTAGTCTGTAGGCAGGGTTGACGAGAAACGGGCGATGAAGCCCGAGACGGGAATGAAGAGGCGGTTCGCGCGGTTTGACGGAGATGTAGGTATCACCGGCAGCTATCGCCAAGTCCCAGTCCCCTATGTAATGGTGTACTCCGCTTGAACGGCTGCCGGGCCAGCAGCGGTCCGGCACGAGATAGCCGGACGCCCGCCCCCGTGGCGGCCAGCCGATTCGGTGATGGAGGAAACGTGCCGAGAGCCCCATGGCGCCGGCGTCGTACGACTGACAGTCCGCGCCCCGCAGGGCGTCGCTGGGCGGGCCGGTTGCGCCGCAGCAGCACGTTCGCCCGTCAGGTCCTGCTCGTCCGGGTGGGTCGCCGCGAGGGCACCGCCACCGGCGGCGATCTGGCCTCACCCGAGCACCGCTACCTCGACCGGCAGCGCCGTCGGTACGGCGTCGACCGGTACGAGCGCGCCGACTTCCAGGCGATCGTGCCGGTGAGTCCGGCGCTCGCCCCCAGCACCCCGGTCGATGACGCGGCGTCGATGTCGATCCCGCTGTTGCCGGGCGAGCGGACGGCGGCCCGCCGGGCCAAGTTCGCGCTGGTCAACGCCTGTACCCTGGCCAGCCTGGTGCTCGGCATCAACGCCATCTTCATGGCCATGCAGGGTGAGGCGCGCCTTGCCGCGCTCCTCCTCATCGCCTGCGTCGTCTTCGACGGGCTCGATGGCCTGCTTGCTCGCAAGCTCGGGGTGGCCAGTCCGTTCGGTGCCCAGATGGACTCGCTGGCCGACATGTGCTCGTTCGGCCTCGCCGCCCCGGTTGTGGTCTACGCCTCGCTCGCCGGCGAGGCACCGCGCGCCGCAGCCGCGATGGCCGCCGCGCTCGTCGCCGCCTGCGCGGCGATCCGGCTCGCCCGGTTCAACGTCTCGCCGAAGGACGGCCGCTTCTTCTGCGGCGTGCCGACCACGATGGCCGCGGCCGTGCTCGCCCTGACCGTCGCCATCGGGCTGCCGCTGCCCGGCCTGGTACAGATCGCCGGGGTGGCGCTGCTGGCCGTCGCGATGGTCTCCAGCTTCCCCTACGCGAAGCTGGCCCGGCTGGTCAAGCTGCCGCCGTGGCTGTGGCTGGCCCCGGTGGTCGGCGCGCTGGTCGACGTCCGGCTGACCTTCGCCCTGGTCGTGATGGGTTACCTGGTCAGTGGCCCGCTGCTCTGGCTGCACCAGCGCCGCACCGTCTGACCCGACGAACGAAAACAGCAGGGGCGCCGCGAAAGCGGCGCCCCTGCTGTTGTGCCCGGGGTCAGCGCCAGCGGGCGATGACCGTGGACCCGCCGATGACCTTGTCGCCCGGTCCGACCAGCGGGTCGGCCGCGTCGACCGGCAGGTAGACGTCGGTCCGTGAGCCGAACCGGATCAGGCCGAACCGCTCGCCCCTGGCCAGCAGCGCGCCGATCGGGGCGCGCTGCACGATCCGCCGGGCGATGAGCCCGGTACGCTGCGCGACGACCACCGTGCCGTGCTCGGTGTCCAGCACCGTGTACGCCGCCACGTTGTGCTCGGCGTCCGGCTTCATAGCGTTGACGAAACCGCCATCGGCGACGAAGTAGTCGACCACCTTGCCGGCCACCGGGGACCGGTTGACGTGCACGTCCAGCACCGACAGGAAGACCGCGACCCGCAGCCACTCGCCGTCGCCGAAGCGCTCGTCGCGCAGCCGCTGCACCGACAACACCTGCCCGTCGGCGGCAGCCACCACGGCCGACGGGTCCTCGGGGACGTCCCGCTCCGGGTCCCGGAAGAACGCTGCCACCGGGGCGGCGGCCAGCGCCGGCAGCAGCCACAGCTTCGACTTCGGCCGGACCACCCGGGCCAGCGCGGCGAGCCCCAGGGTGATCCCGGCCGCCGCCACGCCGTTGGAGTCGATGTGCATGCTTCGGGTCAGCGGGACGCTGGACGGCCGGTGGGCCGGGGCAAGCCGGGCCGCGACCGCCGCGCTGGCCGGGGTGAACCGGAGCTGGTACACCCGTACCGGCGGGGAGTTGCGCAGCACCAGGTCGGTCCCGACGCCGTGCAGCGCGCCCTGCCGTTCCAACTCGGCCGCGGCGCCGGCGGTGCGCCCGGGGGCGGCCGGCGCGGCGAGGCTGAGCACCGCGCCGTCGGCGAGGTACTTGGCCAGGCCGTCGATGGTGGTGCGGGCCTCGTCGGCGGTGCCGGTGAGCGGCTCGGCGGCGATGATTACCTCGCTCGCGTCGACCTCGGCGAGGGAGTCCACCACGCGTACCCGGTCGGCGACCCAGCGGCCCTGGGCCGTCACGTGTTCGCGCAGCTCGGTGGGCGCGGTCGTGGTGGCCGGCACGATGGTGAGGGTGTCGCCGGGCAGCAGGGCGTCGATCGCCGCGGCCAGCACCGCGGAGCCCGGGGTCGCGCCGACCAGCAGGGCGGCCTTCGGGTCGTTGCGCCGGGCGAGCTCGGTGACCAGGGTACGGGCGGCACGCTCGCCGATGCGGACCGGACCGGGCCGGCCGGAGGTGCGCACGGCGGGGGACTGGGTCATGTCGGACGGGCTCCTGACGGGGTAGAGACGGAATCGCGGTGGGGCCGCCACGGTGACCCGGTCGGGTCGGCCGCGGAGGAGGCCCCGTGAGCAGGTGGCTCGGCCGCGCGTGACGCCGCGACCGGTCGGCTCGGCTCTCGGGTGGCACCGCGACCGGTCGGCTCGACCAGGGACGGGCCGCGACCGGTCGGCCGTGGCCACGGACGGGCCGCGGCGTGGGCCAGCCGGCGGAAACGAGCTCTCCACCGGCCAGCATATGCGCCCCGCGCGGGCGACCGCACCGCCGTGGTCAGCCGTCCGCCCGGCCCGGCCCGCGCAGCGGCGCGTCCGGCGTGGACGACGCCGTCGGGTCCACCGTCGGCGCGACGGCGGTCGGGTCGGTCAACCGGGGCAGCGGCTCGGTGACCCGCTCGGTGGCCGGACCGGACGGCGACCCACCGGCGGCCTCGTCGTCCAGCGGGTCCGTCGGCGACCAGCGGGGCGCTCCACCTGCGCCGCTGACCGGCCGCTCCTCGACGGCCCCAGGGTGCCCGTCGGTGGCCGCCCCGGTGGACCACTCGTCGGCCGGGGCGGGGCTGACCCCGGTGCCCGGCGGGTCGGCGAGGCCGGCCCCCCCGGTGTCCGGGGCTCCTGGTCGGTCGGTGCCCGGTCCGTCGCCGAGGTCGACGGCCACGGTCTCCTCCGGTGTCGGCCGGGTGGCGTCGGTGTTCCGGTCGCTGCGGCCTGAGCGCAACGCGCCGACCAGCCCCAGCAGGCCGATCAGGATCAGCCCGCCGGCCAGGAACCAGCCCACCGGTGGGAGGTCCAGGCCGAGTAACTGGGCGAGCAGCCACCACGCGGCGAGGGCCACGAAAACGAGACCGAAGGCGAGGGAGACGAGATCGGTACGGTGCGCCTTCATCGGGTCACCTCCAGGTTGCCGGCGTTGACGTGGACGTAGAGGCGCAGTTTCCCGCCGCCGGCGCCGTCCCTGCCGAGGTCGGTGCTCTCCCGGGTCTTGCCGTCCAGCCCTCCGGAGCGGTTGCCGAAGACCGTGGCGTCCCCGGCGTTGACGTCGGCGATCGTGGTGACGTCGACGTTCGGCGGCACCACCACGGTCGCCTTTCCGAAGTTGACCTCGACGGTCACCTGGGTGTCCTGCTTGTCGAGGTCGACCCCGCGCAGGTCGAGCACGGCGTCGCCGAAGCTGTTCTCGTACCGGTCGGCCAGGTCGCGGCGGTCGGTGGGGGCCCAGGTGACGTCGCCGTCCACCCCACGGATCCGGTCATAGGACTCCGCCACCGTGGCGATGCCGAGCGCAGCTGTGGTGATCAGGCCGAACGCGATCAGCCACCGCGCCCGGCCGAACCAGGTGCCGACGAGCAGGCCGAGGCCGATGGTGGCCAGGGCCGCCGCGAAATACGCCGCTGCGCCCACGTGGATGACGTCCAGCAGGTCGAGGACGGCGACCACGCCGAGCACCAGGAAGATCAGCGAGAAGGTCACGGCGCCCAGCGGGGAGCGTTCCCGGGGCCGTTTCGGCGGTTTGACCGGCGGCGGGGGCGGCGGGGGCGGCGCCGATCGCGGGCCGCTGGCGTACGGGCCGTGCGGGGCGAACGGTGGCCGGTAGCCGGCCGCGCCGACCGGCGGGTACCCGGCCATCGACACGCCGACCGGGGGGAGGGGGCCGGTCGACGTGCCCGGTGCCGGCGGCCAGGCAGGAAACTCGGTGGTCGGCTCGTCCGGGGGCCGGACCGGGGCGGTGGCCCACGCGGCCCCCGGCTGATCGGCGAGAGACGCCCCGGCGGGTTGCCCCGTGAACGGCATCCCGGGCTGTTGGCCGGGGAACGGCCCCCCGGAGCCGTGCGTCGCGAGCGGCTGACCGGGGAACGGTGCCGCCGGGGCCTGCGTTGCGAAGGGCTGCCCCGACGACGGCGTGCCGAGTGGCCGGCCGAGGGCCGAGTGGCCGGCCGTCGGCGTCTGAGGGGTGGCCCCGAAGCCGGTGGGCGGCGCGAACAGGCCCGGCGTGGGCCACGCGACCGACGGCACCGGGCCGGGCTGGCCGGGGAACGGTCCCCGGTCGGGCGGGGCGCTCCGGCCGACCGCCCCGGGGGCCCGGTTGAGCAGCAGCGCGCCACCTACCAGGATCGCCGCGCCGAGCAGCACCGCCCGGAACCCGTCGGTGACGATGTACCCGAAGCTCACCGCCACCAGGATGCTCAGCACGATCACGGTGACCGGGGACATGCTGGACCGGCCCCGGCCCAGCATGGACTCGACCGGGGAGGCGGTGTCGCCCTCGCCGGGGATGATCAGCCAGGCCGCGACGTACACGAGGATGCCGATGCCGCCGAAGAAGCCGAGCACGGCGAGCAGCACCCGCCACAGCACCGGGTCGGTGTTGGTGGCCCGGCCGATCGCGGCGCACACGCCGGCCAGGTAGCGGCCCTCACGGGGGCGGACCAGCCCGTACCGGGAGGTGAAGCCGGCGCCCTCGGGCGGCGGGGGCGGCGGTGCCGCGTATCCCCCCGGCGGGGGCGGCGGTGGCCCCCAGCCGGGGCCGTCGGACCCGGGGCCCAGCCCGCCCGGCGGTGGCCCGGCGGCGCCGGCAGCCGGCGGCGGCCAGCCGCTCGGCGCGGACGCCTCCGGCCCGCCTCCCGTCCCGGCCTGGTCGGTCGCCCCGGCCTGTGGGGGGAGGTCTGCGGCGTCGACCGCGCCGACCGTCCTCGGCCCCGTGGGGGCCTCGGTCGTACCCGACTCCTCCGGCCCGGCGAACCGGGCGGGCCCGAAGGTGGTCGGCGCGGTCCAACTGGCGGGCGTGGTGGATGCCGGACCCGCCGGTGGCGGCCCGTCCGGTGGTGCCGCCCCGGGACGGGGCGACGGGACAGCTTCCTCGGTCATGGGTCGATCCTGCTGCCCCGACCGGCCGGTTCACCTCAGGAACCGACCCTGACCCCACCCTGAGATCGGGCGGGCCGGATGTCGGGGGCGTCCCCGTGGTCCCGGACGGCTTCCGCGTGTGACGATCGAACCGCGCAGCTCCGGAGTCCGCCTGTCACCCCTGACCAGGGAGCCCTTGATCAGCACCGTGAACCAGCCACCCCGCCTCTACCGGGCGCCCGAGCACCGGATGGCCGCCGGTGTGGCCGCCGGCATCGCCGACCATCTCGGCATCTCGGTCGTCCGGGTGCGGATCGCCTTCACGGTGCTGCTCGGCCTCAGCGGGCTCGGGCTGCTGCTCTATGCCGCCTTCTGGGCGGTCGTGCCGCTGCGGCCGGGGGACACCGCCGCCGTTGCGCCCCGGCGGGACCTCGGCCAGTTACTGCCGTTCGTGGCGATCGGGTTCGGGGTGCTCCTGGTGCAGGTGATGGTCTTCGACTCCGTCGGTGCGGCGGGCACCGCCGGCTGGCTGGTCGCGATCATCGCGGTAGGCACCGGGGTGATCTGGCACCAGTCCGCGCCGGAGCGCCGCTGGCAGTGGGGCGAGGCGATGCCGGTGCCGTGGTTGGGCGCGGTGGTGGAGGAGAGCGACCGGCGGGCGTTCGTGCTGCGGTTCATCGGCGGCGGGGTGCTGGTCGCGGTCGGCATCATCGGCGTCGCGGCGGTCTACTCGCCGGCGCAAAACTTCGATGCGGTGATCAACGGCGTCATCTTCGCGCTGGTGGGGCTGGCCGGCGTGGGGGTGGTGGCGGCCCCGGTGCTGTGGCGGACGTACAACCAGCTCCGCTCGGAGCGCGAGGGACGCATCCGCGAGCAGGAACGGGCGGAGCTGGCCGCCATGGTGCACGACCAGGTGCTGCACACCCTCGCCCTGATCCAGCGCAACGCCGCCGACGTCACGACCGTGCAGCGGCTGGCCCGCGGGCAGGAACGTTCGCTGCGCAACTGGCTCTACAAGCCGGCCGCCTCGCCCGCCGAACGGTTCGCGGCGGCCCTGGAGCAGGCGGCGGCCGAGGTGGAGGACACCTTCGCGATCACCGTGGAGGCGGTGGTGGTGGGCGATCGGGGAACCGACGAGCGGGTCGGTGCGCTGGTGGCGGCTGCCCGGGAGGCGCTGGTGAACGCGGCCCGGCACGCCGGGGTGCGGACCGTCTCGCTCTACGCGGAGGTGGAGCCGGAGCAGGTGAGCGTCTTCGTCCGGGATCGGGGCAAGGGCTTCGACCCCGATACGGTGGAGGACCACCGGCACGGCGTCCGGGGGTCGATCATCGGACGGATGAGGCGGCACGGCGGCCGGGCGGAGATCCGCTCAGAGCTGGGGGAGGGGACTGAGGTGCGGTTGATCCTGCCGATCTCCCGCGACCAGTCCACAGCGGAAAGGGACAGCTGACCATGGCCGAGCAGTCGATCGGGCCCGTCGAGGGGGGCCAGGGCCGCCCCGAGCGGTTGCGCGTCTTCCTCGTTGACGACCATGCCATGTTCCGGGCGGGGGTCCGCGCGGAGTTGGGCGCCCACGTCGAGGTGGTGGGTGAGGCCAGCACGGTGGCCGAGGCGGTCGCTCGGATCGCCGCCACCGTCCCCGACGTGGTGCTGCTGGACGTGCACATGCCTGACGGCGGCGGCCGGGCGGTGCTGGAGGCGCTGCGCCGGAGTCACCCGCAGGTGCGGTTCCTGGCGCTGAGCGTCTCCGACGCGGCCGAGGACGTGATCGGCCTGATCCGGGCCGGCGCCCGGGGCTACGTCACCAAGACCATCTCCCCGGACGAGTTGGCCGCGGCGGTCCGTCGGGTGGCCGACGGGGACGCCGTGTTCAGCCCTCGGCTGGCCGGGTTCGTGCTGGACGCCTTCGCGGCCCGGCCGGACGCCCCGGTGGCCGACCCGGAGCTGGACCAGCTGACCAACCGGGAGCGCGAGGTGCTCCGGCTGCTCGCCCGGGGGTACGCGTACAAGGAGATCGCCAAGGAGCTCTATATCTCGATCAAGACGGTCGAGACGCATGTGTCGAACGTGCTGCGCAAGCTCCAGATGTCCAACAGGTACGAGCTGTCCCGGTGGGCGGCCGACCGCCGGCTGGTCTGATCAACTCATCGTCCGCCTGGCACCCGCCGACGTCACCCGAAGTGGTCAGGTGGATCCCCTCCGGCCCTGGCCCGCCCGGCCCTGGTTTTCCGCACAACCGAGGTTGGCATCACAACCGAGGTTGGCATCATCCGAACGGGCAGATACGGCCGTCGCGCGGCGGACGTCGGCGAGGGTCGTAGCCGAGGCGTGGAAGCTCACAGGGCCGCAGGTCTGCGCTGCCGCCCGCAGTCGAACTAAGCCGCGTATTCCCTGGTCAGGGCAGTGCGGCCGGGGCGGTTGATGAGCTTTTCTCAAGTATCGGCAACACTGCGGCCAACTAACGGCTTGATAACGGCACCTTCACGTAACGGGCCGGTAGGTGTCACAGTTGCAGCACCTCACCCCCGGTGTGCGGCACCCCGTACGGCCCACGACCACGACCTCCGCTGTTTGGCGGAGAGTTTGTGGCTGCGTCGCCTGCGTCGGGTCGCGCCTCGTCGGTGGGGAGCCCGGCGGATCGGAACATCAGGGGTGTCCCCAGCTTCCCTGTGAACCCGACGACCCCCATCCCGGGGTGGTCGGGCGGTGTCACCCCCAAGCGTGCGTGAAACCCACGACGAATCAGGCTTAGAAAGAGGAGGCCCCTCGGAATGAGAGTCTCGAAGCGGGCGACGAGCGCAATCGCGCTCAGCGCGGCTGCCGCGCTTGTCGCGAGCGGTTGCTCGACCGGTGACGGTGACGGCGACGCAGCCGCCAGCAAGGACGGCTCGATCGTTGTCCACGGCGTCCAGCCGGAGAACCCGCTGGTGCCGTCGAACACCACGGAGACCGGCGGTGGCAAGATCATCGACTGGCTGTGGACCGGCCTGGTCGAGTACCCGAACGACGGTGGGGCCCCGCGCAACGCGCTGGCGGAGTCCATCAACACCACGGACTCCAAGGTCTTCACGATCAAGATCAAGAAGGGTACCAAGTTCCACGACGGTACCGAGGTGAAGTCGAAGAACTTCGTCGACGCCTGGAACTGGGCTGCCTACTCGCCGAACGCGGCGCAGAACGGCACCTTCTTCTCGGACATCCAGGGCTTCTCGGACACCTACGCCTCGGACCCGGACGGCGAGGGCCCGCAGAAGGCTCCGGCGCCGAAGGCCGAGAAGATGTCCGGCCTGAAGGTCGTCGACGAGCAGACCTTCGAGGTCACGCTGGCGGCCCCGACGGCGGTCTTCCCGACCAAGCTCGGCTACAGCGCCTTCATGCCGCTGCCGGACGTGTTCTTCACCCAGAAGTCCGAGGAGTTCGGCAAGAAGCCGATCGGTAACGGGCCGGTGAAGCTTGTGTCATGGGAGGACAACGTCCTCATCAAGCTGACTCGCTTCGACGACTACAGCCTGAGCGACTCCATGAAGATCAAGGACGTCGACGTCAAGCTGTACCAGGACGAGAACGCCGCGTACAACGACGTGCTCGCCAACAACCTGGACTTCCTGGAGTCGATCCCCACCTCGGCGCTCGCCGGTGAGAAGTGGAAGAAGGACCTCGGCGAGCGGGGCATCTCGACGACCACGCCGACGACCGCGTTCATCGCGTTCCCGATCTACGACAAGCGCTACCAGAACGCGAAGCTGCGTCGTGCCGTATCGCTGTCGATCAACCGGCAGGAGATCTCTGACAAGATCTTCTTCGGTACCCGCAAGCCGGCCGACAGCTGGGCGAACCCGCTGACCCCGGGTGCCAAGGCGGGTAACTGCACCGCCTGCAAGTTCGACACGACGGAGGCCAAGCGGCTCCTGACCGAGGCCGGTGGCTTCACGGGTGAGATGGTCTTCTACTACAACGCCGACTCCAGCCACAAGGACTGGATGGACGCGGTTGCGCAGCAGGTCAAGACCAACCTGGGCATCAACGCTCGGGCCGAGGGCGTCCCGACCTTCGCGGTCTTCCGCCAGAACATCAACGCGCACAAGATGACCGGCCCGTACCGTGCCGCCTGGCAGCAGGACTACCCGGACGTGGAGAACTGGATCAACCCGCTCTTCGTGACGGGCGGCTCCTCGAACGACGGCCTCTACACCAACCCGCAGGTCGACGACCTGGCCAAGCAGGCCGGCGCCGCGCCGAGCCTGGAGGCCTCGCACGAGCTGTTCGCCAAGGCGGTCGAGCTTGTCGACCAGGACGTCCCGACCATCCCGGTCTACTTCTACGGTCAGCAGTCCGGCCACTCGGAGAAGATCAAGAAGCTTGAGCTGAACAACGTCGGCGAACTCGACATCACCTCGGTCGAGCTCTGATCCGAACGGTCTGACCCCGGGTCGGGCGCGCCGAATCCGGTGAGCCCGACCCGGGGCCGTTCCGCGAGTGGGTGTCACCACACTCCGCTCGCCAGGTTGTCACCCCGTGTCGGCCGTCCGACGCGCCCCCTGTCTGGAGGACCACCCCATGGGCCGTTATCTGTTGAGACGGCTGCTCCAACTCGTGCCGGTCTTCATCGGTACGACGTTCCTGATCTACTGGCTCGTCTGGGCTGTTCCTGGCGACCCGTTCGCCGGCAAGTGCGGCGAGCGCCGCTGTCCGGATCAGTACATCGCCGTCATGACCGAGAAGTACCACCTGGACGAGAACGTCTTCGTGCAGTACGGGAACTACATGAAGAACCTGCTCCAGGGCGACTTCGGCACCACGTTCTCGCAGCGCGAGATCAGTGACATCATCCTGACGTCGTACCCGAACACCCTGAAGCTGGCCGTGGTGGCGCTCGCCATCGAGGCCGTGATCGGCCTCGGTGCCGGCGTGCTGACCGGTCTGCGGCGCAACGGCTTCCTGGACAACCTGGTCCTGGTCTCCTCCCTCTTCCTGATCGCGCTGCCGGTCTTCGTCGTCGGCTTCGTGCTTCAGTGGCTGCTGGGCGTCCAGTGGGGCATCATCAAGCCGACCGTCTCCTCCGAGATGCGGTTCTCCGAGCTGATCGTGCCGGGCTTCGTGCTCGGCAGCGCGTCGGTGGCGTACATCGCCCGGCTGGCGCGAACGAGCATCGCGGAGAACCGTCGCGCCGACTACGTGCGTACCGCCATCGCCAAGGGCCTTCCGATGCGTCGGGTGGTGGGCGTGCACCTGCTGCGTAACTCGCTCATCCCGGTGGTCACCCTGCTCGGCACCGACCTCGGCGCCCTGATGGGCGGCGCGATCGTCACCGAGGGCATCTTCGGCATCAACGGAATCGGCCGCCAGGTCCTCCGCGCGATCGTCACCAAAGAGAGCGCTACCGTGGTAGGGATCGTGGTCGTCCTCGTGCTGGTCTATCTCGTGATGAACCTGCTGGTTGACCTGCTCTACGCCGCCCTTGACCCGAGGATCCGCTATGAGTGACCCGAGCGCCGCATCGATCGTCAGCACGCCTGCCGCCCAGCCCACCGATGTCGTCGCCCCCACCGGGACGGGCCTGCCGCAGAGCAACGAGAAGCCGCGTGGCCTGCTGGATGACGCCTGGCGGGATCTGCGGCGCAAGCCGTTGTTCTGGCTCTCGGCCACGCTGATCGTGATCTACCTGCTGATGGCGGCCTTCCCGGGGCTGTTCGCTCCGGGCGACGCGGTGAACGGCTCGCTGTCGCGCAGCCTGATCAAACCGGGCGCGGACGGCTGGTTCGGGTACGACCTGCTGGGTCGGGACGTGTACGCCCGGGTCATCTACGGCGCGCGGGCCTCCATCGTGGTGGCCGTGCTCTCCGTGATCGGCACCCTGCTGGTCGGCGGCACCATGGGCATCATCGCCGGCTACCTCGGTGGCTGGGTGGACGGTCTGCTGAGCCGGATCGCCGACGTCTTCTTCGGTCTGCCCTTCGTGCTCGGCGCGATCGTCATCCTGACCACGTTCAACGGCCCGGGCAGCGGCAACAGCAAGGCCAAGATCATGGGCCTGGTGATTACTTCCCTGATCGTCCTGAGCTGGCCGGTCGTGATGCGGCTGATGCGTTCCGCGGTGCTGGCCACCAAGGAGGCCGACTACATCGTCGCGGCCCGCGCGCTGGGTGCCGGCACCGGCCGGATCATCCTCAAACACCTGCTGCCGAACTGCCTGGCCCCGCTGCTGGTCTACGGCACGATCATGGTCGGTTCGTTCATCGGCGCCGAGGCGACCCTGTCGTTCCTGGGCGTCGGACTGAGGTCACCGGTGGTGTCCTGGGGCATCATGATCAACGACGGACAGCAGTTCCTCCGGGTCGCGCCGGGGTTGGTGTTCTTCCCCGCCGCGTTCCTCGTCACCGCAGTGCTGAGCTTCGTGATGCTCGGCGAGGCGGTCCGCGAGGCCCTCGATCCGAAACTCCGCTAGGGGAGATCCAGTTGTCCGACATTCTCGTGTCAGAGCAGTCCGCGCCGGGAACCGGCGACTCCGGACGTCCCTCCGGCCGGCTGCTCGAGGTCGAAGACCTGCGGGTGGAGTTCCGTACCCGGGACGGCGTCGCCAAGGTCATCAACGGGGTCACGTATCACGTCGACGCGGGAGAGACCCTCGCCGTGCTCGGCGAGTCCGGCTCTGGTAAGAGCGTCACGGCGCAGACCATCATGGGCATCCTCGACACCCCGCCCGGCTTCGTCACCGGCGGGCAGGTCCGCTTCCACGGCAAGGACATGCTCCGCATGTCCAACGAGGAGCGTCGCCGCATCCGCGGTGAGGGCATGGCGATGATCTTCCAGGACGCGCTCTCCGCGCTGAACCCGGTCTTCACCGTCGGGTTCCAGATCGCCGAGCAGTTCCGGGTTCGGCGAGGCATGGGTCGCGCCGACGCCAAGAAGCGTGCGATCGAGATGCTCGACCAGGTCAAGATCCCGAATGCCAAGGGCCGGTTCAGCAACTATCCGCACCAGTTCTCCGGCGGTATGCGGCAGCGGGCGATGATCGCGATGTCGCTGGCGCTCGACCCGGAGGTGCTGATCGCGGACGAGCCGACCACCGCGCTCGACGTGACCGTGCAGGCCCAGATCATGGACCTGCTCGCCGAGCTTCAGCGTGAGCGGCAGATGGGCATGATCCTGATCACCCACGACCTCGGCGTGGTCGCCGACGTCGCGGACCGGATCGCCGTCATGTACGCGGGCCGGATCGTCGAGGAAGCCGACGTGTACGACTTGTACGCCAAGCCGGCGCACCCGTACACGATGGGCCTGATCGACTCCATTCCGCGGCTGACCGAGAAGGGGCAGCAGCTCCGGACGATCAAGGGCCTCCCGCCGAACCTGATGAACATCCCGCCGGGCTGCCCGTTCAACCCGCGCTGCCCCAAGGTCCAGCCGGTGTGCCGGGAGAAGGTCCCGCCGCTGCTGCAGGTGGGCCACGCCCGGGCCAGCGCCTGCCACTTCGCCGAGGAGCTGGTGAACCGTGACTGAGAACATTATCGAGGTCCGTGACCTGGTCAAGCACTACCCCGTCACCAAGGGTGTGGTGTTCAAGAAGACCGTCGGTCAGGTCAAGGCGGTCGACGGGGTCTCGTTCGGTCTACGTGCCGGCGAGACGCTCGGCGTGGTCGGCGAGTCCGGCTGCGGCAAGTCGACCCTCGCCCGGGTGCTGATGAACCTGGAGAAGCCGACCGCCGGCAACGTGGTCTACAAGGGCCAGGACATCTCCAAGCTCTCCGGTGGGGCGCTGCGGCGACTCCGCCGGCAGATCCAGCTGGTGATGCAGGACCCGTACACCTCTTTGAACCCTCGGATGACCGTCGGCGACCTGCTCGGTGAGCCGTTCGAGATCCACCCGGAGGTGGCGCCGAAGGGTAGCCGTCGGGACAAGGTCAGGGAGTTGCTCGACCTGGTCGGGCTCAACCCGGAGCACATCAACCGGTATCCGCACCAGTTCTCCGGCGGTCAGCGCCAGCGCATCGGCATCGCCCGGGCGCTCGCGCTGCGGCCCGAGGTGATCGTCTGCGACGAGCCGGTGTCGGCGCTGGACGTCTCCATCCAGGCTCAGGTGATGAACCTGCTGGAGAAGCTCCAGGGCGAGTTCGGCCTGTCGTACGTCTTCATCGCCCACGATCTGTCGGTGGTCCGCCACCTCTCGGACCGGGTCGCGGTGATGTACCTCGGCAAGATCGTGGAGATCGGCACCGAGGACGAGATCTACGAGCGGCCGACCCACCCGTACACCCAGGCTCTGCTCTCGGCGGTGCCGGTGCCGGACCCGACCCAGCGGAACAACAAGACGATCATCCGGCTCACCGGTGACGTCCCGTCGCCGATCAGCCCGCCCTCGGGCTGCCGGTTCCGCACCCGGTGCTGGAAGGCGCAGGACCTCTGTGCCGAGCAGGTCCCGCTGCTGGAGCTCCGCTCCGGCTCGGACCACCTGAGCGCCTGCCACTTCGCGGAGAAGCGCGAAATCGTCCCCACCCACCAGGCCTGACCCCCCGACCTCACCCCACCCCACCCCACCCCGTGAGTGCGCAAATACACGGAAAGAGTGGCCTTGCGGTCGCGCAGAGGCACTCTTTCCGTGTATTTGCGTGCGGAGAGGGTGGGTGGGTGGGGTTATAGGGGGCCGCGGCCGGCTCGTAGGAGGAGTAGGGCGAGTTGGGTGCCGTCTGCGCCGAGGGCCTCACGGAACCGTTCCAGGATGTCGCGCTCGCGGCTGAGTACCAGCCTGGTGCCGCCGGAGGCCATCCGCGTCACCCCCACCTCCTGGGAGAGCGTCGCCCGCTCGTGCCACAGCTCGATGAGCGTGCGGTCGATCTCGTCGATGCGTTCCCTGATGGCGACGATCCGCGCGCCGGCGGCGGAGTCCTCCGTGCCGGTCCGGGCCCCGCCGACGGTTTCGGCCGTCGGTTCCGTCCCGCCGTCACCGGCCGGGCGGGCACCGCCCTCGTGTTCGTCGCTCGACCGGGACCGCGCCACACCGCTGCTCTGCTCCACCACGTCTGTCATCATCGCCGTACCCCTCGGAGATCGGGCCCGGTGCCCGGATCCCGGGACCGAAAAGCCCCGGGCTCGGCGAGCCCGGGGCTTTTCGTAGGTCTGATCTGATCAGGCGCGACCCACGGCTGCCGGACTTCCGGTGCCGTAGTAAAAGTAGAAGCGCTGACCGAACATGTCGTCGAGTATGCCGACCTGTCGGCCCGCTCCGCAAGGATTTCGCGCCGAATCCACCCGCTTTCGGATCAGCCGAGGCGGGTGATGCGGTCGGCGGTGCCCGGGGCGACCGGGGCTCCCGCGCTCAGGTACGACACCAGGGCGTCGACGTCGAAGCCGGGGGCGGTGGTGCGGCCGGTTCCGCCGGCCAGTTCGGTAAAGCTGTCGCCGCCGTTGGCCAGGAAGTCGTTCGTGGTGACCCGGTAGCTGGCCGCCGGGTCGACCGGGGTGCCGTTCAGGGCCAGCGCGCTCACCCGGGAGCCCGCCGGGGCGGTGCTGTCGTACGAGTAGGTCAGCCCGGCGGAGACCTGGAGGATCCGCTGGCTGGTCTGCCCGTTGAAGCCCGGGAACTGTTGTTCCAGCACGTTCTTCAGCTGGGCCCCGGTGAAGGTCTGGGTGACCACCAGGTTGTTGAACGGCTGCACGCTGAACGTCTCGCCGTAGGTCACCTCGCCCGGTGCCTCGCCGCCGGTCGACGCCCCGTACGACAGGGAGGCCCGGACGCCGCCCGGGTTCATCAGCGCGATCTGCGCCCCCTCACCCTGGGTGTACGCCAGTTGCGCGTCGGCGATCACGTCGCCGAGCGGACTCTCGCCGTTGGGCCGGACGTCCCGGACGATGTCCGCGCTGATCCTCCCGACCACCCGGTTGGCGATCGGGGCGACCGCCGCGCGGTACTTGTCGGCCAGCGCCTTCGCGCGCGCGTCGACCAGCGCGGGGTTACGCACGAAGACGCCGGGGGTGCTCTGCTGCCAGGTTCCGTCGGCATTGCGGACGCCGTTCTCGACGACCACGTTGCGGGCGGTGATCCCGGTGAACCGCCCGGAGCGGCGGTCCAGCGAGTAGTCCACGTCCGTGATCAGCTGGCCGTTGGTGCCGGCGCTGGTGACCACGCTCTGCTGGCCGGCCGAGTTCGGCAGCGAGCAGGAGTAGAAGCGGTGGGTGTGGCCGGAGACGACTAGGCCGAACTCCGGTCGCAGGCCGCGCACGATGTCCACGATCGGGCCGGAGAAGTTGGCGCAGTCGGAGACGCCCGGGGTGCTCGGCGGCGGCGACTGCGCGCCGCCCTCATGCACCAGCAGCACCATCGCCTTGACGCCGAAGAGCTTGAGCAGCCCGCCCCACTTGTTGGCGGTCTCCACCTCGTCGGCGAAGGTGACCGAGGTGATGCCGGCGGGGTTGACGATGCCCGGGGTGCCCTCCAGGGTGACCCCGACGAAGCCGACCGGCACGCCGCCGACGAGCTTGACGTCGACCGGGGGCAGGATCGGCAGGCCGGTCTTCTTGTTGATCGTGTTGGCCGCGAGGTAGTTGAACTTCGCGCCGGCGAAGCCGTCGCCGTCGGCGCAGCCGTCCACCGGGTGGCAGCCGCCCTTGTTGAGCCGGAGCAGCTCGTTGACGCCCTCGTCGAACTCGTGGTTGCCGACCGAGCTCACCTGGAGCCCGATCTCGTCCATCAGCTCGATCGTCGGCTCGTCGTGGAACGCGGCGCTGACCAGTGGCGACGCGCCGACCAGGTCGCCGGCGCCGACGGTGGTGCTGGTCCGACCCTCGGCCTTGGCCTCGGTGCGGAGCTTCTTCAGCCAGGTGGCCAGGTATTCCACCCCACCGGCGGGGGTGCCGTTGACGGCGGCGCCGCTGCCGGTCGGCGGGTCGATGGCACCGTGGAAGTCGTTGTAGCTGAGGAAGTTGCCCTTGACCTCGCCGCCGAGCGGCGTGGCGTAGGAGACCGAGACCGGGGCGAGGGCCGCCGGGGGGTCGGCGGCCGGGGCCGGCGCGGGCCGTGTGGCGGCCGGCAGCGTGGCGACGACGGCCAGTGCGAGGGCCGGCGCGGCGAGGTGACGCAGCACCGCCCGACCGCGCGAGCGCGGTTGACTCATGGTGTGTCTCCCAAATCGTGTACGGGGGAGGATCCGGGGTTTCCCGGCCATCGTCGTTTATCCGGGACGGACGCGCCAGAGCCGGTCGGATGACGGCTTGGTCTCTTCGGGCTGTACGCCGGGGCCCGAAGGCGGTGGCGGGCGGGGCAGTGAGTCGGGAAGTGTCCGACCGGCGGCATAGACTCGCCCTGCGATGCAGCCTCTCTTCGACATCCCCGTGTCCCCGCCCGATCCCGAGCCCGCGTCGGCCCCGCCGCGCCGCGCCGGCCCACCGGTCCGACTCGACCCGCAGCAGCTGGTGGAGGGCCTGAACGGGCCCCAGCGCGATGCCGTCACCCATTCCGGCTCGCCGCTGCTGATCGTGGCCGGTGCCGGCTCCGGCAAGACCCGGGTGCTCACCCATCGGATCGCGTACCTGCTCGCCGCCCGGGACGTGCACCCCGGCGAGATCATCGCGATCACCTTCACCAACAAGGCCGCTGGCGAGATGAAGGAGCGGGTGACCCACCTGGTCGGCCCGCGTGCCCGGCTGATGTGGGTGTCGACGTTCCACTCGGCCTGTGTGCGGATCCTGCGGGCCGAGCACGAGCACGCCGGCCTGAAGTCGACCTTCTCGATCTACGACGCCGACGACTCTCGCCGGCTGATGCAGCTCGTCGCCCGCGAGCTGGACCTCGACCCGAAGCGCTATCCGGCGCGTGGGTTGGCCGCCCAGGTCTCCAACCTGAAGAACGAGCTGGTCGACCCGGAGGAGTTCGCCGGCCGGGCCAACGGCCCCAATGAGCGGGCGCTCGCCGAGGCGTACACGCTCTACCAGCGGCGGCTGCGCGAGGCGCACGCGCTGGACTTCGACGACCTGATCATGACGACGGTGCACCTGCTCCAGTCGCATCCGCACGTCGCGGAGAGCTACCGCCGCCGCTTCCGGCACGTCCTGGTGGACGAGTACCAGGACACCAACCGCGCCCAGTACACGCTGATCAAGGAGCTGGTCTCCGGCACCGAGGGGCTCGAGCCGGCCGAGCTCTGCGTGGTGGGCGACGCCGACCAGTCGATCTACGCGTTCCGGGGCGCGACGATCCGCAACATCCTGGAGTTCGAGCGGGACTTCACCGACGCCCGGACGATCCTGCTGGAGCAGAACTACCGCTCCACCCAGACCATCCTCAACGCCGCCAACGCGGTGATCGACCGGAACACCTCCCGCAAGCCCAAGCGGCTGTGGAGCGACGCCGGGGCTGGCGAGCAGATCGTCGGGTACGTCGCGGACGCCGAGCACGCCGAGGCGGACTGGGTGGGTCGGGAGATCGACCGGCTGGTCGACGACGGTGACACCCGCCCCGGCGACGTCGCGGTCTTCTACCGCACCAACGCCCAGTCCCGGGTCTTCGAGGAGGTGTTCATCCGGGTCGGCCTGCCGTACAAGGTGGTCGGCGGGGTGCGCTTCTACGAGCGCAAGGAGGTCCGCGACGCGCTGGCCTACCTGCGCGCGGTGGTCAACGACGACGACATCGTCAGCCTGCGCCGGGTCCTCAACACCCCCCGCCGGGGCATCGGCGACCGGGCCGAGGCGTGCGTCGAGGCGCTCTCCGGCCGGGACCGGATCTCCTTCGGTGCCGCGCTGCGCCGGGCCAGGGAGGCGCCGGGCATATCCAGCCGGGCGGCCAACGGCATCGCCGACTTCGTCGCCTTGCTCGACGGGGCGCGGGAGCTGGCCGCGACCGGCACCCCGGAGGAGGTCCTGGAGGCCGTGCTCACCCGCTCCGGTTACCTCGCCGAGTTGGAGGAGAGCCTCGATCCGCAGGACGCCGGCCGGGTCGACAACCTCCAGGAGTTGGTCAGCGTCGCCCGGGAGTACACCGAGCGGATCGAGGCGCTGGGCGCCGAGGGGGAGCGGGCCACCCTGGCCGGCTTCCTGGAGCAGGTGGCGCTGGTCGCCGACGCCGACCAGATCCCTGAGCAGCCCGGCTCGGCACCGGGCGGCACCGAGGCCGACGACGCGGAGCCGCACCCGGGCGTGGTCACCCTGATGACCCTGCACACCGCCAAGGGCCTGGAGTTCCCGGTGGTGTTCCTGACCGGGCTGGAGGACGGCGTCTTCCCGCACCTGCGCTCCCTCGGCGACACCCGGGAGCTGGAAGAGGAGCGCCGGCTGGCGTACGTGGGCATCACCCGGGCCCGTCAGCGGCTCTACCTGTCCCGCGCGGTGACCCGCTCGGCATGGGGGCAGCCGGCCTACAACCCACCGTCGCGGTTCCTGGAGGAGCTGCCGCCGGAGCTGGTGCGCTGGGAGCGCACCGAGGGGACGTACACCGCGTGGGGTGGCGGTGGCGGTGGCGTCGGGGGCCGTGCGGACCGGCCGGGCGGCTTCGCCGGGGGCACGCCCAAGGCGGCGCAGCTGGCCAAGCGTCTCGGCGTGGACGGCAGCCGGCTGGCCACGGCCAGCGAGTTGCCCCAGGGGCCCAAGGTGGCGGCCGGGGACCGGGTCAACCACCAGCGGTACGGCCTGGGCCGGGTGGTCGCCGTGGAGGGGCACGGCCCGGGGGCGCGTGCGCAGATCGACTTCGGCGACCAGACGATGTGGCTGGTGCTGCGGCACGCCCCGATCGACAAGCTCTGACCCGGCGGCGGCCCGGCCCGGCGTGTGCTGCCGGGCCGGGCCGTCGTTGTTGCGCGTACGTCCCCGCGACGGGGCCGGCCGGCGCGGTCCTGGCGGCCGTCGGTTCTCGTTGATCTTGTCGGACTCGCGTCGTTTGACCTGGGCATGCTGGTGGTTTCTCAGCGGTTTGTCGTCTGGTTGTTCTCAGCGGTTTATCGTTTTCTTGATGACCTTGGGCTCGGGTGCGGCGCGACGCCGCTGCGGTGGGCGTAGCCGAGGCATCCCCGTCCGGCTGGTGGCGGCGCCGTGGGATCGGGGTGCACTGCCAGCGCATAATTCGGTCGGATGTCGTGGGGTCTTGATTGACTGGGCCAATGCGGATCGAGGAACTTGAGGGGATCGCGGCGGCGTTGGGTAGCAAGGTCGTAACGACATCCGTGTTGGCGGGCGGTTTCTCTCACGAGACTTGCCTGCTCACGCTTGCTGACCGTCGGGTCGTTGCCCGGTTCGGGGGAACGGACCCGGCGGTTGAGGCGGGGGTCATGGATCTCGCCCGCCGGTATGTGCCGGTTCCGGATGTCTTGTTGGTCAAGCGTGCCGGAGACGGGCGAGTGCGACCCGCGATGGTCATTGAGTTCGTGGAGGGTGTCGCGCTGAGCGAGATGCTTGCTGGAGGCGCTCTTGGCCGGCCCGAAGCGGGCGAACTGGGCGCTGAGGTCGGAAGGGTCGTCGGGCGAGTCGCTGCTGCGGCGTTCGACCGACGAGGTTTCTTCGTGGACGGGAATCTCACCGTCAAGGAGGAGCGCCCCTGGTCGCAGCAGTTGGTGGCGGTCGCCGAGGGTTGTATGGCTGCGGTTCCCGACAGCCGGCTCGACGGCGAGACGCGTCGTGCTTGGGTGAAGTTGTGCGCGGCTCACGCGACGGCGCTGGAAGGCATTGACGGTCAGGCTCGGCTGGTGCATGCCGACATCAACCCGAAGAACATCCTGGTCTCTCGGGTGGGCGGCGGTTGGCGAGTGGATGCGCTGCTCGACTGGGAGTTCAGTTATTCCGGTTGCCCGTATGGCGATGCTGCGAACATGGCCCGGTTTGGCGCTGACTATCCCGCCGGGTTCTTGGATGGCTTCCAGGCGGGCTTCGCTGAGCAGCAGCCCGCAGACCTGCCGCTGGTGCAGAACTGGACCTATGTGGGGCGGGTCCTGGACATGTTCGCATTGAGTGACCTGCTGACTCGCCCTGTGGGGCACGCCGTTGCTGACCAAGCCGCCGAGCAGGTCCGGCGTTGGGTTGGGCATGGCGTACCGGACTGATGTTCCCCGGGTTCGATGGAGCTGGTTTGCGAGTATGAGAGAGTCCGACCGATTTCCCTGTCCGTGGCATGAAACCAACCACGACGACTCCACAAACCCGGGGAACATCAGACATCTTCAACGAGAACCTACAGCGGCCGTCGCCGTCAGCAGGCCACGTCGATGCCCCGGGCGCGCAGGAACGGCGCCGGGTCGATCTGGTTCCACATGGCGCCCTGGTGCACCTCGAAGTGCAGGTGCGGGCCGGTGGAGTCGCCGGTGGAGCCCTCGTAGCCGATGACCTGGCCGACCTTCACCTTGTCGCCCTCGCCGACCGTGGTGCGGCTCTGGTGGGCGTAGTGGGTCAGGTAGCCGTTGCCGTGGTCGACGAAGACGGAGATGCCGTACCCGTCGCCGACGTCGCCGGCCTTGACCACGGTGCCTGCGGCGGCGACGTGGATCGGGGTGCCGGCGGGGAGGGCGAAGTCGATCCCGGCGTGCAGGGTGCCCCACCGCTGGCCGTAGCAGGAGGTGATTTCGGCGCCCGCCATCGGGATGACCCAGGACGGCGCGGGCTTGCTGGCCTTCTTCGCTGTGATCTTCAGTTGGGGCTTGGGCTTGGCGGTCGCCTTCCTCGTCGGGGTGGGACTCGCGCTCCTCGGGGTGGGACTCGCGCTCGACGGGCTGGGCGATGCGGTGGTGGGACTGGCGGCCGGGGCGGCCGGGCTTCCCGACTCGCGCACGGAGCGGTCGGCACGGGCGTCGGCTTCGGCGCGGGCCCGGGCGTCGATCGCCACGGCGGCCGGGGTCGACTCGTCGTCACCGCCGGTCGTGGCGACGGCGACGCCGGCGAGGCCGAGCCCGAGCAGAGCCACCGCACCGATGACCAGGGCCCGCCCGCCGCGTCGGTGGCGGGCCGGGACGGCGGGGTTGCTCTCGTTGCGGCTGTTCACTTCCTGCACGGCGGAACCTTTACGTCTTCGAGGGGCAGGGACCTCGAAATCTTGGTGTTTGCGCCGGTGGGCCGGCGGGAGGGGGCGGGCAGCCGCGTCGCGGTACGGCCGCCTCCGGCGCGTTGTGTCCACTCTTCGGCGGTTGCGTCCGGATAAGTGATCATGGCCCTTGTGTCGCCGGTCACATCTCTTCCTGTGATCCAGGAGACATTCGGCCGCAGCACCGGGACAAAGAACCGCCCGGATCGGCTGATCCGGGCGGTCAATGGGCGATACGCAGTGTCAGGGTGTGGCTACGTCGCTGTAAAATGCCTCGACTTGCAGCTTGATGTCCACTCCGCGGTCCTGGAGGTAAGGCACCGGGTCCTTCGGGTCCCCGTTGACATGGAGCTCCAGGTGCAGGTGCGAGCCGTAGGAGTGGCCGGTGTTGCCGACCAGGCCGAGCTGGTCGCCGGCCTTCACCTGCTGCCCCTCCTTGACGCTCACCAGGGAGGAGTGGCCGTAGATGGCCTCGCTGCCGTCGGTGTGCTTGACCATCACCGCGTAGCCGTAGCCGCCGAACCAGCCGGCCTTGGTGACGGTGCCCGCGTGGATGGCGACGAAGGGGGTGCCCTCCGGGGCGACCAGGTCGACGCCGGTGTGCAGCTTGCCCAGGTGCATGCCGTAGGGCGCGTTGAAGTCGTAGCCCTGAAGGGGCAGGAGCCAGACGTCCTGCTCGGTCGAGCCCTTCGTCTCCGTCCGGCCGTCCCGCGAGGCCCGGTCGGCGGAATCCGCGCGGCCGGCGACGTCCTGGCTGGTGATCGAGGCCTGCTTGAGCTCGTCGAGGACCGACGGGCTGACGGTCTTGGCGTCCGGCAGTGCGGCCGCGCCGAGCGCGACCATGCCCGCACCGACGAACGCGGTGGTGACGACGGCGGCGTAACGGCTGCGCGGGGGGGTGGGCACGCGGCGGCGGCCGCGATATCGATCGGGCTCAGACGACAGGCGCTGGCGCACGCACACCCTCCGTTGTCGGGGTTCCGAAGCGGTCGGCCGGCGTTCGTGAAGCGGTGTTGAACGTCGGCTGGCCGCGTCGTCACCCGTCCGTGGACCTGATGACAACCGTGGCAACGGTAGCCAACCGCCACGCCAGTCACAAGCCAGACCGAATAATTGGCGTGTCGATCTGTCCGGTTGTGCCCCTTATTGTGGGGTCCCGTCACTCTGGCGGGTGGCCTCGTCACTGCCTTTTCGTCGCAGATCGTGATCGCCGTCACCGATGTCCGACCCTGGCTGGTCACTCTTGCGGTGCTAGGGCTCTCAGGGCTCACGGAGGCTGGGTCGGCCCCCTCCGCTCCGCTGTGCGGACGCCCGGATTCCCCGGCGGCGGCCGGTCGGGTTACCGTTCGTTCAGGTGACAGTCGTAGCGCCTCGAAAGGTGTCCGCTGATGAGCTCTCGTATCCGGGTCGTCGTCGCGAAGCCGGGCCTCGACGGCCACGACCGTGGGGCCAAGGTCGTCGCCCGCGCCCTGCGGGACGCCGGCATGGAGGTCATCTACACCGGCCTGCACCAGACGCCGGAGCAGATCGTGGAGACCGCCATCCAGGAGGACGCCGACGCCGTCGGGCTCTCGGTGCTGTCCGGGGCGCACATGACGCTGTTCAAGCGGGTCATCGAGCTGCTCGGAGATCGCGACGCGCGGGACATCGTCGTCTTCGGCGGCGGCATCATCCCGGCCGCTGACATCCCGGAGCTGGAGCAGCTCGGCGTCGCGAAGATCTTCACCCCGGGAGCGACCACCCAGTCGATCGTGGAGTGGGTCCGGTCCAACGTCGCCCAGCCGGTGGGCTGACCCGAGGCGACCCTCCCCCGGACACGGGGGAGGGGCCGGACGCACCCCTCACACGTCCGGCCCCTCTATGCACGATGCCCCGCCGCCACCCCTCGACCGACAGGGCATCGGCCGTCTCCCGCCGTCGCGCTGAGCAGCGCTCCGACATCTGACTCAACGAGGCCCTGACCAGGGGGTTACGCGGCTCGGCGAACATCATCGGCGGGCACCTCCGGCCTCGCCGCCGGCCCCGCCCCGCGCCGACCGCTGGCCGGTTGCCCCGCTGCCCCGCTGCCGGCCGGTCGGTCCGTTGCCCGGACCCCTCGGGCGGATGATGCCACCGGGGTCGCCGGGCTGGTTGTGGATTAGGGCACACCGTGCACCCGCTCGGTTGCCGGCCGTGCCGACCTCGCTAGGCTGCGCCCAATGGCCTGTTACAACTGATGACAGGCGTCAAACTCTTTTCACACGCTGGCGGCGGCGCGATGGCGCGCCGCGGAGACGGGACGGGACGCGCAATCGTGGACCTGTACGAGTACCAGGGGCGGGACCTGTTCGAGCGGCACGGCTTGCCCGTGCTCGCCGGCGGCGTCGCCAACACCCCGGAGGAGGCCCGCGCGATCGCCGAACGCCTCGGCGGTCGGGTGGTCGTCAAGGCACAGGTGAAGGTCGGTGGCCGGGGCAAGGCGGGCGGCGTCAAGCTGGCCGAGGGCACGGATGAGACGGTGGCCCGCGCCACCGACATCCTCGGCATGGACATCAAGGGTCACACGGTCCACAAGGTCATGATCACGGTGACCGCGGACGTGGCCGAGGAGTACTACTTCTCGTACCTGCTCGACCGGGCGAACCGCACCTTCCTCTGCATCGCCAGCGTCGCCGGCGGGATGGACATCGAGCAGGTCGCCGCCGATACCCCGGACAAGGTCGTCAAGGCCCCGATCGACGCCGTCAAGGGCGTGGACGAGGCCAAGGCGCGTGAGATCGTCACCGCCGCGAACTTCCCCGCCGAGGTCGCCGACCAGGTCGTCGAGGTCGCCGTCGGGCTCTGGCAGGCGTTCGTCGCCGAGGATGCCACGCTGGTCGAGGTGAACCCGCTGGCGACGACCGGCGACGGCAAGCTGCTGCTGCTCGACGCCAAGGTGACCCTGGACGAGAACGCCGGCTTCCGGCACCCCGACCACGAGGCGCTGGTCGACCAGGCTGCGGTGGACCCGCTGGAGCAGGCCGCCAAGGAGAAGGACCTCAACTACGTCAAGCTCGACGGCGAGGTCGGCATCATCGGCAACGGTGCGGGTCTGGTCATGTCGACCCTCGACGTGGTCGCGTACGCGGGGGAGCGGCACGGCGGCGTCAAGCCGGCCAACTTCCTCGACATCGGCGGCGGTGCCAGCGCCGCGGTAATGGCGAACGGGCTGGAGATCGTCCTGTCCGACCCGTCGGTGCGCAGCATCTTCGTCAATGTGTTCGGCGGCATCACCGCCTGCGACGAGGTCGCCAACGGCATCGTCCAGGCACTGGCCCTGCTGGAGCAGCGCGGCGAGAAGGTCACCAAGCCGCTCGTCGTCCGCCTCGACGGCAACAACGCCGAGGCCGGCCGGGCGATCCTGGACGGCGCGAAGAACCCGCTCGTGCAGCGGGTCGACACCATGGACGGCGCGGCCGAGCGGGCCGCCGAGCTGGCGGCTGCGGGGGTCTGAACATGGCAATCTGGCTGACCAAGGACTCGAAGGTCATCGTGCAAGGGATGACCGGTTCCGAGGGTTCCAAGCACACCCGGCGAATGCTCGCCGCCGGCACCAACGTGGTGGGCGGCACCAACCCGCGCAAGGCGGGCCAGAGCGTGGACTTCGACGGCACCGCGCTGCCGGTCTTCGCGACCGTCGCCGACGCGATGGCGCAGACCGGGGCCGACGTCACAGTCATCTTCGTTCCGCCGCAGTTCACCAAGGCCGCCGTGATCGAGGCGATCGACGCCGAGATCGGCCTGGCCGTGGTGATCACCGAGGGCGTGCCGGTGCACGACACCGCCGTGTTCTGGGCGCACAACGTGGCCAAGGGGGAGCGGACCCGGGTCGTCGGGCCGAACTGCCCGGGCATCGCCTCGCCGGGCGCCTCCAACGCCGGCATCATCCCGGCCGACATCACCGGCTCCGGCCGGATCGGCCTGGTCAGCAAGAGCGGCACGCTGACCTACCAGATGATGTACGAGCTGCGCGACATCGGCTTCTCGACCTGTGTCGGCATCGGCGGCGACCCGATCATCGGGACGACCCACATCGACGCCCTGGCCGCCTTCGAGGCCGACCCGGAGACCGACGCGATCGTGATGATCGGCGAGATCGGTGGGGACGCCGAGGAGCGCGCCGCCGAGTTCATCAAGGCGAACGTGACCAAGCCGGTGGTCGGCTACATCGCCGGCTTCACCGCGCCCCCGGGCAAGACCATGGGCCACGCCGGCGCGATCATCTCCGGCTCGGCGGGCACCGCCGAGGGCAAGAAGGAGGCGCTGGAGGCCGTCGGTGTGAAGGTCGGCAAGACCCCGACCGAGACCGCCAAGCTGATGCGGGAGATTATGTCCGCCGGCTGATCGCCGAGAGACGCGCCGAGGGGGTCGACCGGATGGTCGGCCCCCTCGCGTCGTCAGGTCAGTCGTTGTTCCAGAACGGGTAGTTGCCGCTCGCCCGCAAGATGGCGCTGCCGATTATGTTGATCACACCCAGCGCGATGGCGACGTAGCCGAGCACCGGCGACTGGCCGTATCGTTTGGCGTCCCGGATCGACAGATACCCGAAGACGATCCCGAGGATGCCACAGCAGATCAGGCCGAGGACGATGCCGAGCACACCCCACAGCGTGGTGCGGTCCCGACCACCGGCGGGCGGCGGCGGTGGATACGGAGCGTTCACGGCTTCCTCCGAGCGGTCTCCGGCCGCGACGGGAAATTCGCGCCCTGGGCCGAGGCTAGACCGGATCGGGGACGGTAAGTCGGTGGATCACGGAACTTCCCGCCGCTCGAGGGCGGTATCGGACTGCCCGCGACGACGCGGCATGCCAGAGTAGAGCCGATGTCCTCCGTCACCCCTGACCAGCCCCGCCGTCCGGCCGCCGGGGTCGGCGCCGACGGCCGGCCCACCGGCCGCTCCGGAGGCTCCCGGGTGCCCGCGCCCCGGGCCGGGGAGACCCGCCGTGGCAGGGCCCCCCTCGCGGTCGCCGCCGGGGTCGCCGCCACCGGGGCCGCGCTCACGTCGTACCTGCCGGTCGTGCTGGTGCTCGGGCTCGTCCAGCTCAGCGAGGAAGCCGGCTCCGTCTCCGGGGCGCTGCGCGCCGGGCTGGCCGGCTGGCTGCTCGGCCACGGCGTCCCGCTGGACACCGACGCCGGGCCGTTCGGCCTGGCCCCGCTGGCGCTGGCCGTGCTGGCCGTCTGGCGGCTGATCCGGGCCGGCGTGCACACCAGCCGGGCGATCGGGGCCCGCGGTCGGCGCTCCCCCCGCCAGGCGCTCACTGCCGCCGGCGCGGTCGGCGTCGGGTACGGGCTGCTCGGCACGCTCGCCGCGGTGCTGACCGGCCTCGGCGGGTCGGCGGTGTCCCCGGTCCGCGCCGGGGTGACCTTCGCGCTCTTCGGCGCGCTCGCGGCCCTGGCCGGCGCGGCCCGGACCACCGGCGTGGCCGGCCTGCTCGTCGACCGGGCGCCCCCACGGCTACGCAACGGGGTGCGCACCGGCCTGGTCGCCGGGCTGCTGCTGCTCGGGGCGGGGGCCGGGGCGGCCGGGCTGGCGATCGCCACCGGTGGCGGGGACGCCGCGGACATGATCGGGGCGTACCACACCGGGGTTACCGGGCAGGCCGGGATCACGCTGCTCAGCCTCGCCTATGCGCCGAACGCCACGGTCTGGTCCGCCAGTTACCTGCTCGGCCCCGGATTCGCCGTCGGCATCGACACCGCCGTACGCACCAGCGAGGTCTCCGTGGGCGCGCTGCCAGCCGTACCGTTGCTGGCCGGCCTGCCCAGCGGGCCGGTCGATGATGTCGGGGCGGGCCTGCTCGCGATTCCGGTCCTGGCCGGGATGGCGGCCGGTTGCCTGCTCGCCCGGCGGCTGCTGCGGCTGGCCGCGCAGGACCGCGCGGAGGTGACCTGGCCGGCGCTGCTGGTCCCGGCGGCCCTCGCGGGCCCGGTAGCCGGGCTGCTGCTCGGGGCGCTCGCGGCGGCCTCCGGCGGGCCGCTCGGCGGGGGCCGGCTGGCCGAGATCGGCCCGGTGTCGTGGCAGGTGGCCGGCGCGGCCACGGCGGTGATTGGTGTCGGCGCCCTGCTCGGCGCCGCCGCCACCCGCTCCCTGGGGAAAGGAAGGGCACCCTCTTAACGCCTGCGGTAGAGAAGGGTTCCCCTCGCACCGCTCCTGGGCGGGGGAGGCGTGGGCTCCGGAGGTGCCGCGGGGGGGGCCCCGGGGCCCCCGGGGCCCCCCGCCGGGGGCGCCCCCCCCGCGGGGGGGGGGGGGGGGGGGTGGGCTCGGGGGGGGCGGGGGGGGGCCGCGGGGCGCCGGGGGCGCCCCTCGGCGGTGCCGCCGACTCAGGTGGTCGGCAGGCTGACGTTCGCCACGAAGCTGAGGATGAGCAGCAGGATGCCGATCCCGACGCCCACCGCACCGCAGATCAGGCCGGTCTTGGCCTGGCCGTCGTTGCTGGCCAGGCCCTGGTTCGCCTTCTGCCGGCCGAGGTAGCCGGTGACCACCGCGCCGATGCCGACCGGGATGCCCAGGTACAGGCAGCAGACCAGCGGGATCGACGCGATGCCGAGGATCATCGACACCAGGCCGAGGGTGTTCTGCTGGCCCTGCGCCTGCGGGTAGCCGGCGTTCGGGTAGCTCGGCGCCGCCCCGTAGGGCTGCTGGGCGTACGGGTCCTGCTGGCCGTAGGGCTGGCCCGAGGTGGGCTGGCCGTAGGGCTGGCCGGAGGTGGGCTGTTGGCCGTAGGGCGCCGGCGGCTGCTGGCCGTACGGGTCCTGCTGGCCGTAGGGCTGGCCCGAGGTGGGCTGGCCGTAGGGCTGACCCGAGGTGGGCTGCTGGCCGTAGGGCGCCGGCGGCTGCTGGCCGTACGGGTCCTGGCCGTAGGGCTGACCCGAGGTGGGCTGCTGCCCGTAGGGTGCCTGCGGCGGCGAGGCGTACGGGTCGTTCTGCGGCGGCTGATTCGGGTCATGGGGCTGCTGACCGTACGGGTCCTGACCGGGCTGCATGGGCTTGGCGCTCCTTGGCTGAGGGTGCTGTCACTAGCTGGTGGTGCTGGTCTCCGCACCCATGATCCCGGCAAGACCCCCCAGCGCGCAGCACACGATGGCGATCACGTACCAGGCGATGCCGACGATCAGGGCCCACTTGGACCACTTCTTCGACTCGGCCGCGGCCGCCTGAGCCCCCGCGTAGTCACCCTGCTGGATGAGCGGGTTGACCTTCGAGGCGTTGATGATGGCGGGGATGGCCAGCGGCCAGAAGAGGAAGATGGCCACGATGGACATCGTCATGTTGTTATTGATCTGTTGCGGGTGGGGGGCCTGGTAACCGGGCTGCATCGCGACTGCTCCTCAATCCATCGACACAACGGATGTGTCGGGTCACTGACGGGTGCGGTGCCGGGCTTGCGCCGGGCACCGAGCGACCGGCAGCGTACAGGGTGGCTGTGACAGTGGAGGTCCTCAAACCGTCGTGGTCCGGATCCCGGTCTCCCCGCCCGGCGGCGGTCCCTACCTGCCTGCCCACACGGGGGCAGCCCCACCCTGCCCGATAGGGTGGCGGCGTGACCGAGCCCGCGTCCGTCGCCCGCATCGTCGTCCTCGTCTCCGGCTCCGGCAGCAATCTTCAGGCGTTGCTCGACGCCGCCGCCGACCCGGCGTACGGGGCCCGGGTGGTCGCCGTCGGCGCCGACCGGAAGGGCATCACCGGCCTGGACCGGGCCGCCGCCGCCGGGGTGGCGACCTTCGTCGAGCGGGTCGCCGACCACCCGACCCGGGCGGACTGGGACGCGGCGCTCACCGCGCAGGTTGCCGCGCACCGCCCCGACCTGGTGATCTCCGCAGGCTTCCTCAAGCTGGTCGGCCCGGACTTCCTCGCCGCCTTCGGCGACCGCTACCTCAACACACACAACACCCTGCTGCCGGCGTTCCCCGGCATCCACGGTCCCCGGGACGCCCTCGCCTACGGCGTGAAGGTCACCGGGGCCACGCTCTTCTTCGTCGACGCCGGGATGGACACCGGCCCGATCGTCGCCCAGGTCGCCGTGCCGGTGCTGGACGGCGACGACGAGGAGACGCTCACCGAGCGCATCAAGGAAGCCGAGCGCCGCCAGCTCGTCGAGCAGGTCGGTCGCCTGGTCCGCGAAGGCTGGACGATCACCGGAAGAAAGGTCACGGTTCCGTGAGTTCCCCTGAGGTCGAGCGCCGCCCCATCCGGCGGGCGCTGGTCAGCGTCTACGACAAGAGCGGCCTGGTCGAGTTGGCTCGTGCCCTGCACGCGGCCGGTGTGGAGATCGTCTCGACCGGCAGCACCGCCTCGACCATCGCCGGCGCCGGGGTGCCGGTGACCCCGGTGGAGTCGGTGACCGGGTTCCCCGAGATCCTCGACGGCCGGGTGAAGACCCTGCACCCGTCGATCCACGGCGGCCTCCTGGCCGACCTGCGCAGGGACTCGCACGCCGCCCAGCTCGACGAGCACGGCATCGCGGGGATCGACCTGCTGGTCTCCAACCTCTACCCGTTCCAGGCCACGGTCGCCTCCGGCGCCGGCGTCGAGGAGTGCGTGGAGCAGATCGACATCGGCGGCCCGGCCATGGTCCGCGCCGCCGCGAAGAACCACGCCGTCGTCGCCGTCGTCACCGACCCGGCCGCGTACCCGGCCCTGCTGGCGGCCCTCGGCGAGGGCGGGTTCACGCCGACGCAGCGCCGGGCGCTGGCGGCCCGCGCGTTCGCCGCCATCGCCGAGTACGACGTGGCCGTCGCCGAGTGGTGTGCCGTCACCCTGGCCCCGGATGCCGGGGGCTGGCCGGAGTTCGCCGGGCTGTCCCTGCGCCGTGGGCAGGTGCTGCGTTACGGCGAGAACCCGCATCAGGCTGCCGCCCTCTACACCGACCCGAGCAGCCCGGCCGGCCTGGCCCAGGCCGAGCAGCTGCACGGCAAGGAGATGTCGTACAACAACTACGTCGACGCGGACGCCGCGTGGCGGGCGGCGAACGACTTCGCCGACCAGCCGGCCGTGGCGATCATCAAGCACGCCAACCCGTGCGGGATCGCGGTCGGCGGTGACGTCGCCGAGGCGCACCGCAGGGCGCACGCCTGCGACCCGGTGTCCGCGTACGGCGGGGTCATCGCGGTCAACCGGCCCGTCTCCGTGGAGCTGGCCCGGCAGGTCGCCGACATCTTCACCGAGGTGCTGGTGGCGCCGGAGTTCGAGCCCGGCGCGGTGGAGGTCCTCCAGGGCAAGAAGAACATCCGGCTGCTGCGTGCCCCCGCGTACGCCCCGCTGCCGGCGGAGTGGCGGCAGGTCACCGGCGGCGTCCTGGTGCAGCTGGCCGACCGGATCGACGCCGACGGCGACGACCCGGCCAACTGGCGGCTGGCCACCGGCGAGGCGGCCGACGAGGCCACCCTGCGCGACCTGGCGTTCGCCTGGCGGGCGGTACGCGCGGTGAAGAGCAACGCGATCCTGCTGGCCAGGGACGGGGCCACCGTCGGGGTCGGGATGGGCCAGGTCAACCGGGTCGACTCGGCGCAACTGGCGGTCACCCGGGCGGGCACGGAGCGGGCCGGCGGCTCGGTCTGCGCCTCGGACGCGTTCTTCCCGTTCGCCGACGGCCCGAAGATCCTCATCGACGCGGGGGTGAAGGCGATCGTCCAGCCCGGCGGCTCGATCCGCGACGAGGAGGTCGTCGCCGCCTGCAAGGAGGCCGGCGTGACGATGTACCTGACGGGCACCCGCCACTTCTTCCACTGACCGTCGCGCGCTCCGTGCCGCCGGGCCCACCCCGGCGGCACGGGGCGGACGCCGTTCGGCCGGTCACGGCGGCGCCCGCCGACACCCGGCCGGGGTCAGTGGGTGGTCGGGCGGAGTTCGGCGAAGTGGCAGGCCGAGGGGTGGGGGTCCGCCGCGCGGGGGACCGCGTGGGGTTCCTCGCGGGCGCAGACCTCCTGGGCCTTCCAGCAGCGGGTGCGGAAGCGACAGCCACTGGGCGGGTCCGCCGGGCTGGGGACGTCGCCGGTGAGGCGGATGATGGTGCGGTCCGTGCGGGCGTCCGGGTCGGGCACCGGCACGGCCGACAACAGCGCCTGGGTGTACGGGTGGGTGGCCCGCTCGTAGATCTCGTCCTCAGTGCCGATTTCAACGATCTTGCCGAGGTACATCACCGCGACCCGGTCGCAGATGTGCCGCACCACGGACAGGTCGTGGGCGATGAAGATGTACGACAGCCCGAACTCGTCCTGGAGCTGTTCCAGCAGGTTGATCACCTGGGCCTGGATGGAGACGTCCAGGGCCGACACCGGCTCGTCGCAGACGATGATCTCGGGGCGCAGGGCGAGCGCCCGGGCGATGCCGATGCGCTGGCGCTGGCCGCCGGAGAACTGGTGCGGGTACCGGTTGATGTGCTCCGGGTTGAGCCCGACCACGTCCAGCAGCTCCTGCACCCGCTTGCTCTTGCTGCCCTTCGGTGCGGCGTCGGGGTGGATGTCGAACGGCTCGCCGATGATGTCGCCGACCGTCATCCGCGGGTTCAGCGAGGTGTACGGGTCCTGCATCACCATCTGCATGTTGCGCCGCAGCCGGCGCAGCTCGGACCCGGAGGCCCGGAACAGGTCCCTGCCCTCCAGGGTCGCCCGGCCGGAGGTCGGCGTCTCCAGCCGCATCAGCATCCGGGCCAGGGTGGACTTGCCGCATCCGGACTCGCCGACCACGCCGAGGGTCTCGCCCCGGCGCAGCTCGAAGCTGACCCCGTCGACGGCCTTCACCGCGCCGACCCGACGCTGGAAGAGCACCCCTGTGCTGATCGGGAAGTGCTTGACCAGGTTGTCGACGGCGAGGATCGTCTCGCCCCGCACCTTCGCCGGGCTAGCGGGCGCTGTCATCATGGACCTCCTGGGCGAAGTGGCACGCGCTGGTCCGGCCGTCGCCGAGGACCAGGTCGTGCGGCACCACGTCGACGCAGACCTGCTGCACGTACGGGCACCGGGGGTGGAACGGGCAGCCGGAGGGGATGCGCATCAGGTTCGGCGGCAGCCCCTTGATCGTCGAAAGGGCCTGACCGCGCATGTCCAGGCGCGGGATCGATTCCAGCAGACCCTTGGTGTACGGGTGGGCCGGCGCCCGGTACAGCGAGCGGACATCGGCGTGCTCGACGATCCGTCCCGCGTACATGACGGCGATCCGGTCGGCGACGCCGGCGACGACGCCGAGGTCGTGGGTGATCAGGATCATCGCCATGTCGAGCTCCCGGCGCAGCCCGGTCAGCAGGTCCATGATCTGGGCCTGCACGGTGACGTCCAGCGCGGTGGTCGGCTCGTCGGCGATCAGCACCTTCGGGTTCAGCGCCAGCGCCATCGCGATCATGACGCGCTGTCGCATTCCGCCGGAGAACTGGTGCGGGTAGTCGCCGAGGCGTTTTGCGGCGGCCGGAATTCCCACCAGGTCCATCAGCTCGACGCTGCGGGCCCGGGCGTCGGCCCGGGACATCCCCTCGCGCTGGCGCAGCGTCTCGCCGATCTGCCAGCCGACCGGGAAGACCGGGTTCAACGCGGACAGGGCATCCTGGAAGATCATCGCGATCTCCTTGCCGCGTACCTGGCGGCGTTGCTCCTCCGACTGCTTCAGCAGGTCCCGGCCCTGGTAGAGGATCTGACCGGAGCGCACGTGCGCCGGGGGAGTGTCCAGGATGCCCATGATCGCCTGGGCGGTGACGGACTTGCCGGAGCCGGACTCGCCGAGCACGGCCAACGTCTCGCCGGCGTCCAGGTGGTACGAGACGCCGTTGATCACCTTGGCCACGCCCTCGCCGGTGCGGAACTCGACGTGCAGGTCCCGGACCTCCAGCAGGTGGCCGCCCGGCGGGGTCGGGGAGGCCGGCGTCGGCCGGACGGCGGAGTGGGTCACGGTGCCTGCCTTTCACTCGTGACTGCGGGGCTCGCTGCGTTCACTCCTCGCGCTCGCATGTCAGCGCAGCTTCGGGTCGAAGGCGTCGCGGATCGCGTCGCCCAGCATGATGAAGGCCAGTACGGTCAGCGCGAGGAAGGCCGAGGGCACCACCAGTGGCGTGGCGGACTCCCGCATGTGCACCCGGCCGGAGTCGATGTCGATGCCCCAGGAGATGGTCGGCGCCTTGAGGCCGATGCCGAGGAAGCTCAGCGTCGCCTCGGCGGCGATGAACGAGCCCAGCGCGATGGTGAGCACCACGATCGCCGGGGCGAGCGCGTTCGGCAGGATGTGCCGCCACATGATCCGGCTGTTGCCGGCGCCCAGCATCCGGGCGGCGGCGACGTAGTCCTGCTCCTTGGCGGTGATCACCGAGGAGCGGACCACCCGGGCCGCCGTGGTCCAGCCGAGCACCGCCAGCACGAAGATCACCGCGAACAGCCGGACGTTGTCGCTGCTGCTGCTCACCCGCTTGAGCAGCACGATCGCGGCCAGCAGCAGCGGGATGCCGAGCACGATGTCGATCACCCGGGAGAGCACCGCGTCCACCCAGCGGCCGAAGTACCCGGCGAGCATTCCGACGACCAGCGCGATGATGCCGGTGAGCAGCGCCGAGAGCGCGCCGACCAGCAGGGACGCCCGGGCGCCGTACACCGCCCGGGAGTACGTGTCGCAGCCCTGGAAGTCGTACCCGAAGAAGGCCCCGCCGGACGGCCCGGCGTGCTGGCGGGAGAGCACGCAGTCGCGCGGGTTGTTGGCGGTGAACAGCGACGGCACGACCGCCATCGCGGCGACCAGCACGACCAGGGCCAGGCTGATCCAGAAGATCGGGCTGCCCCGCAGGTCCCGCCAGGCGTGGCCGGCCAGGCTGCGGGGCTTCTGCGGCACGCCCACCTGGTTGGGCGCGCCGGGCTCGCCCGACACGCCCCGCCGCGCGGCCTGGTTCTCCGTGGCCGCCACGGTCTCGAAGTCACTCATAACGGATCCTCGGATCGAGTACGGCGTACAGGACGTCAACCACAAGGTTGGAGACGAGGTAGACCACGACGAGCACGCTGACGATGCCCACCACCAGCGGGCCGTCCTCGGTGCGGATGCCACGGAACAGGTTGAAGCCGACGCCGGGGATGTTGAACACGCCCTCGGTGATGATCGCGCCGCTCATCAGGTTGCCCAGCTCGACGCCGAGGAAGGTGATCACCGGGATGAGCGAGTTGCGCAGCACGTGCACGCTGACGATGCGCCGCTTGACCAGGCCCTTCGACCGGGCGGTGCGGACGTAGTCGGCGCGCATGTTCTCCGTGACCGAGGTTCGGGTCAGTCGCAGCGCGGTGGCCAACGACAGCGAGCCGAGCACGATGCCGGGCAGCAGCAGCGCGTACAGGTCCGGGTCGGCGCCTGCGGTGGGCGGGAAGAGCTGCCACTTCACGCCGAGGAGGTACTGCGCGAGCGGGGCCAGCACGATCGTGGGGATGCCGAGCACCAGCAGGGTGAGCACCAGGGTCGCGTTGTCGAAGAGGCTCCCCCGCCGGATCCCGGCGATGACCCCGGCGGTCACCCCGAAGGCGACCGTCACGGCCATCGCGATCAGCGCGAGCTTGACGGTGACCGGCCAGGCGGCGGCGAGGATGTCGCCGATCTGCCGGCCGGTCAGCGACTGCCCCAGGTCGCCCTGGAGCAGGTTCTTGAGGTAGTCGAAGTAGCGGTAGAAGAAGCCACCGACGCCGGTCCGGTCGAGGTGGAACTTCTCCGTCAGGTATGCCCGCTGGGCGTCCGTGACCGGGCGTTCCCCGGCGAGGGCCTGGATGGGGTCGCCCTGACCGGCGAACATCAGGGCGTAGACGATCAGCGTGGTCCCGAAGAAGGCCAGGACCATCTGGAGCAATCGCCGCAGAATGAAGCGGAGCATACTGAGCAGTCTTCCTGAAAAGGGGCAAAGCGCGTGGCGGGTCGGGCCACCTCGTGGTGGCCCGACCCGTCGTGTCGAGCGGAATTACTTGATGGCTTCGATTTTCAGCAGGTTGACCCGGTCGAACAGGTCCATCTCCACGTTCTGGACCTTGGTCGAGTGGCCGAAGTTGTTCTGGCCGTAGCGCAGCGGGATCACCGGCATGTCCTCGGCCAGCAGGTCCTCCGCGGCCTGGTACTTCTTGACCGCCTCCTCCTCGGTCGGGGCCGTCGCGCCCTCGGCGAGGAGCTTGTCGAACTCCGGGTTGCTGTAGCCGTAGTAGTTCGACGAGCCGTTGGTGCTGTACAGCGGGCCCAGGTAGTTCTCCATCGACGGGTAGTCCATCACCCAGCCCATCCGGAACAGCCCGACCGGCTGCTTGGCCTTGACCTTGGTCAGCAGGTCCGCGAACTTCGGCTCGGCGGTGCCCACGCACTCCACGCCCAGGTTGGCCTTGAGCTGGTTGCAGGTCGCGTCGACCCAGTCCTTGTGGCCACCGTCGCCGTTGTACGACAGCTCGATCTTCTTCGGGCCGCCGGCGGCCTCGTACGCCGCCTTGGCCTTGGCCGGGTCGAACTCCCCGGCGGCGCCGATGGTGTTCTCCCGGTAGCCGGCCACGACCGGCGAGACGAACGAGCGGGCCGGCTGCTGCGAGTCCTTGAAGATCGACGTGGTGATCTCGTCCCGGTCGATCGCCATCGAGATCGCCTTGCGCACCTGGGGGTTGCTGAACTCCTTCTGGAACGTCGGGAAGGCCAGCACCTGGAGCGCCGAGGCGGGGCTCTGCTGGAACCGGTCGCCGAGGTCGGTGCCGGCGGTCGACAGGTTCTCGGTCGGGATCGTCTTGATCACGTCGAGGTTGTCCGACAGCACGTCCGCGTACGCGGCGGTCGGCTGCTGGTAGATCCGGAACTCGACGCCGGCCACCTTCGGCTGCTGGCCGGGGAAGGCTTCGTACTTCTCCACCTCGACCTTGGCGTCGTGCTGCCACGAGCCCTTCATCCGGAACGGGCCCTGGCCGATCGGGGCCTGCTCGTACCCCTCGGCGAGCACGCCGGGGGCGGAGAACGCAGCCTTCGGCAGCGGGTAGAACGCCGTGTAGCCGAGCATGGTCCGGAACTCGCTGTACGGCTGGGCCAGCGTCACGGTGAAGGTCAGGTCGTCGACCTTCTCCAGGCCGGTCAGGGTCTTCGCCTTCGGCTGCTCGCCCTGGAGGTCGTCGTAGCCGGCGATCTTCTCGAAGAAGTAGCTGGAGTTCTGCCCGTTGGGGGCGTACGCGCCGTGGTTCCAGGCGTCGATGTAGTTCTCGGCGGTGACCTTCTCGCCGTTGTGGAAGGTGTAGCCGTCCTTGAGCTTGACCGTCCAGACCTTGTTGTCCGACGACGTCACGGACTCGGCGGCCACCTCGTACGGCTTGTTCGCCTCGTCGTAGTCGACGAGCGGGCTGAACAGGGCGCTGAGCACCTGCGCGCCGCTGGTCTCGTTGGTGCTGGTCGGCACCAGGTGCTGCGGCTCGGCGATCTCGATCCGCACGGCCGCGTTGGGGTCGCTCTCGCCGGATCCGCCGTCGCCGCCCGAGCCGCAGGCCACCAGGCCAAGGGTCACCGCGAGCGGGAGGGCGGTCCAGGCGGCAAGCCTACGAACACGCATTTAGTCTCCTCATTTTCCTCACGCTGCGCGGTCGGGCCCGGCGTTGGGGTAACGCTGCGCAACGGTTGGCAACGGTAGGTCGTCCAGGCCCGGATCGGCAACGAGGCCGTGGCGAAGCGGGGACGGAACGGGTGATCCCGCCTTGTTGTCGACCGGTGACTCTGCTACAAGCGCCCCGCTGATCGACGGTAGGCAGGGCATTTGCCGAGAGGTCCGGGTGCTTTCGGCACTCGCCTGGGCTTGGAGTCCCCTTCGCCATCGTCCGTCCGGATGTGGGTCGATGCTGGCCCGCCGTCCGGTTCTGGGTGTGGCGCAATCTACAAGACGTAACCGTAAGTGACTATCGACACGTAACGGACCGTCACTGCTCGGTGGACGGTCCCGGCCGGCCCGAGGCGGGTCACCCACCGATCGTCCCGGGCGCGGGTCCACGGAACGGTGTGCCCGGGACGTGAGACGATCTGTGCGTGACGGCGATGATCCTGGACGGCAAGGCGACTGCGGCGCAGATCAAGGACGAGCTGCGGACCCGGGTCAAGGCACTGGCGGAGCGTGGCATCACCCCGGGGCTGGGCACCGTCCTGGTCGGGGTGGACCCGGGCTCCCAGGCGTACGTCAACGGCAAGCACCGCGACTGCGCCGAGGTGGGCGTCGCCTCGATCCGCCGGGAGTTGCCCGCCGACGCCACCCAGCAGCAGGTCGACGACGCCCTCACCGAGCTGAACGCCGACCCGGCCTGCCACGGATACATCGTCCAGCTCCCGCTCCCCGGCCACCTGGACACCCAGCGGGCGCTGGAGATGATCGACCCGGACAAGGACGCCGACGGCCTGCACCCGGTCAACCTCGGCCGGTTGGTCCTCGGCTACGACGGCCCGTTGCCCTGCACCCCGCGCGGCATAGTCGAGCTGCTCCGGCGACACGACGTGCCGCTGCGCGGCGCCGACGTCGCCGTCGTCGGCCGGGGCAACACCGTGGGCCGCCCCCTCGGGCTGCTGCTCACCCGGCGCAGCGAGAACGCCACGGTGACCCTCTGCCACACCGGCACGCTCGACCTGGCCTCGCACACCCGGCGGGCGGACATCGTCATCGTCGCGGCCGGCGTGCCGGGCCTGCTCACCGCCGACATGGTCACCCCCGGCGCGACGGTGGTCGACGTCGGCATCACCCGGGTGATCGGCGAGGACGGCAAGGGCCGCTACACCGGCGACGTGGACGCCGGGGTCGCCGAGGTGGCCGGCAAGGTGGTCCCGATGCCGGGCGGTGTCGGCCCGATGACCCGCGCCATGCTGCTCACCAACGTCGTGGAGCGCGCCGAGCGCGACTGAGCCCTCGCCGGCCCCCCGGGGCCGGTCGGCCGGTGCGGTCGCCCCGTCCCGCCGACTGTGACCGGTTCTGTGCCGATCGGTGCCAGGATGCCTGATACGGTCCTGCAATCTGACGGTTACAGGGAGTGGGCGACCATGGGAAAGAAGGTCACTGTCGTCGGGGCCGGTTTCTACGGCTCCACCACGGCGCAGCGCCTGGCCGAGTACGACGTCTTCGACACCGTCGTGATCACCGACATCGTGGAGGGCAAGCCGGCCGGCCTGGCCCTGGACCTCAACCAGTCGCGCGCCGTGGAGGGTTTCGAGACGACGGTCGTCGGCGTCACCACCGGCCCCGCCGGCGAGGGGTACGAGGCCATCGGCGGCTCGGACGTCGTGGTGGTGACCGCCGGGCTCCCGCGCAAGCCGGGCATGAGCCGGATGGACCTGCTGGCGACCAACGCCAAGATCGTCCGTCAGGTCGCCGAGAGCGTGGCCCGGCACGCCCCGGACGCCGTCGTCATCGTCGTGTCCAACCCGCTGGACGAGATGACGGCGTTGGCCCAGCTCGCCAGCGGGTTTCCGAAGAGCCGGGTGCTCGGCCAGGCCGGCATGCTCGACACCGCCCGGTTCACCAACTTCGTCGCCGAGGCCCTGGACGTCCCGGTGCGGTCGGTGAAGACCCTGACCCTCGGCTCGCACGGCGAGACCATGGTGCCGGTGCCGTCGAGGAGCACCGTCGACGGCAGGCCGCTACGCGAGGCGATGCCGGCCCAACAGATCGAGGAGTTGGTCGACAAGACCCGCAACGGTGGCGCCGAGGTGGTCGCGCTGCTGAAGACCGGCTCGGCGTACTACGCCCCGTCGGCCGCCGCCGCCCGGATGGCGAAGGCCGTCGCGGAGGACTCCGGCGAGGTGATGCCGGTCTGCGCCTGGGTCGACGGCGAGTACGGCATCTCCGGCGTCTACCTGGGCGTCGAGGCCGAGATCGGTGCCGGGGGAGTCCGGCGGGTCGTCGAGACTGACCTGGACGCCGACGAGCTGGCCAGCCTCAGGGCCGCCGCCGAGGCCGTCCGTACCAAACAGTCCGACATAACGCACCTGTAACTCAACCCCGCTCCGCCCCTCCTGCTCCCCGTCGATCAACCGGCACGTCGGTCAGGAGGGCGGGGGTAGGGCCAGGAAGGGGTGGCCCAGGTGCGGGGTGGCCAGGGTGGTCAAGGGGTGCGCGAGGAGGGTGTGCAGCAGGGCCGTGCGGGTGTCGCGCGCCGTGGCCGGCTGCTCGTCGTGGGCGTACGCCAGGTAGTCGGGGTCGACGAGCTGGACCGCGTGCACCCCGGTTTCACCGGCCGACCGAGGCCGGCTGGGGAGTGCCGGCCAGTTTCCAGTACGCTCGTACTGCTAGAGCACGTGTCCCCCGAGAGGAGCGCCGGTCGATGGCGAAGATCAAGGTAAACAACCCGGTCGTGGAGCTCGACGGCGACGAGATGACCCGGATCATCTGGAAGCAGATCCGTGAGCAGCTGATTCTGCCCTACCTCGACGTCGACCTGCACTACTACGACCTTTCGATCCAGCACCGTGACGCCACCGACGACCAGGTCACCATCGACGCCGCCAACGCCATCAAGGAGCACGGCGTCGGCGTCAAGTGCGCCACCATCACCCCGGACGAGGCCCGGGTGGAGGAGTTCGGCCTGAAGAAGATGTGGCGGTCGCCCAACGGCACCATCCGCAACATCCTCGGCGGCGTCGTCTTCCGCGAGCCGATCATCATGTCGAACGTGCCGCGCCTGGTACCGGGCTGGACCAAGCCGATCATCATCGGCCGGCACGCCCACGGCGACCAGTACAAGGCCACCGACTTCGTCGTTCCCGGCCCGGGCACGGTGACCATCACCTACACCCCGGCCGACGGCGGTGCCCCGATGGAGATGGAGGTCGCCAACTTCCCCGGCGGCGGCATCGCCATGGGCATGTACAACTACGACGAGTCGATCCGGGACTTCGCCCGCGCCTCGTTCCGGTACGGCCTGGACCGCAACTACCCGGTCTACCTGTCCACCAAGAACACCATCCTCAAGGCGTACGACGGCCGGTTCAAGGACATCTTCGCCGAGGTCTTCGAGGCCGAGTTCAAGGCCGAGTTCGACGCCGCCGGCATCACCTACGAGCACCGGCTCATCGACGACATGGTCGCCGCCGCGCTCAAGTGGGAGGGTGGCTACGTCTGGGCCTGCAAGAACTACGACGGCGACGTGCAGTCCGACACCGTCGCGCAGGGTTTCGGCTCGCTGGGTCTGATGACCTCGGTCCTGCTCTCCCCGGACGGTCGCACCGTCGAGGCCGAGGCCGCGCACGGCACGGTCACCCGGCACTACCGGCAGTACCAGAAGGGCGAGAAGACCTCGACCAACCCGATCGCCTCGATCTACGCCTGGACCCGGGGTCTGGCCCACCGGGGCAAGCTGGACGGCACCCCGGCGGTCATCGAGTTCGCCAACACCCTGGAGCAGGTCATCGTCGACACCGTCGAGGGCGGCCAGATGACCAAGGACCTCGCGCTGCTCATCTCCCGCGACGCCCCGTGGCTGAGCACCGACGAGTTCATGAACGCGCTGGACGAGAACCTGGCGCGCAGGCTCGCCTGATCCTGCGCCCGAGCTGGATGGACGTGGTGCCAGTCGCGTCCAGGAAGGCTGACCGTAGGTCGCCTCGTTGCGCGAGTGCCGATCAGCAAGCCCTCCCGGCTGTCGCACACAGCCAGCCGTCCCTTCCCTGCGGGGGGCCCGTTCCGGGCCCCCCGCGCCCTGTTTTCGCCCCCCGCGCCCGGTGGACGCGTCCGCCCCGTCGACGCCCCGCTTTCAGGCGGCGCGGAGGAGTTCGGTGGCGCGCTCCGGGGCGATGTCGTTGATGAAGACGCCCATGCCGGACTCCGACCCGGCCAGGTACTTCAGCTTGTCCGCCGCCCGCCGGATGCTGAAAAGCTGCAGGTGCAGGTGCCCCAGCTCGCGGTCGATCCGTACCGGGACCTGGTGCCAGGCCGCGATGTAGGGCATCGGGGCGTCGAAGAGCCCGTCGAAGCGGCGCAGCAGGTCCAGGTAGAGCGGGCCGAAGGCGTCCCGCTCGGCGTCGCTCAGCGCGGGGATGTCCGGCACCGGCCGGTGCGGGGCGATGTGCACCTCGAACGGCCACCGGGCCGCCGCCGGCACGTACGCCGTCCAGTGCTCGTTGCTCGTGACCACGCGCGTCCCGGCGGCACGCTCGGCGGCCAGCACGTCGGCGTAGAGGTTGCCACCGCCGGTGCGCTCGGCGTGTCGACGGGCCGCGCCGAGCAGCGCCCGGGTGCGCGGCGTGACGAACGGGTACGCGTAGATCTGCCCGTGCGGGTGGTGCAGGGTCACCCCGATCTCCACGCCCCGGTTCTCGAAGTAGAACACCTGCTCCACGCCGGGCAGTTCGGACAGCGCCGCCGTCCGGTCGGCGAGGGCGTCCAGCACGGTACGCACCCGGCCTGGCGCAAGGGCGGCGAACGAGGTGTTGTGGTCGTCGGTGAAGCAGACCACCTCGCACCGGCCCTGACCAGGCTGGACCGGGGTGAACGGGGTGATCGCCGCGGGCTCCTCGGCGATCCGCCGGCTCAGCGCCGGAAACCGGTTCTCGAAGACGGCGACGTCGTACTCCGGCGCGGGGATCTCGCTGAGCCGCCCGTCCCGGGACGGGCAGAGCGGGCACTGGTCGGCCGGGGGGAGGAACGTGCGGCTCTGCCGGTGCACGGCGACGGCCACCCACTCGTCGGTCAGCGGGTCGTACCGCAGCTGGGACGCTGGCGGGGGCGGCGACAGCTCCCGCCGGTCCGGCTGGTTCCGGACCGCGTCGTCCCGCTCGTCGAAGTAGATCAGCTCCCGACCGTCGGCCAGCTCGATAGTCGTACGCTTCACTCCGCCGTTCCCCTTTTCGTCGGCGCGCGTTCGGGCCCCGACCATGTTGGTGGCTTCCGCCGGCCCGCCCTACCCGTCTCGACGATCGGGGAGCTTACGGCGGTCAGGTGGACTGGAGGCGGGGCTCCACCCACCCGGTCTCGGTCAGGTGGTGCATCACCGCGTGCACCGCCTCGTCGATCGACAAGCCGGTGGTGTCGACCACCACCTCGGCGTCCGTCGGCACCTCGTACGGGTCGTCGATTCCGGTCATCCCGGTGAGCAGGCCGGCCCGGGCCCGGGCGTACAGGCCCTTGCGGTCGCGCTGCTCACATACCTCGATCGGCGTCGCCACGTGCACCAGCACGAAGCCCGCGCCAGCGGCGTGCGCCATCTCCCGGGCGGTGGAACGCGCCTGCGCGTACGGGGCGATCGGGCAGCAGATGCCGACGCCCCGGTGCCGGGCGACCTCGGCCGCGACCCAGCCGATCCGCCGGACGTTGAGGTCCCGGTCGGCCTTGCTGAAGGTCAGCCCCGCGGAGAGTTCCCGGCGCACCACGTCGCCGTCGAGCAGGGTCACCGTCCGGTCCCCGCCCTCGCGCAGCACGTCCGCCAACCCTCGGGCGATGGTCGACTTGCCGGAGCCGGAGAAGCCGGTCAGGAAGACCACGAGCCCGCGGTGCCGCCGGGCCGGCCGGGCCCGGGCCAATTCCTTGGCCACCGCAGGCGGGGTGTGCCACTCCGGCAGTGGGAAGCCCCGGTCGAGCAGGTCGTCGATCTCCGCCTGGCCGAGCGCCAGCCGCCGGTTGCGCGGCGGGATGTCCTCCCGCCAGCGCCACTGCCCGTCCCGGCTGTCGTAGGCCAGTTCCCGGGGGACCAGCACCCGCAGGCCCGCGCCGGAGAGCATCTCGCCGGTGGAGAGCAGGTGGGTCACCCCGTACGCGGCGGCCACCCGGGCCTGGAGCAGGGCGTCGCTGATCTCGTCGCGGCGGCGGGACAGCGGCACCGCGACCAGGGTCGCCGGTGGCATCCGGTCCCGGGCGGCGAAGACCGCCCGGACCAGCGCCTCGGAGGGCAGGCCGTTCGTCGTCCCCTCGCCGACCGGGATCATGATCAGCAGGTGCGCCCCCAGGGTGCGGGACGCGTGGGCGATCTGGGCCAACTGCGGCCGGTGCAGGGGCCGGTCGGCGAGGACGCCGAGCACCCGGCCCGCAGGCAGCAGCGCCCGGACCTCCTCGGGGCTGCGGCGCAACCGCTGGAACGGCCCGTGGCCGCCGTCGCCGAGGCGACGTACCGTCCCGCCGACTCCGGCGACGCCCTCGCGGGCCGGCCAGACGTCGGTGACCTCCAGCGATGCGACCGGGGCGCCCTCGCCGTCGGTCAGCACCAGCGTTCGGCGCTGCGGATCGGTCGGGTCCAGGCCGTCGGCGAGCGCCGCCGGCACCTGGAGGGCCACCGGCACCTGCCACGACGTGCCGTCGGCGAGCCGACCCCGCCGGCTGACCGCGGCCAGGTCCGCGCGCGTCATGAAGCCGGTGAGCGGCGTGTACGCCCCGGTCAGCAACAACTCCAGATCGGCCAGTTCCCCGGGCCGCGGCGTGTACGCCGGCGCCTCCCGAAGAACCTCGTCGGGCAGCACCCACCCGTTGCTCATCGCACCCCCCACTACTGGCCGGCCCATAGTTTCTCAGCCGACCGACGATCGGTCGAGAGCGCCGTTCCCCCCTACCGTGGCGGATTTGCCCGGGACCGGTCAGCCGGCGGCCCGCAGCGGGGTGGGGTCTCACCGGAGCGTACCGGTTGGTTGGTCAGTCAGACCCACAGATCCGGGGTCCGTCGGAGGCGGAACGCCCCGATGATCCGGGCCCTCACCTGCCGTCCATAGCCCGCCCACAGGTTGTTCACACGCTGCTTCCATGGCGGCCCTGTTTTCTTCGCTTTCGACCGATCGCACCACCGAGCCGGAGGAAATCCGTCCATGCGTCTACGGTTCAACCGCCGCGCCCGCCCCCCAGAGCCGGCGGGTGACCCGATGCCGGACCCCGGGCCCCCGACGACCGGCCGGGACCACGCGGGTCACGCGCTGCGGGCGCCGAGCAAGCTGCACGCGTTCAACCGGTACGAGATCAAGTACCTGGTCGCGACCACGAAGGTGGCGGCGCTCCGGCGCGAACTGGCCGATCGACTCGCGCCGGACAGCCACGGCGGCACCGACGGATACGGCGTGTGGAGCGTCTACTACGACACCACCGACCTGCGGTTCTACTGGGAGAAGATCGAGGGGCTCAGGTTCCGCCGCAAGCTGCGGGTGCGCCACTACGGCGACCGGTCCACCGTGGATGACGACACGACCGTGTACGTCGAGATCAAGCAGCGGGTCAACCGGGTCACCCAGAAGCGGCGGATCGCCCTGCCGTACCGGGCGGCCCGGCAGCTCTGCGACGAGCGGGTGATGGTCGAGCACGACCCCTCCCAGCGGGCGTTCGTCGAGGAGGTGCTCGAACTCGTCTCCGGCCTCGACCTGCGCCCGGTGGCGATGACCGGCTACCAGCGCGAGGCGTTCGTCGGCCAGGACGCCGACCTCGGGTTGCGGGTCACCCTCGACCAGCGGATCCGGGGCCGGGACCGTGACTTCCACCTCGGGGCCGCCGCCGAGAACCGGCTCATCGTCCCGGCCGGGCTGTCGATCGTCGAGATCAAGGCCAACGAGCGGGTTCCGTACTGGCTCACCGACCTCGCCGCCCGCGCCGAACTGTCGGTGGTGCGGGTCTCCAAGTACTGCCAGAGCGTCGAGGCGTTCGGCCGGGCGCCGCGCTCGATCTTCCACATCCAGGACGACGACCCCGCCGCCGATCTGGCGACGGCCACCACCACGAGAAGCGAGGCCTGAGCACCGATGGACATCACGTTCCAGGACCTGTCCGGCACCTTCAGCGTCGGCGACGTCGCGCTCACGTTGTCGCTGTCCTTCCTGCTGAGCGCCATGATCGGGTGGGTCTACCGGGCCTCCCACCGCAACGTGTCGTACAGCCAGTCCTACGTCCAGACGCTGATCATCCTGGGCATGCTGATCTCTCTGATCATGTTGGTGGTGGGCTCCAACATCGCCCGCGCGTTCGCCCTGGTCGGCGCGCTGTCGGTGGTGCGGTTCCGCAACGCGATCAAAGAGACCCGCGACGTCGGCTTCATCTTCCTGGTGATGGGCGTCGGCATGGCCTGCGGCACCCGGTTCTACACCCTGGCCATCGTCGCCGCCGTCGCGATCAGCCTGATCATCATGGTGATGTACCGGTTCAACTGGTTCGCCCTGAACGTGCAGCGGCAGGTGGTCAAGGTCCAGCTCCCGGCCGGCGGCAACCACACCGCCGACATCCAGGACGTGCTGGTCCGCTTCACCAGCGAGTTCGAGCTGGTCAGCCTGGAGTCGATCCGGGCCGGTGCGCTCACCGAGCTGATGTACACCGTGCGGCTCAAGAAGGGCAGCGAGCCGGGCGACCTGATCGCGGCGCTCAGCGAGCGGACCTCCGGCCAGCGGGTGACGGTGCTGACCGGCTACGACCAGACGGACCTGTGATGGCCGAGCCGCTACGCGCCCGGTCCGCGCTGCCCCGCGGCCTGCGGCGCCGCCTGCCGGTGCGGGTACGGCAGAACTGGAAGCTGCTGATCAGTTGCGCGGCGTTCGTCGCCGTCCTGACCCTGGCGCTGGGCGCCGAGCGGATCCGACCGTATGTCACCAGCGCCGGCGACACCGCGGCGAAGGCGGCGACGGTGGACATCGCCGGCACGACGGACCTCTTCGACGCGACCACCGCCCACTCGATCAAGCTGACCTTCCGGGACGCGGACTACGGGCGGATGCTCGACACCTACTGGAAGGAGGGGGAGAAGGAGTACGTCGAGGCGGACCTGACCGTCGACGGCAGCACCGTCCCCAGCGTCGGTATCCGGCTCAAGGGCAACTCGACGCTGGGCTCGCTGACCTGGAAGGGCGAGAGCAAGCCGCGCACTGGTGGTGGTGCCCCGGGTGGCGGCGCCCCGGGTGGTGAGGTCGGTGCCGGTGAGGCCCGGCGCCAGGCGGGCGGCGCTCCCGGCGCGGGCCAGCAGCAGGACGGCCAGCAGCAGGGCGGGGGTGGGGCTCCCGGCGGGGGAATGGCCCGCACCAGCCTGAAGGCCGAGGAACCGGAGACGCTGCCCTGGTTGATCAGCTTCGACGAGTTCGTCGACGGCCGTCGGTACCAGGGGCACCGCGAGGTGGCCGTCCGGGTGTCCGGCATGGGCGGCGGCTCCACCGTGCTGAACGAGGCGTTGTCGCTGTCCCTGATGGACGACACCGGCGAGCCGGCCCAGCGGTACGCGTACTCCTCGTTCACGGTCAACGACCGGCCGACCAAGGCCCGGCTGCTGGTCGAGCACCCGGACGAGCACTTCGCCGACCAGATGGACGGCTCCGGTGTGCTCTACAAGGCCCTGGCCAGCAGCAGCTTCACCGATCAGGGCGATGACCAGACCGACTACCAGGACGACTTCAAGCAGATCACCATGCAGGGCAGCCAGGACCTGCAACCCGTGATCAACCTGATCAGGTGGGTGAACACCGCGAGCGACGAGGAGTTCGCCGCGCAGCTCGCCGACCGGGTCGACGTCGAGTCGTTCGCCCGCTACGTCGCACTCCAGAACCTGCTGCTCAACTTCGACGACATGGCCGGCCCGGGGAAGAACTACTACCTCTGGTACGACCTGGGGACAAAGAAGTTCAGCGTGATCAGCTGGGACCACAACCTCACTTTCAGCGGCAACGTGGCACAGGGCCCGCACGACAGCGGCGGCCTCGGTATGCAGGGCCGGACACGGACGCCCACGGGCGCTCAGCCTCCCGGAGGCGCTCAGCTCCCCGAGGGCATGCAGCCTCCCAGCGGCGTGCAGCCTCCCGAGGGCATGCAGCCGCCTGGCGGCGGGGCCACCGAGCAGGAGGGCGGGAACGCCGCGCGTGGCCGTCCCGGCGGGATGATGGGGGGCCACAAGCTCAAGGAGCGCTTCCTCGCCAGCACCGCGTTCAAGGGGATCTACGAGAACGCGTACCGCGAGCTCTTTCAGCAGGTCTACGCCAGCGGGCGGGCAACCGGGTCGCTCGACGCGATCACCGTGGTCCTGAAGACGGTGGACGGGGTGGACGCGGCGGCGGTCGACTCCGACGCCGCCCGGCTGCGCACCCTCGTCCAGCAGCGGACCGAGAGCCTCAAGGGCAACGAGGTGATCACCCGCGGCTGAACCCGACGGGCGGGGCGGTGTGCCCCACACCGGCCCTGCCCGCGGCAGCAGATCGAGTTTGCCGAACGTCCCCCGGCTGCCGCTCGGACGACGAAGCGCCCGCCCCGATCGGGGCGGGCGCTTTGCGTGTCGTACGACCCGGCGGGCGATCCTCGCTCAGCGCTTGATCGGGCCGAAGACCGGGCCGGTGAGGGCCAGTCGGAGCCCGAGGCGGCCGTTGGCGCGGGCGTTGACCCGGTCGAGGATGGTCGACACCGGGGCGTACTTGTTCTGCTCGTCGGGGTTGGTGCAGGGGCCCTGTCCGGGGTCGCCGTTGGACAGGATGCCCAGCGCCTTCCCGTCGGACTCGGTGAACAGCGGCCCGCCGCTGTCCCCCGGCCGGGCACAGATCCGCACGTCGATCCCGCCGGCGCTCTTGCCGGTGACCTGCCCGCACCGGGTGCCGGGCAGGTAGCCCGCGCCCGCGCCGGAGTCCACGTAGGTCTCGCCGGCCGTCGGCGTGTACGCCGAGCCCGTCGCGCAGACCACCCAGCCGGTCTGGATGCCGCTCCACGGCACGTACCCGGTGACCGCCACGTCCTGGCCGGTCGTGCAGCGCGGGTTGTCGGCGACACACCAGTAGTTGACCAGGCTCGGCCGGGTGGTGGCCGTCGTCGGGTATCCCCACTGCCGCAACGCCCCCACCTGGTACGGCATCACGGCGTAGTCGTTCGGGTAGGCGTTCTCGGCCAGCGCGGCGTTGCCGGACTCGACCGTCACCGGAATCTTCGGCCCGAGGAACTGGTGCCAGGTGTCGTCGATCCGGGTGTGCCGGCCGCCGACCACGCAGTGCCCGGCGGTCAGCACGTACGGGACCCCGTACCGGTCCTGCACGTTGAAGCCGGTGGTGCAGCCGCCGACGGTGCCATCGTCGCGCGGGATGTCGAGCCGGATCCCGCCGCGCATCGGCGCCTGGACGCAGCTGCGCGGGTCGCACGCCTTCGGCACCGACGGCCGCGTCACCCGGGCCCGGGACCGGGCGGACACCCCGGCGTCGCGCAGCGCCACCGGCAGCCGCCGGTCGCCCGCGGCGACCTCGCCCCCGGTGAGCACCACGACCTCGTTGGCAGTCTGGTCCACCACGACGTCGGTGCCGACGGCCACACCCAGCGCCTTGGCGATCCGGGTCGCCGAGGCGGTGAGCTGTCGCAGCGAGTGCCGCACCGGCACCACCCGGACGTGCGTGGCGTCCGGCACGGCGGCGACGGCCGCCCGTACTGATTCGGGGCGGGTGGCGGCGACGGTGAGCAATCCGCCGGCCGCCTGGTCGAGCCACATCCCGCCGTACTCGCCCGGAAGGCCGTTGGCGAGCGTGGCGGCCAGCGGCGTGGAGAGCTCCTGGAGGGCGAGCCGCCGGGCCGCCTCGGTCGCGGAGATTCCGTAGCGGTCGCGCAGGTAGGCGACGGAGGCCGGCGCGGCGGCGGCAACCTTGGCGGCGGGTCGCCCGGCGGGCACCCGCACCGCCGATCCGGCGTCGGCCGGCTTGGCCGTGGTGGCCCCGGCGGTGGCCGGCGTCAGCCCGTAGGTGGTCGTCGCGACCGCGCAGACGGCGGCGACCCCCAAAATGATCATGCGTCGTGTACGCACCCCGTGTCCTCCCCGTGTGGTCGGTGGTGCCCGATTGACCGGTGATTCTAGGCACGTCGCGCCACGCGCAGGGATCCCCTGTGGACGTTTTGCGTGAGCGAGCCGAAAAGTGCCTGCCGGGAGGCCGTGCGACGTGGAAGTTCTACCCGAGGGCAAAAAGTGAACCGAGCGACAGGGCCTCACCAGCATCGATCTCTTGGGCTGGGTCAGTCATCGCCCGTTAGGGCGGTTGTTTCGTTTTTGCTGGTCACGGCCCAGGATGCGCGTACGGTTGGAAGCGACGCCACACCGTTGAAGGGTTCACATCTGTCAGCGGCTGTGTAAAACTCGGCGAGTCGTTTCACGGCAAGAAGTGTGAGACGCCACAAAAGGCGGCGCGGGCCCTCCACCGTGATGGGGGTGCAACCCCGGGTGTCAGACCCGCGCCTCTTACCTGATGTCGTGGGGGGGGGGGGGGGGGGGGGGGGGGGGGGGGGGGGGGGGCGCCGCGGGCCCCCCCCCCCCCCCCCCCCCCCCCCCCACCCCCGCCCCCCCCCCCCCCCCCCCCCCCCCCCCCGCCCCCCCCCCCGCCCCCCCCCCCCCCCCCCCCCCCCCCCCCACGTCTGGTTTCGCCGGGTCACCGCTGTCCGCTGATGAGGTCGGACACCAGTTGCCTCGTGATGGTGTAAACCGCCACGAGGGGAGCGGCGAGCCGCGCGAACGCGGCCAGTCGCCCCCCGTCCCTCCGGCACCGACAGGTGTCACGGCGGGTTGACTTCCCGGGGTGCCGACGTTTCCGTCGGCGTTTTGGTGCTGCCACCTGATTCCTCTCACTCGGATGTTCTCTCGCCCCCGCGCGCTCGGTGCGAGGACCAACCAAGTGATCAACTTCTGGTGACCGACCCATAGCTTACGGTGCTGTTCCGACAGATGACAGATCGGATGCGGCCCCGCTCTGGGTCGGGTACAGCCTATGTCGCCAGCAGTGACCTCGCGCAACGCTGCCAGCGTAGTGAACCGACCACATGGAGTGGTGGATCGTCCCTTCAGGACTCCGAAGTGTGATCGAAAGCTCAGTTGAGCTGCAATGATCGCCCGGGGGAACTCGATTCCACCGTGGCCATGCCGCGGAAAAATCGCCCTCATCCTGGCAAAAACTCGTGCGGTCTGATCCGCTGGCAGGCGTCGTCGGCTGCGAAGACCCGCTAGTTGCCAGGCGGGGCAGGTCTGCCCGGACCACGCCGATGCCGCGCAGCGGATCGACGAACGGGGCGATGATCCGGACTGCCCCTCCCAGGCGCGCAGGTCGACCATGTTCAGGGAGGCCGAGAGTCAGCGCCGTACCGCCGCCCCGGTCCCGGCGCCCGTTCCCGGGTCCGCTTCGTGGGCGAGCAGCCAGCGCTTCACGTCCAACCCCCAGCGGTAGCCGCCGAGGTTGCCGTCGGTGCGCAACACCCGGTGGCACGGGACGAAGAGCGCGGCGGCGTTGCGCGCGCAGGCCGCCGCCGCGGCGCGGACCGCCGCCGGCCGACCGGCCAGCCCGGCGTAGGCGGTGTACGTCACCGGTCGGCCGGGCTCCACCGCGCGCAGCACCTCCCACGCGTGCGCCATGAAAGCGCCATCCGTGTGCTGCTCCACCGGCACCGTGTCGATCGCGGTCAACTCCCCGCCGAGGTACGCGGCGACCGCCGTGGTGACCGGGCCGAGGTCGGGCCGCTGCCGGAGCGGGCCACGCAGCCCCGGGTGCATCAGCGGCAGCAGCGTCTGCGGGTCGGCGGTGAAGCCGGCCGCCCGGACCGCACCGTCGGGGCCGGCCAGGACGCTCAGCGGGCCGGTGGGGGTGTCGACGACCACGCAGTCGAGGGTGACGTTCATGCTGCTCTCCATAGTCTGATCACCGCATACGAGCGCCAGGGGCGCCAGCGTTGCGCGTACGCGTCGAGGGTTCTCGGGTCGGCGGGGAGGCCGAGGGCGGCGGCGCCGCGCCGGACGGCCAGGTCGGTGGGGAGGAACACGTCGGGGTCGCCGAGGGCGCGCATCGCCACGTATCCGGCCGTCCACGCGCCGATTCCGGGCACCGCGAGCAGCCGCCGCACGGTCTCCTCCCGATCACCGCCCGGCTCAAGGTCGAGCGATCCGTCGACCACGCCCCGCGCCACCGCCCGAATGGTCTCCCGCCGCCCCACCGGCATCCGAAACCCCCCATCCCCCACCCGCAACACCCCCTCCGCGTCCACAAACCCCCGCAGCCCCCCGCCGTGATCATGGGGTTGACGCTGCGACACGCCGGGGGCAGGACCGCCAACTCCATGATCAACAAGGTTGGGGTCGGGGGGTTGGAGGTGGGTGAGGGTGGTGCGGGCCGAGGCTAGTGAGACCTGCTGGCCGACTATGGCCCGGATCAGCATCTCGAAGCCGTCCACGGCGCGCGGGAGGCGTACCCCGGGCTCCGCCGCCACCAGCGCGGCGAGGGCGGGATCGGCGGCGAGCGTGCCGTCGACGGCGGTCGGGTCGGCGTCGAGGTCGAGCAGCCGGCGGCAGCGCGCCACCGCCGGGGCCAGGTCGCGCATGTCGGCCAGCCGCAGCGTCGCCGTCACATGCCCGTCGACCGGCGTCAGCGCCACCTCCGCCGCGCCGTGCGGCAGCCGCAACCCCCGGCGGTACGTCCCGTCGCGCACCTCCTCCACCCCGGGCAACGCCCGCAACGCGAGGAAGTCCAGCAGCGCCGCCGCGTGCAATGGCGGCCGGTACGCCAGCCGCAGCGCGATCGTGCCCGCCCCGGCCGCAGCCGGCCGCCGCCCGGGGGTGTTGCGCAGCTCGGACGGGGCGGCGGCGTACACCTCGCGGACCGTGTCGTTGAACTGCCGGACGCTGCCGAACCCGGCCGCGAACGCGATCTCGGCCATCCCGAGCCCGGTCGTCTCGATCAGGATCCGGGCCGTCTGCGCGCGCTGTGCCCGGGCCAGGGCCAGCGGCCCGGCGCCCAACTCGTCGCGGAGCATCCGGTGCAGGTGGCGTTCGGTGTAACCGAGCCGGGCGGCCAGCCCTGGCACGCCGTCGCGGTCGACCACCCCGTCGGCGATCAGCCGCATCGCCCGGCCCACCACGTCCGCCCGGACGTCCCACTGGGGCGAGCCGGGTGCGACGTCCGGGCGGCAGCGGCGGCAGGCCCGCAGGCCGGCCCCCTGCGCGGCGGCGGCCGACGGGAAGAACCGGACGTTGCACCGCTTCGGCGTCATCGCGGGGCAGGACGGCCGGCAGTAGATCCCGGTCGACGTCACCCCGGTGAAGAACCAGCCGTCGAACCGCTGGTCACGGCTGTCCACAGCCCGGTAGCACCGCTCGAAGTCCAAGTCCACGGCACCGATACTGCCCCGCCGGTCGGCCCGTCGGCTCGCGGAAATCGGACCTCACCGTGGACGGGCGGACGGATCGGCCCGCTTCTCCCGCCCGCCGCCCGCCGTCCTCCGCCGCGGGCGCTCCGGCTCGCCCGGCCTGCCCCGTCGGGAAACGGAAACCCGGGCGGAAAGTGTCGGTCGGCGCCGGTACGGTCCCCGGCACCAACTCAAGAAGGGTGCGGCGATGGTGAGCGTGGCCGGGTGGGGTGTCCGCTGATGCGATCGGGGCGGGCGCGGGTCGACCGCACGGTGGTGCAGGGCTTCTACGACCGGATGCGGGCGGTCGCCCCGGCGGCGTACGGGGCGATGGAGCGGGACCGGGCTGATGACCCGGGGCGGGCGTTGCGGGACACGGCCTGTGGCCGGCTCGCCGTGTCACTCGACGCCGCCGGCCTGCGCGCCCTCGGCATGTGGGCGCACCACTGGTGCATGCGCTTCTACGACGACGACACCCGGGTGGGGCGGCGCCTGATCCGGGAGATCGCCGGCCGCTCCGGGCTGGGCTGGACGGTCGACGAGGTGCGCTGGATGTTCGGCGAGTCCGTGGCGGCCGGCCCCTCCGCCGGGTACCGGTTCACGCTGCCGGCCGCAGCGGCCCGAGAGCTGCCGCCGACGGCCCGCCGGGAGTTCGCCACCCACGAGTTGTCCGGGGCCACCGGGCGGGAGTTGCCGGCGGGGGAGCGCCCCGGCCCCGCCGGGCGGGAGGCGGTCGCGGGACGGGAGGCGGTCGTGGGACGGGAGGCGGTCGCGGGACGGGAGGCGGTCGTGGGACGGGAGGCCGTCGGGCGGGCCGCTGCCGCCGAGCGGGAGGCCGCCGGGCCTGGCACCGGTGAGCGCCGCCTGCTGGCAGGATGAGCGGGGCCGAGCGCGGCGGTGGTCAGCGGGCTCAGCGCGCGAGCACGGGGCCCGGATTCCGCACCGACCGTAGGACCACCGAGGAAAGGACCGCCGTGCCCGCCAGCGAGCCGACCATCATCGCCACCAGCATGGGCTTCGTCAGCCGTCGCCGCGGCTCGTACGACCTGCGCCCCGGCCCGGTCTTCGAGCTTGCCGCCGAGCTGGCCCAGGCCGGCCCCGAGCCCCGACTGTGCTACCTCGGCCAGGCCGTCGGCGACCCGGCCGCCTCGATCAGCGCCGTCTACGGTGCCTTCGCCGGCACCCGGTTCCGGGCGTCGCACCTGGCGCTCTTCCCGATGCCGAACGTCGACGACATCCGGGCCCACCTGCTCGCCCAGGACGTGATCTGGGTCGGCGGCGGCAGCGTGGCCAACCTGTGCGCGGTGTGGCGGGTGCACGGCCTCGACGAGATCCTGCATGAGTGCTGGCAGGCCGGGGTGGTGCTCGCCGGGGTCTCCGCCGGCTCGATCTGTTGGCACCTGGGCGGCGCGACCGACAGCTTCGGCCCTCGGCTGCGCGGCTTCACCGACGGCCTGGGCTGGTTGCCGTACGGCAACGGGGTGCACTACGACAGCGAGGACCAGCGGCGACCGCTGATGCACGCGCTGGTCGCCGACGGCACGCTGCCGACCAGCCACTGCACCGACGACGGGGTCGGGCTGGTCTACCGGGGCACCCGCCTGGTCGAGGCGGTCGCCGACCGCGAGGGCGTTGCGGCGTACGAGGTAGGCCGGGGTGCTGACGGCGGCGTACGGGAGATCCGGATCGAGCCCCGGCTGCTGACCGCCCGGCCCGCCTGACGCCCCGCCCGGGGCTGACCGCCCGGCCGCCGGGCGCCTCCGGCGGGGCTGCCTGCCCGGCGTCGGAGGGGACCGGCGTAGGCTGGCTGGTCGTGAGTCTCACCATCGGCATCGTCGGCCTGCCCAACGTCGGCAAGAGCACCCTGTTCAATGCGCTGACCAAGAACGACGTGCTCGCGGCGAACTACCCGTTCGCCACGATCGAGCCCAACGTCGGCGTGGTCGGGCTGCCGGACGATCGGCTGCCCAAGCTGGCCGAGATCTTCTCCTCGCAGAAGGTGCTACCAGCGCCGGTGTCGTTCGTCGACATCGCCGGCCTGGTCCGAGGCGCCTCGAAGGGGCAGGGCCGGGGCAACGCGTTCCTCGCCAACATTCGGGAAGCCTCGGCGATCTGCCAGGTGGTGCGGGCGTTCTCCGACCCGAACGTGGTGCACGTCGACGGCAAGATCTCCCCGGCCGACGACATCGAGACGATCAACACCGAGCTGATCCTGGCCGACCTCCAGACTCTGGACAAGGCGCTGCCCCGGCTGGAGAAGGAGGCCAAGCTCCGCAAGGATCGGGCCGCCGCCGTGGCCGCCGCGAAGCAGGCCGTCGAGGTCCTCGACGGTGGCACCACGCTGTACTCGGGGGCCGCCGCCGCCAAGATCGATCTTGAGCACCTGCGCGAGCTGCACCTGCTCACCACCAAACCCTTCCTGTACGTCTTCAACGTCGACGAGGCCGAACTGGCCAATGAGGCGTTCCTCGACGAGCTGCGCGCCCTGGTCGCTCCCGCCGAGGCTGTCTTCATGGACGCCAAGATCGAGTCCGAGCTGGTGGACCTTCCCGAGGAGGAGGCCCGCGAGCTGCTGGAGTCGATCGGGCAGTCCGAGCCCGGCCTCGACCAGCTCGTCCGGATCGGCTTCCGCACGCTCGGGCTCCAGACGTACCTGACGGCGGGGCCGAAGGAGTCGCGGGCCTGGACCGTCCCGGTCGGGGCGACCGCCCCGGAGGCCGCGGGGGTCATCCACTCCGACTTCCAGCGCGGCTTCATCAAGGCCGAGGTGGTCTCCTTCGACGACCTGGTCGCGGCCGGATCGATGGCGGCGGCGAAGGCGGCGGGCAAGGTCCGCATCGAGGGCAAGGAGTACGTCATGAAGGACGGCGACGTCGTGGAGTTCCGCTTCAACGTCTAGTGCGACGTTCCAACCGCTGACCTGCCGGAACGGGCCGGATTCAGGGCAGGCCCTGACTCAACCCGATTCCCAAGCTGACAGTGCTCGACCGTCCCCGCCAGGACAGTGTTCCGGCGGGTGGTAGAACGGGGCATGGAGATCGCGCAGCTCAGCCAGGCGTTGGATGACATCTTCGACGGCGCGATGGTGCATCACGGGTACACCGACTACATCCGCGATTACGAAGTCGTCGTCTATGTCACCGCAGACCCGCATACCGGCATCCCACCCGTCCACCTCCGCTACCTCTTCAAGTACTGCGTCGCAGCCGAGGTGCAGACGGCGGTGAGTCCCGATACCTGGCGTTGCTCGCTCGACGAGCGACTGACCGACCGGGAGATCGGTCCGGACCTAGACGGCTTCGTGTGGGCAGTGCGCTGGCAGCCGCTCTACCCAGGTGCGGAGGTGGTGGCAGACTCCGAGCGTGCCCGGTCGTGGGCTGAGAAGATCGGCATTCCCTTTCACGAGGTCCGCTTCAATATGAACGCTCACGCCATCACTCTCATCTTCAGCGACCTTGACGTGACGGAGGTGAGGGAGGGCTACGCGCCCTTCACAGTCACCGAGGACGATTGATGCACGGATCCTGCAACTCGCCCGGGTGACTAATTGGGTGACGATCGGGACGGACGCCAGCGGACGAGCAGGGATACTGATGGACGCTTCCAGCAGTTCAACGCCCATGAAACGGCAGGCCAGAGCCCCGTGTTGGCTGCCTGGGGGTCACGTAACCCGGTGATAGGAAAGCCAGATCCAGCGAGACTGTTGAGAGCGGCGGCCGTCCTCCCAACGGATGAGTGCTGCTCTCGGGTCGCGCGTGTCGAGACTTCGGTTGAGCGTCAAGTAGAGAGACTCCTCCGGGTGCAGCCAGCCGAGGGGCATTTTGGGCCAAAGGGCCGAGACGGCGGGGTCTCCGAGTTCCAGCGATGTTCCGTCGACATCGAAAAGTTGCACTTCGACCTCCTTCATGTCCGCCGGGCCGTGGTTCGTGACGACGACTCGTACCTCCTCGTGCCAGCCAGAATTGTTGTGATAGTCGAATAGATCAAGGCGAGCCGCCGGGCTGGCCTTCCTCTCGCGCCACCACACGCGGACGACGCTGTACCACAGATTCGCAACGCTGATTACGAGCGCGACCCATGCGGCCAGGGCGCTCCATACGGGGGCCTTCACCACCGCAGGGTACGTGCATGGTCGACAGCTACCCCGCCAGCACGCTGGGGCACACCTGGGGCACAAGACAGCGTGAAACGTCGTCAACCAGCGAGTAGCGATGACAGCCCGAGACGCCTCCTGAACAGGTGTCGGCTGCTGGTTGTGCTGGTCAGGAGATCAGGGCTCTTAGTTCCGCTTCAACGTCTAGGAGTAAGGGTTGAGCGGCCTGGAGGCATCTCGTGGCTGACTACGTGCCGCAGGTCATCACGGCCACCGAGCGCGACATCGTAAAGGTGGCCGCCTTTGTATGCTTGCAAGTGTGACGCGGTGCGCATGCCAGAGTGGCCACGTGGAGGGCGACCTTGAGGCAGCCTCGGAGGAGTACCGAGTGGCACTCCAGCGGGTACAGGACGGGCTCGCTGAAGTCGCCTCGGCCCGTGCCGACGTGCCGAAGGTGCGCGAGCGGCTGGCCGCCGCGATCGTGACGGGGTACCGGGATGGTCGGCGCGTAGGCGAAATCGCCCGGGTCACCGGCTACGGCCGCGAACAGGTCCGGCGGATCTTGCGAGCCGGCGGCGTGGAACCCGAGGGCACCCGGGAATCCTGAGGCTCACTGTCAAGACCGGTCACCGCGTCATCGTGCAAGGTGGCAGCGCCCAGCCGCACCGGGATCACCTCAACCGCGACCCGCGCCGTACTTCTTCGTGGCCATGTCGGAGTCAGACACAGCGCCGAACTCAAGGAGCAGGTCTCAGGTCGCGGTAGGCGCTGACTTCAGCCGCTTGCGCTCGACGAGGCTTGTCGCTGTCACCACACTCAGCGGCGGCACATCCTTCGCGACGATGGCGCCCGCGCCGACGACCGAACCCCGGCCGATCGTCACTCCAGGGGTGACCGTGGCCGCGGCGCCGATCCACACATCATCCTCGATGACGATGGGCGAGTGCGTGATGAAGTCGTACCGTTCGTCGGGCTCGACGGGGTGCCCGGCAGTGCTCAGCGTCACTCGGGGACCGATCATGACGCGGTCGCCGATGGTGATGCCCCCGTAGTCGAGGAAAAAGCACCCCTGATTGATGAAGACCCGTTCCCCGAACGACGCGCCGAGCCCGTAGTCGCAATAGAACGGGGGCAGTATGGACAGCGAGTCGGGGATCGGTCGACCGAAGATTTCGGTGAGCACCGTCCTACGCCCGTCGAGGTCGTCGAACGGCAGCGCGTTGAGGCGCGAGGTCAGGTCCATGACCAGCTGTACGCGCTCCGCGAAGGCTCGGGACTCGGGCGTCCGTGTCGGCATGCGTTGCTCGTGGCGCACGCGGCGATTCTGGCACATCGTAAGCTCAGCCAAACGCTCAGCGTGATGTCGGGAGGCGACCGGCCGGGTACGGGATCACTCCTGTCAGTCGCCCTTCAGCGGTAGCACTGCGGTCCGCGTATCGCCGCGATTCCGGCGGGCCCGTCCGGGGGTTGATCGACAGGTCAGCCAACGCGCTGCATGATGGCGTCATGCGAACTCGGCTGCTCTTCGTTCGGCATGGTGAGTCGGTGCACCAGGTCGAGGGGGTCGTGGGTGGCCCGCATGGCTGCCGGGGACTGACCGAAACGGGCCACCAGCAGGCACACCGCCTAGCCGGGCGGCTCGCCGACGAACTCGCGGTCTCCGGCCCCGTGGCCGTCTACTCCTCCGTGCTGCGCCGGGCGGTCGAGACCGCCTGGCCGATCGCCTCGGCGCTGGGCGTCAGCCCGGTGGCGGACTGTGGGCTGTGCGCCTGGCACACCCCGCCGTACGCCGACGGGCTGCCCACGGCCCGGTTCCACAGCGAGCGCGCGACGGACGGCGGCGGGATCTTCCGGCCGTTCGAGGAGGGCAACGAGACCTGGGCGGAGCTGGTCGTACGGGTCAGCCGGGCGATCATGGACATCGCGTACCGGCACCGGGGCGGCAACGTCGTGCTGGTCGGCCACACCGAGACGGTCGAAGGCTCTTTCCACGCCCTTGCCGCTCAGCCGCTCTTCCGGGGGTTCGACATGGAGGTGGCCCTGGCCTCGATCACCGAGTGGAACACCGACGGCGACCCCACGGGTTGGCCACCGCCCCGCTGGACCCTGCGCCGCTTCAGTGACGTCTCCTGACGCCTTGGGCAGGTGGCGGCGTGGAGCTTGAACTCGATGCCGACGGTCTGCGGTTGCCGGCCACGTTGGACCTGCCGGTCGGCCCGGTCCGGGGCGGGGTGGTGGTGCTGCACGCCGCGCAGGCCGGGCACCGATCGTACTTCTGCTACGAGCACCTGGCCCGGCTGCTGCCCGGCGCGGGGATCGCGGTGCTGCGCTTCGACCGCCGACCCCGGGTGGACGGCCATGGCGTCCCCCTGGCCGACCAGGCCGCCGACGCGGCCGCGGCCATCGCTGTCCTGCGCCGACACGTCGGCGACGTGCCGGTCGGGCTGTGGGGGCTGAGCCAGGGCGCCTGGGCGGCACCGCTGACCGCCGCGCTCCACCCCGAGCTGGCCGCCTTCCTCGTGCTCGTCTCCTCCAGTGGGGTCAGCCCCGCCGCCCAGATGCGCTACGGCACCGCCGAGCAACTCCGCCTGCACGGCTACGGCGACGCCGACCGGGCCGAGCTGGGCCGGCTGCGGGCCACGGTGGAGGCGTACTACCGGGGCGACCTCGACCGGGCCACGGCGCAGGCCGCCGTCGCTCGGGCCGCCGAGCGCCCCTGGTTCCCGCTGGTCTACCTGCCGCGCGAGCTGCCCGACGAGCCGGGAGCCTGGCGGGACATGGACTTCGACCCGGTTCCGGTCTTCGCCCGGGTGACCTGCCCGGTGCTGTTGTTCTACGGTACGACCGACGGGTGGGTCCCGATCGACGCCAGCGTCGCCGCCTGGCGGCGGGCCACCGCCGGAGCCGCCACCGCGCCTACCGTCTGCCGGCTGGACGGCTGCGACCACTATCCGACCCTGCACGGTGGCGAGGACCTCGGCAGCATCAGCCCGCAGTACACCGCCACGATGCTGAGCTGGCTCGACGCCCTGCTGCCCGCCGGTTAGCTGCCTGGGTCACGCGCGGGAAAGCGCGTCCTGGACGCCGGTCTCCCGGGGGCCGAGGTGGGCGGGATCGCGGCCGGAGAGCAGGTCGACGGCGGCCTTCACACAGGCGCCGTACTCCCGGGTGGAGCTGACCCGCCACGTCCGGTCGTACCGCCGGGCCGTCTCGTCACCCACCCCGCTGGCGTCGACGCCGAGCCGCCGGCACACTGCCACGGCGCGGGGCAGGTGGAAGGACTGGGTCACCACCGTCGCCCGCTCCACCCCGAAGATGCGCTTCGCGCGGGCACACGAGTCGTACGTGTCGAAGCCCGCGTAGTCCAGCACCACCTTCTCCGGTGGCACGCCCTGATCGAGCAGCCAGCGGCGCATCGCGGTCGGCTCGTCGTAGTCCGGGTTCATGTTGTCGCCGGAGAGCAGGATGGCACGTACCTTGCCGGTGGCGAGCAGTCGTTGCGCGATCTCCAGGCGGGCGCTGAGGAACGGTGACGGGGTCCCGTCGGGGTGCACCTTGGTGCCCAGCACCAGGGCGACCGGCGCCTCGGGGACGTCCTGTTCGGCGAAGATGTGCCCGTCGGCGCCACCGCGGATCCACTGCACGCTGGCGACGGTGCCGCCGGTCAGCAGCGCCGCGCCGATGACGGCCGCGACGACGGCACGGAGCAGCCAGCGCGTACGCCGGCCGCCGGCCGGGCGCAGCCGTCGGAACAGATTGGAAAGTCGACCCCGCATGGGGCAAGTATCCCAGGGCCGCCCAACAACTGATCTTGCCTGCCGTGAAACATGTGCGGGGTGCGCGCCCGGTCAGCCCTAGGGGGTCTGCCCGCGCCGCGAGCGACCGTCAGGAGATGTAGTGCAGGATCACGTTGTGCACGTGGTGGCTCTTCTCCGCGCCGCGGAACTCGACCTCGTACGTGTGTGTGCCGACGTGGATCGCGATCGAGCCGGTGGAGAAGAACGACCCGCCCCACGACTTGTTGCTCACCACGCTCACGCTGGTGATCTTCGAGTACGGGATGCTGGTGATCGCGAACCGCTTGCCGACGAAGGACCGGTCCTGGATGATCACGCGCCGGTCGGTGAGGCCGATGAACCCGGTCCCGGTGCCGACGGCGTCGTAGACGGCGATGATCTGCTCCCTGTCGAGGAGGCCGCTCTGGATCTGCTGGAACTGCTCCTTGCGGTCGTACGTCGCGTTGGCCATGCGTCCACGGTAGGTCGGTCGCGCCAATGCCCCGGTGTTCGAGGTCAGTCGGCCGTGACGGCCCGGTACGCGTCCTCGATGCGGGCGGCCAGCAGAACCTCACCCTCGGTGAGCGGCTCGCCGTCGCAGTGTCCGACCCGGATCTGGGTCCGGTCGTCTCGGCGGTTGATCTCGGGGCGCAGGCGCAGGGCGTCGGCGACCACCTTGACCCGCTCGGTGAGCGCGGCGTGCTGGGTGTCGTCGATCACCAACGTGCGCCGGATCTGCTCGCCCTCCCGGGTCCACCCGGTGAGCAGGGTCAGCGCGTCGCTCAGGTAGTCGTCCTTCGCCCGTCCCTTGAACAGTGCACGCATCACCGCACCTCCCAGGCGTCGTTGCCGGCTTGTGGCCAAATCGTCGCCGTCCCGTGTCTTGTCGGCGCCCTCAAGTCTGTCTCCCGGCCTGCGGGTGTGTCCACGCCCACACTTCCTACTTCTACTGCCCTAGCGGACGGTCACGGTACCCAAACCGCCGATTGATCTGGCACTCTGGACGCCCGTGCGGACCGAACGGGCTAGCGAAAGCGGACAGGGCGAGCGACGAGACCCGAAGGTGATCGTCGGCGCCGCGATCATCGAGGGCGGGCGGGTGCTCGCCTGCGCCCGGTCGGCCCCGCCCGAGGTCGCCGGGATGTGGGAGTTCCCGGGCGGCAAGGTAGAACCGGGGGAGAGCGAGACCGCCGCGCTGGCCCGCGAGTGCGCCGAGGAACTGGGTGTACGCGTGGCCGTCGGTGACCGGGTCGGCCGCAACGTGCGGATGGCCCACGGCCGCTCGGTGCTCAAGGTGTACGCCGCCCGCCTGCTGCACGGCGACCGGCCGCAGGCCCTGGAGCACTCCGCCCTGCGCTGGCTCTCCGCCGCCGAACTCGACACCGTCACCTGGCTCCCCGCCGACGCCCCCATCGTCGCCGCCCTCCGCCCCCTCCTCCCACCCCAACCCCCGCCGACCCGCGCCGACCCCGGCGTTGACGGCGGCCCTGGAGATCCAGACTGCCGTTAACTCCATGATCAACGCCGCAAGGGTGGGGAGGGGGGGGGGGGGGGGGGGGGGCGGCTCCCCCCCCCCGGGGGGGGGGGGGGGGGGGGGGGGGGGGGCGCCCCCCCCCCCCCTCCGGGTGGTGCTTGGGGTCAGTGCTTGTCCTGCTCCGGGTGGGCGAAGTTCAGGTGCTCCGGGGGCAGCGGGAACGTCACGTCGTCGCCGAACGGCGACGGGGCGGCGGCCCGGTCGAAGGTGAGCTCCGTCAGGGGGAGCCTGCCGTTGTCGTCCACCGCCGGGGCGGTCGGCCTCGGCACCTCGCGGTCCCAGTTCACGCCCTTCTGGGCCTGGACCTCGGCGCGCGGGTCGTGCGAGCCACCCGCGTGCGAGTGGACCCCGCCCTGGGCGGCGCTGGAGTGCACGGTGCCGCTGTGCGAGGCGCTGGACACGCTGGTCTGAGGCACCTGACCCCTCCGGAAGATCTTGCTACCAAGCCACACCAGGGGATCGTACCTGCGGTCGACGACCCGTTCCTTCATAGGGATGATTCCGTTATCCGTGATCTTGATGTGCTCGGGGCAGACCTCGGTGCAGCACTTGGTGATGTTGCAGAAGCCGAGCCCCTGCTCCGCCTGCGCGTACTCCTTGCGGTCGGTCTTCGTGTCGAGCGGGTGCATGTCCAGCTCGGCGGCCCGGATGAAGTACCGGGGACCGGCGAAGGCGTGCTCGTTCTCCTCGTGGTCCCGGATCACGTGGCAGGTGTTCTGGCACAGGAAGCACTCGATGCACTTGCGGAACTCCTGCGAGCGCTCGACGTCCACCTGCTGCATCCGGTAGTCGCCCGGGGCCAGCCCGGCCGGCGGCGCGAACGCCGGGGTCTCCCGCGCCTTCTCGTAGTTGAACGAGACGTCGGTGACCAGATCCCGGATGATCGGGAAGGTGCGCAGCGGGGTGACCGTGACGGTCTCGTTCTCCTCGAACGTCGACATCCGGGTCATGCAGCCCAGCTTGGGCATCCCGTTGATCTCCATCGAGCAGGAGCCACACTTGCCGGCCTTGCAGTTCCACCGGCAGGCCAGGTCCGGCGCGTCGGTGGCCTGCAGCCGGTGGATGATGTCGAGGACGACCTCGCCCTCGTTGACCTCGACCTGGTAGTCCTGCAGGTCGCCGCCGCCATCGTCGCCGCGCCAGACCCTGAAGTGACGCTTGGTGCCCATCAGTTCCTCGCCTCCCCGGCGTCGACGTCCGAGACGAGGGCGTCGAAGTCCACGAGCTCCTCGTCGGTCAGGTACTTGGCCAGTTCCGCGCGGTCGAACAGGCCGATCAGCTCCGCCCGCATCTTCGGCAGCGGCTTGTGGGTCAGCCGTACGGCGTCGTCGGCCAGCGAGCAGACCAGGTTCACCCGCCGCCACATCGGGTCCATCGTCGGGAAGTCCTCCCGGGTGTGCCCGCCGCGTGACTCCTGCCGCTCCAGTGCCGCCTTGGCGGTGCACTCCGAGACGACCAGCATGTTGCGCAGGTCCAGCGCCAGGTGCCAGCCGGGGTTGTACCGCCGGCCGCCGACCGCGCTGACCTTCGCCACCCGCTCGCGCAGCTCGGCCAGCCGGGCCAGCGCGTCGGCCAGCTCGCCCTCCCGCCGGATGATGCCGACCAGATCCCCCATCACCACCTGGAGATCCTGCTGGAGCTGGTAGGGGCTCTCCCCGGTGTCGCGCTGCAACGGCGCGAGCGCCGTCTCCACCGCGGTCTCCACCAGGCCGATCGCCACCTTGGGGCGCGAGGTCAGCTGATCGGTGTACGACGCCGCGTGGCCGCCTGCCCGCTTGCCGAAGACCAGCAGGTCGGAGAGCGAGTTGCCGCCCAACCGGTTGGACCCGTGCATGCCGCCGGAGACCTCACCGGCGGCGAAGAGCCCGCGCACCGTGCCGAACGCGGCACCCGAGTCCGGGTCCACCTCCACGCCGCCCATCACGTAGTGACAGGTCGGGCCGACCTCCATCGGCTCCTTCGTGATGTCGACGTCCGCCAGCTCCTTGAACTGGTGGTACATCGACGGCAGGCGGCGGCGGATCTCCTCCGCCGAGCGCCGGGAGGCGATGTCCAGGTAGACGCCGCCGGCGGGGGTACCCCGACCGGCCTTGACCTCGCTGTTGATGGCGCGGGCGACCTCGTCGCGGGGCAGCAGCTCCGGCGGGCGCCGGTTGTTGTCCGCGTCGGTGTACCAGCGGTCCGCCTCCTCCTCGGTCTCCGCGTACTGCTTGCGGAAGACGTCGGGGACGTAGTCGAACATGAACCGCTTGCCGTCGGAGTTCTTCAGCACGCCGCCGTCGCCACGCACCGACTCGGTGACCAGGATGCCCTTCACCGAGGGCGGCCAGACCATGCCGGTGGGGTGGAACTGGAGGAACTCCATGTTGATCAGGGTCGCCCCGGCGCGCAGCGCCAGCGCGTGCCCGTCCCCGGTGTACTCCCAGGAGTTCGAGGTGACCTTGTACGACCGGCCGACGCCGCCGGTGGCCAGCACCACGGCGGGCGCCTCGAAGAGGACGAACTCGCCGGACTCCCGGTAGTAGCCGAACGCCCCGGCGACCTTGTCGCCATCGAGCAGCAACTCGGTGATGGTGGTCTCGTCGAACACCTTGATCCGGGCGTCGTACGAGCCGAGTTCCGCCTTGTCCTCCTGCTGGAGGGAGACGATCTTCTGCTGGAGGGTGCGGATCAGCTCCAGGCCGGTCCGGTCGCCGACGTGCGCCAGCCGCGGGTACTCGTGGCCGCCGAAGTTGCGCTGGGAGATCTTCCCGTCGGAGGTGCGGTCGAAGAGCGCCCCGTACGTCTCCAACTCCCAGACGCGCTGCGGCGACTCCTTCGCGTGCAGCTCGGCCATCCGGAAGTTGTTGAGGAACTTGCCGCCGCGCATGGTGTCGCAGAAGTGCACCTGCCAGTTGTCCCGGCTGTTCACGTTGCCCATGGCGGCGGCGGCGCCACCCTCGGCCATCACCGTGTGCGCCTTGCCGAACAGCGACTTCGAGATGATCGCGGTCTTCTTGCCGGCGAGCCGCGCCTCGATCGCCGCGCGCAGGCCGGCGCCGCCGGCCCCGATCACGACGACGTCGTAGTGGTGTCGTTCGATGCGATTCGTGGTGGTCATGTCAGGCCCTCTAGTTGATGAACCGCAGGTCGTTGAACCAACCGGCTGAGACCGCCATGACGTAGAAGTCGGTCAGCGCCAGGGTGCCAAGGGTGATCCAGGCGAGCTGCATGTGCCGGACGTTCAGCGTGGACACGAACGTCCACGCCTTGTACCGGACCGGGTGCGCCGAGAAGTGCTTGAGCCGCCCGCCGATGATGTGCCGGCAGGAGTGGCAGGAAATCGTGTACGCCCAGAGCATCACCACGTTGACCAGCAGGACGATGTTGCCCAGCCCGAAGCCGAAGCCCTTCGGCGAGTGGAAGGCCAGGATCGCGTCCCAGGTGTTGATCAGCGAGATGACCGTGGCGGCGTAGAAGAAGTAGCGGTGCAGGTTCTGGCCCAGCAGCGGGAACCGGGTCTCGCCGGAGTAGGTCTTGTGCCCGTCCGGGACCGCACAGGCCGGCGGCGACAGCCAGAACGACCGGTAGTACGCCTTGCGGTAGTAGTAGCAGGTGAGCCGGAACAGCAGCAGGAACGGCAGGGTCAGCGCCGCGTCCGGGATGAACCACCAGTCGGGGAGGAAACGCCCGAAGTGCGCGGCCTCCGGCAGGCACCCTTCGGTGACGCAGGGGGAGTAGAACGGGGTCAGGTAGTGGAAATCATCGACCCAGTACCACTTGTGCATGAAGACCCGGACCGTGGCGTACGCGATCCAGGCGCTGAGCCCGACGACGGTGATCAGTGGGGCGAGCCACCAGCGGTCGGTGCGCAACGTCTTCGCCGCTATGGCGGCGCGTGCTCGCGCTCCCCGCGGCTTCGTTGCCGTTGATGTCATTCGAGTCGTCTCCCTGAGGGGCCCTCACGGGCGGCATTTTGTTCCGATAGGGCACGCGGACCGGCGAACCCGCTACCCGCTGCCACGTCACGCGCACACCAACGACCGCACCGGGCGTGCCGGCGCAGCTAAGTGCCACACGTTACGCCGATCTTCGCTGGCCGTCCGCGCAAGCGAGTGTCCCGTGTGTCCGGGCCCGCGCAAAGTCCCCGCAACACGTTCGGTGCCCGATGTTAAGAACCTCACTGTCCGACGTGATCCGCGACCCGCTGCCGGCCGGGGGCCGCGCCGCCAACCCGGCGTTCACCCGGAGGAGGCGAGGATTCACCCGGAGGTGGCGCGGTTCAGCCGGAGGCGCCGCCGGTGAAGTTCCAGGCGGCTAGGCGCAGCGCCGGGGCGTCCCACCAGGTGCCGACGACCCGGTCCGGCTGCCGGACCGGCCGGCTGCCGATCCCGAGCACCGCGCCCGGCCCGAGCGCCCGCGGGTACGACTCGGTGAAGCGGAAGTTTCGCACCGCCCGGACGGGCACGCCGCCCTCCACCAGCCAGACCCCGTTGCGGGTCAGCCCGGTGATCACCAGGCTCTTCGTGTCCAGCACCCGGGTGTACCAGAGGTCGCTGACCAGCAGGCCGCGCTCCATCCCGGCGACCAGGGCTGCGGAGTCGGCGTCGAGCACCGCCCCGACCGGCGTCCCCGCCCCGCCGGGCTCCGTCCCGGTGCCGCCGGCCGGGGCGCTGTCGTCCCCGCCCCGAGTGCCGATGGCCGGTGGCCCGCCCGTGCCGGCGAGCCGCAGGTTGCCGACCATCGGGCCGAAGGTGGCCGCCCCCCGGGCCGCATGGCCGGTGGACGCCGTGCCGGCCGCCGCGCCGCTGCGCCGGTCGTGCGCCACGGCGACCGTGGTACCCGCGTCGACCAGGGTCAGCGCCCGCCGGCCGGTGCCCTCGGCGTCGAACGGCAATCCGGAGCCGGCCAGTGGGTCGTCGACCAGCATCACCGCCGGGTCGAACTGGGCCGCGCCCGGCTCGACGAACGACTGCCGCTCGGTGTGCCGCTTGCCGTTGAAGCCCCACAGCGCGAAGTTGTGCAGCAGGTCGGCGACGGCGGCCGGCTCCAGCACCACCTCGTACCGGCCCGGCGGCAACTCGACCGGGTCCACGGCGGCGCGGGCCTTTGCGGCGGCCCGGGCCCCCAGCGCCGCCCCGTCGAGGTCGGCGAGCCGGTCGGCGCAGAGCCGGGCCACGCCATCCGCGCCGCCGGCCCGCGCGATGCCGTCCATCGCCGCCTCGGCGGCGCTCCCGTGCGCGCAGTGCCCGGCCGAGTTGGCGAACGCCGCCGCCCGGTAGGCGGTGCGGCAGTAGCCGGCGGCCTCCAGCCCGCCCACGGCGGCCACGAACGCGCGCACCCGCTCGGCCCGCTCGGCCGGCTCGGCGAAGGCGGTGGCCTCGTCCCAGTCCGGGGCGGTGGGCGCCGGTGTGGGCGGGGTGAGCCCCGGCCAGGCCGGGTCGGGCGGGCAGAGCCGGGCCGCCGCGAGGGTTCGCTCGACCAGTGCGGCCAGCCCGTCCGGGGTGACCACGCTGCCGCTGCCGGCGGCCGTACGGCCCCGCGCGTGCAGTCGTAGCCGCACCTCGACACCCGACTCGGCGACGTTCTGGTGGATGAAGGAGTTGGCGAACCGGGTCAGCGCCAGGTCGGACCGGGTGACCACCACCTCGGCCTCGGCCGCCGGCCCGGCCAGCCGGCGGACCAGCTCCACCACCCGGCCGGCGACGTCGAGTGCGTCCCGCTCCGCGTCGTGACTCATGCGCGGACCCCCACTCGGACGTTGCGGAACCGGGCCGGCGCGGACGGGTGGCCGGTGTGCCCGATCTGGCCGGGCTGGCCCTTGCCGCAGTTCGGCGTGCCCCAGGCGACGGTCTCGGAGGAGAGCATGTCCATCGAGCGCCAGAAGAGCGGGCCGATGCCGGTGTAGGTGGGGTTGCGCAGCATCCGCCCTAGCCGTCCCCGCTTCACCTCCCAGCCGACCTCGCAGCCGAACTGGAAGTTGAGCCGTTTGTCGTCGATGGACCAGGAGCGGTTGAGGTCCATCAGCACCCCGTCGTCGGTGGCCGCGACGATCTCGTCGAGGGTGTGCGGGCCGGGTTCCAGGCCGACGTTGGTCATCCGGACCATCGGCAGTCGGGCCCAGCCGTCGGCCCGTACGCTGCCGCCGTGGTCCAGGCCGGCGACGGCGGCCGAGTCGCGGCCGGCGAGCACTCCCACCCACCGGCCCTCGCGTACCGCGTCCCGCTGCACCGCCGGGGAGCCCTCGTCGTCGAAGCCGAAGCTGCCCAGCGCGCCGGGGATGGTCGGGTCGATGGTGACGTTCATCAGTTCGGAGCCGTAGCGCAGCGAGCCGAGCTGGGCCAGGTCCAGCCAGGAGGTGCCGGCGAAGGCGGCCTCCCAGCCGAGGATGCGGTCCAGCTCGATGGCGTGCCCGACCGACTCGTGGATCTGCAACGCGAGTTGCTCGCCGCCGAGGATCAGGTCGGTCTCGCCGGCCGGGCACTGCGGGGCGGTGAGCAGCGCCCGGCTCTCCTCGGCGATCCGGGCGGCGTGCGCGGCCAGGTCGAGGGAGGTGACCAGCTCCCAGCCGGTGGTGCCGTACTGGCCCCGGTAGCTCGGGTAGGACCGGCGCTGGGTTTCGCCGTCGCCGATCGAGGTGGCGGAGATGCCACCCCCGCACTCGCGGATGCGCTGGTCGATGCGGTGCCCCTCGCTGGAGACGAACCACTTCGTGGTGTCCCAGACCTGGTAGAGCCCCTCGGCCACGTCCGCGCCGTGGGCGGCCATCGTCGCGGTCGCGCCGACCAGCAGGTCGCCCTTGTCGGACAACGCCACCCCGAGCGGGTCCACCTCGCACTGCGAGGACCAGCTCGCGACGGTCGGTTCGGCCGGCACCAGGTCGATCGGCGGGCCGGGGACGCGCGCGCTCGCGGCGGCGATCCGCGCGGCCCGCCGGCCGGCGTCGCGGGCTGCGGCGTCGGAGAGGTCGGGTACGGCGTGGAAGCCCCAACTCGACCCGACCAGCGCCCGTACGCCCAGCCCGAGGCTCTCGTCCTGGGTCAGCTCCTCGATGTCACCGTTGCGGGCCGACATCGACTCGTATCGGCGGTGCATCACCCGGGCGTCGGCGTACCGGGCCCCCGCGTCCAGGGCGGCCTGCACGGCCGCGGACGCCGCGTCGAATCCGGTCATGGCCCGACCCTAGGGGACCGGACCGACATCCGTGGGGACGAGATCCTCCGGCCGGATCGTCGCCCGGACCGGCTCGGTCAGCTCCAGCGCCTCGCCTCGTTTGACCGCCGCGTGCTCCACGTAGTGGGCGTGCCGACGGTGGTACAGACGCAGCGCGCCGGTGTCCTGCTCGATCAGCAGGTACCAGTCGATCCCGGCGGCGGCGTAGTAGTGCATCTTGAGAACCTTGTCGGTGGCCGCGTTGCTCGGCGAGATGATCTCGCAGACCAGCCGGACCTCGTGCGCCTCCACGTTGGGATCGTCGAGGTCGACCGGGTTCGTGACGACGAGATCGGGAATGGGGACGCGTCCGGGCCTGAGCCGGACGTTCACCGCCTCCAGCAGTTCCAGCCCGACGGCCTCGGCGGCCGGTTCGAGGATGTTGCCCAGCTTGCGCGAGATCCGCTGGTGCCGGGGGGTGGGGGCTGGGGTCACGTGAAGGCTCCCGTCGAACAGTTCGACCCGTTGGGACGTCTCGCCGAGGGCGAGGTACTCCTCCTCGGTCCACGGGCCGTCGTGGTCGAACATTGCCGCGGTCATGGTCACCTCCACCTCGATCCGGCGCGGATCGTCTCCCGGTTGCCGCCACCATGGTCGCACCCGAGGTGCGGCAGGGGGTGTGCGTCGCGTCGATGTCCAGGTGAGGGGTGTCGGAGGTAGATGCCGAGTCGTTACGCTGACCCCTCCTGACAGCTCCGGATTTGTAGCTTATTTTCAGCCTCAGTGATCTGTTGTAGGTTCTCTTCGTCACTGAGGGAGGCGCTCGTGGACAACCCAGCATCGGCGCCGTCCGGGCGACCGGGCGACAGCCCCGGCGTGCCGGAGCAGCGCGGCGACGGCCCGTACCTGAGGGTGAGCGATCTGCGGGTTAGCTTCGACACCACCGACGGGACGGTCCGCGCGGTGGACGGCGTCTCCTTCGCCGTCGAGCGCGGGCGCACCCTCGGCATCGTCGGCGAGTCCGGCTCCGGCAAGAGCGTCACCTCGCTGGCGATCCTCGGGCTGCACGACCCGAAGCGGGCCACCATCACCGGCGGGATCTCCGTCGGCGGTCGACAGCTCGTCGGCCTGCCGGAGGAGGACGTACGCCGGCTGCGTGGCCGGGACATGGCGATGATCTTCCAGGACCCGCTCTCCGCGTTGCACCCGTACTACACGGTGGGCAAGCAGATCGCCGAGGCGTTCCGGGTGCACCACCCGGAGGCCGGCAGGCGGGAGGCCCGGCGGCGGGCCGTGGACATGCTCGGCCGGGTCGGCATTCCGCAGCCGGCGAAGCGGTACGACCAGTACCCGCACGAGTTCTCCGGCGGCATGCGGCAGCGGGCGATGATCGCCATGGCGCTGATCAACGACCCGGACCTGCTGATCGCCGACGAGCCGACCACCGCCCTGGACGTCACCGTGCAGGCGCAGATCCTCGACCTGCTGGCCGACCTCCAGGCCGAGTTCCACTCCGCGATCATCCTGATCACCCACGATCTCGGCGTGGTCAGCCAGGTCGCCGACGAGGTGCTGGTGATGTACGGCGGCCGGGCCGTCGAGCACGGCGAGGTCGAGCAGGTGCTCCGGAGCCCGCAGCACCCGTACACCTGGGGTCTGCTCTCCAGCGTGCCCTCGCTGCACGGCGACGCGGACGTGGACCTGGTCCCCATCCCGGGCAACCCGCCCAGCCTGATCAACCTTCCGTCGGGCTGCGCCTTCCACCCTCGCTGCCGGTACGCCGACCGCAACGGAGACCGCTCCCGCACCGAGGTCCCGGCGCTGCGCCCGGCTGGCGAGGCGGGCCACCTGGTGGCCTGCCACCTGCCCGCCGAGGAGCGCGCCCGGCTGTACCGCGAGGACGTAGCCCAGGTGGGGGTGGCCCGATGACGGACCCGACGAGTGACACCGAGCCGCTGCTGCGGGTGAGTGGGCTGACCAAGCACTTTCCGGTGCGCGACGGATTCCGCTCCACCGGCCTGGTGCGGGCCGTCGACGGCCTGGACTTCGAGGTGCGCCCCGGCGAGACGCTGGGCCTGGTGGGGGAGTCCGGCTGCGGCAAGACCACCACCGGCCGGATGCTGGTGCGGCTGCTGGAGCCGACCGCCGGGAAGATCGAGTTCGCCGGGCGGGACATCACCCACGCCGGGCGGCGCGAGCTGCGCCCGCTGCGGCAGGACCTCCAGATCATCTTCCAGGACCCGTACGCCTCGCTGAACCCCCGGCACACGGTGGGCCGGATCGTGGCGATGCCGTTGCAGGTCAACGGGATCGACCCGCCCGGCGGGGTGCGCAAGCGGGTGCAGGAGCTGCTGGAGCTGGTGGGGCTCAACCCCGAGCACTACAACCGCTACCCGCACGAGTTCTCCGGCGGCCAGCGGCAGCGCATCGGCATCGCCCGGGCGCTGGCCCTGCGGCCGAAGCTGATCGTCGCCGACGAGCCGGTCTCCGCCCTGGACGTCTCGATCCAGGCGCAGGTGGTGAACCTGCTCCGCGACCTGCAACGCGACCTCGGGCTGGCGTTCGTCTTCATCGCTCACGACCTGGCCGTGGTGCGGCACTTCTGCCAGCGGGTCGCCGTGATGTACCTGGGCCGGATCGTGGAGATCGGCGACCGGGTGGACATCTACGAGCGCCCGCAGCACCCGTACACCCGGGCCCTGCTGTCGGCGATCCCGGACGTGACGACGCTCGGGCCGGGCGGCCGGATCCGGCTGACCGGCGACGTGCCGAGCCCGCTGAACCCCCCGTCGGGCTGCCGGTTCCGCACCCGCTGTTGGAAGGCGCAGGACATCTGTGCCACCGAGGAGCCCGCCCTGGTGCCCCGGGACGGCGGTGCCCAGTCGACGGCCTGCCACTTCCCGGAGTCCGAGCGGGCCGGCGTGAGCGGTGCGGAGGTGACGAGGTGAGCCTGTCCCCGGTCGAGGGCGTGGCGCTGGCGGAGATCGAGTCCACCGGCGACGGCGACGGCGACGCGCCGAAGGAGAAGGGCTTCGTCGGCCGCTCGCCCGGCCAACTCGCCTGGTTCCGGCTGCGACGGGATCGCACGGCCATGATCAGCGCCGCAATGCTGATCTTCTTCGTGCTGGTCGCGCTCGCCGTGCCGCTGATCCAGATGGTGTACGGGGTGGGCCCGCGCGAGCAGTTCCAGGGCCGGCTCGACGGCTTCGGCATGCCGCTGGGCTACGCCGGGGGCATCACCGGCGAGCACTGGTTCGGGCTGGAACCGGGCCTGGGCCGGGACATCTTCATCCGGATGGTGCACGGCCTGCGGACGTCGCTGTTCATCGCGTTCGCCGCCGCCGTGATCACCGCCGCGATCGGTATTCTGCTGGGCACCCTCGCCGGGTACCTGGGCGGCTGGCTCGACGCGGTGATCAACTGGATCACCGACCTGACCCTGGCCATGCCGTTCCTGATCGTCGCGCTGGCGCTGACCCCGACCATCGCGCTGCGCTTCTACGGCCAGCGCGAGGCGGTGCCGCCCACCTTCCAGATCGGCGTGCTGATCGCCATCTTCGCCCTGTTCGGCTGGACCAGCACCGCCCGGCTGGTCCGGGGGCAGGTCATCGCGCTGCGCGAGCGGGAGTTCGTGGAGGCGGCCCGGGCCAGCGGCGCCGGGCTGGGACACATGCTCTTCCGTCAACTCCTGCCGAACATCTGGGCGCCGATCCTGGTGTCGTTCTCCCTCGCCGTGCCGTCGTACATCACCAGCGAGGCGGCGCTGTCGTTCATCGGCGTCGGCCTCACCGACGAGACGCCGAGCTTCGGCCGGATGATCTACCGCAGCCTGGACTACCTCCAGACCGATGCGGCGTACGTCTTCTTCCCCGGCATCACGATCTTCGCGCTGGTGTTCGCCTTCAACCTCTTCGGGGACGCGCTGCGCGACGCGCTCGACCCGAAGTCGTCCCGGTAGGGGTAAACCATGGCGCGGTTCCTGGTCAAGCGGCTGCTTTCGGCCGCGCTCACCCTCTTCGCGGTGAGCGTGCTCAGCTTCCTGATGTTCTTCGCCCTGCCCCGGGACCCGGTCACCGGCATGTGCCCGAAGAACTGCAACCCGGAGCGCCTGGAGCGGGTCCGGCAGGAGTTGGGCCTGCGCGACCCGCTGATCAGCCAGTATGCCGGCTACATGAAGGGCATCGTCACCGGTCGGGACCTGGGCAGCGCCCAGGGCGGCCGATGCGACGCACCCTGCCTGGGCTGGTCGTACGTGACGAATGAGGCGGTCAGCGACACCATCGCCCGGGTGCTGCCGGTGACCCTGAGCATCGTGATCCCGGCGGCGATCCTCTGGCTGCTGCTCGGCGTCGGCCTCGGCATGCTCTCCGCGCTGCGCCGGGGCACCTGGCTGGACCGGGCGGCCATCGGCTTCTCGCTGACCGGCGCGTCGTTTCAGCTCTACTTCGTCGGCGCGTTGCTGCTGCTGGTCTTCGTCTACAACCTGCGGTGGCTGCCGGTGCCGAGCTACACATCGCTGTTCGACAATCCGGCGAAGTGGGCCAGCGGTCTGGTGCTCGCCTGGGTCGCGCTGGCCTTCCTCTACTCCGCCATCTACGCGCGGCTCTCCCGGGCGCAGATGCTGGAGACGCTCTCGGAGGACTACGTCCGCACCGCGCGGGCCAAGGGCCTGACCAAACCCAAGGTGTACGGGCGGCACGCGCTGCGCGCGGCGATCACTCCGGTGGTGACCATCGCCGGGCTGGACGTCGGCGGGGCGCTCGGCGGGACCGTGATCACCGAGACCACCTTCGGTATCCAGGGGTTGGGGCGTACCGCGGTGGACGCGGTCCGCGCCGGGGACCTGCCCACCATCATGGCGACCGTGCTCATCGCCGCGGTCTTCGTGGTGCTGGCCAACGTCCTGGTGGACCTGCTCTACGCCGTGATCGACCCCCGGGTGCGGCTGCGCTGACCCGCCGACCGGCGGCTTCCCCGACCGGCGACGGAAGTTATCGAAAACCGTTACACAATTCGAAGTTTTTCTTCTTTACGATCCTCGGGACGTCGGCGTTTCCGCCCGACGGCACCGGGTGGAGGAGGTAGCAGATGAGACCACGCGCAGCGGTCGCCGCAGGCGGCGCCATCGCACTGGTGGTGACGTTGGGGGCGTGCTCGGAGAACACGGGCGAGGGCACCACGGTGGACACCACCCGGCAGCAGACCGGGGTCATCGCCACCGACCCGAAGGACTCGCAGGGCCCGGCGGCCGAGGTGAGCGGGGCGCAGAAGGGCGGCACCTTCACCATCATCCGGGAGACCCCGATCTCCCACCTGGACCCGCAGCGGACGTACTCGTTCGCGGGCCTGATGACCAACCCGCTCTTCGCCCGCTACCTGACCACCTGGAAGGACGACGGCAAGGGCGGCCTGGTCCTCGTCGGCGACCTGGCCGAGACCCCGGGCACCAACGTCAACTCCGACTGCAAGGTCTGGGAATTCAAGATCAAGGACGGGGTGAAGTTCGAGGACGGCAGCCCGATCACCTCCAAGGAGATCGCGTACGGCATCGCCCGGTCCTTCGACCCGGATCTTGCCGGCGGCCCGACCTACATCCAGGAGTGGCTGGCCGACACCCCACAGTTCGACACCAAGTGGGACTTCAAGAAGAACAAGACCTCGCTGCCGCCGGGGCTGACCGCCCCGGACCCGAAGACCCTGCGCTTCGAGTTCGCCAAGGCCCGCTGCGACCTGCCGTTCGCGGTGTCGCTGCCGACCAGCGCGCCGCTGAAGGCCGACAAGGACACCGGGGTCAACCTGGACCAGCGGCCGTTCTCCTCCGGCCCGTACAAGATCGCCAAGAACCAGGCCGGCGTGCAGATCACCCTGGACCGTAACCCCCACTGGGACGCCAACACCGACCCGGTGCGCCACCAGTACCCGGACCAGTTCGTCTGGAGCTTCGGCGCGACCGCCGACGCCGCGAACAACCGGGTGATCGCCGACAACGGCGCCGACCAGAGCGCGGTGGCCTTCAACTACGTGCCGTCCTCGCTGGTCGCCCGGGTGGCCCAGGACGCGGCGCTGAAGTCGCGGACGATCCTCTCCCCGACGCCGAGCACCAACCAGCTCGTGATCAACAACCAGCGGGTGACGGACCTCAAGATCCGCCAGGCGCTGAACTACGCCATCGACCGGGAGGGCCTGATCAAGGCGGTCGGCGGGCAGACCGTGGCCCAGCCGATGACCACGCTGATGCCGTCGTCCACCATCGGCTACGCGGCGTACGACGCGTACCCGGCCGGGGCCAACGGCAACGTCGAGAAGGCCAAGGAGCTGCTCGGCGGCCAGACCCCGGAGCTGGTCCTCGGCGTGGCCGACAACACCGGCGAGCAGAAGGTCGCGATCCAGCTCAAGGGCAACCTGGAGCGGGCCGGCTTCAAGATCACCGTTCGGAACATCCCGGACGACGCGAAGCTCGACGAGGTCAAGAAGAAGAACAACCCCTGGGACCTGTACATCGGTAACTGGGCGGCGGACTGGCCCAGCGGCGCGTCCATCCTGCCGGTGCTCTACGACGGCCGCACGATCAAGGCCGAGGGCAACAGCAACAGCGCGTTCTTCAACGACCCGGCAATCAACGCCGAGTTCGACCGGATCCTCGCCCTGGAGCCGGCCGCGCAGGGGCCGGAGTGGGCCAAGCTCGACCAGCGGATCATGAAGGAGCACGCCCCGGTGGTGCCGCTCTTCGTCGACGTGGCCTACCTGGTGCACGGCTCGAAGGCCGGCGGGATCTTCATCTCCAGTGTCTTCGGCTACCCGGCCTTCACCAACGCGTACGTCAAGCAGTGACCCTCGGCTGACCGCCGACGGCCGGGCCCCAGCCCGCCGGTAGCGAAAAGAAGGGCCCCTTCTCAACGCCTCGTTGAGAAGGGGCCCTTCTCTGTCGCAGGCGTTAACAGGGCGCCCTTCCTGCTACCCGAGGTGGGTGCGGAGGAAGTCCAGCTCCAGGCGGAGCAGACGCTCCGAGAGGCCGCCCGCCGCCATGTGGGTGGCCCCGGTCAGCGGCAGCACCGAGTGCGGCCGGCCCGCCCCCAGCAGCGCCGCCGACAGCCGCAGCGTGTGCGCGGCCACCACGTTGTCGTCGACCAGGCCGTGCAGCAGCAGCAGCGGCCGGGCCGGCTCACCGGTCACGGGTGGCTCGGCGGCCAGCTCCAGCAGCGAGTGGTGGGCGTACACGTCGGCCCCGTCCTCCGGCGGCCCCAGGTAGCGCTCGGTGTACGCGGTGTCGTACAACGCCCAGTCGGTGACCGGGGCGCCGGCGATCCCGCACCGGAACAGCTCCGGGTGCCGCAGCACCGCCAGCCCGGCCAGCCAACCGCCGAACGACCAGCCCCGGATGCCCACCCGCCCCAGGTCCAGGTCCGGGTGCTTGCCGGCCAGCGCGGTCAGCGCGTCGATCTGGTCGGTCAGCACCACGTCGGCGACCCGCCGGTGCACCGCCTTCTCGAACGACGGGGCCACCCCGGGGGTGCCGCGGTTGTCGATCGTCACCACCGCGAAGCCTGAGTTGGCCCACCACTGCCGCTCCAGCCAGGCCGCCCGGTCGGCCCGCACCTCCTGGTGCCCCGGGCCGCCGTAGACGTCCAGCAGTACCGGCAGCCGGGTGCCCTTGACGTGATGGGTGGGATAGACGACGCCGCTGGGCAGCCGCCGGTCGGTCACCCGGACCAGCATCGGCCGGGGCGCGTACGGCGGGGTCGCGGCCAGCGAGCGAAGCTGCGCCACCTCCCGGTCTCCGCGCCACACCGACCAGGTGGTTCCCGGCTGCTCCAGCGAGGCGGTGCCGACCACCAGCGTGTCCCCGCCCACCGCAGCGGTGTGCCAGCCGGGGGTGCCGCTCATCCGGCGGGCGTCCACCCCGCCGCCGATCAGCGTCCGGACCCGGTACAGGTGTCGCTGACTCGGCTCACCCTCGCTCGCCTCCACCAGCAGCTCGGACGGGCCGTTGCCGATGATCAACCGGCCCACCACCCGGCGCACGTAGAGCGAGGGCGGGGTGAGCAGGCTGCCGTCGGCGAAGAGGCAGCGGGCGTCGTACCCGTCGTGGGCCAACTCGCCGCCGACCAGCACCCGGCCGTCCGGCAGGTGCGCCGGGGTGCCGGGGATCGGCTCCACCCAGCGCGGGTCGGCCAACTCGGCGTGCACCTGGGTCTCCCCGGTGCGCGGGTCGACCGCGAGCACCAGGCCGTGCTGCTGGGAGCGGCGCAGCACGGTGATCAGCGGGTTGCCGTCGGCCCAGTCGACCGAGGTGAGGTACGGGTAGGTCTCCCGGTCCCAGTGCACGTCCACCCAGCCGCCGTCGAGGTCGAGCAGGTGCAGGCTGACCTCGGCGTTCGGGCCGCCGGACTGCGGGTAGGCGACGGTGGTCGGCGGGCTCGCCGGGTCCGCCGGGTCGTGCAGGTGCCAGCGGGGCAGTCGGGAGGAGTCGACCCGGGCGGCCAGCACGCAGCGCCCGTCCGGCGCCCACCAGTAGCCCCGGAACCGGCCGAACTCCTCGGCCGCCACATGCTCGGCCAGCCCCCAGGTCACCTCGCCGTCCTCGCCGGCCAGCAGGGTGTCGGTGCCGTCGGCGGCCACCACCCGCAGCTCGCCCCGGCGCACCCCGGCGGCGGCGTCGGTGACGTATGCCAGCCGCTCGCCGGTCGGGTCCGGTCGGGGGTCGATCACCGGGCCGACGGCGGACACCTCGACCACGTCGGAGTGCACCAGGTCGGCCCGGAACAGCCGGCCGGCCAGCGCGAAGATCGCCACCCGGCCGGCGGCATCCAGGGCGTACGAGCCGATGCCGGCGGAGCTGAGTCGCCGCCGCTCGCGCAGCGCCCGCTCCCCCGGGGAGAGGGCCGCCGGGTCGACGCCGGAGCCGAGCAGCGTCGCCGGGTCGGCCAGCAGCCGCTCCTCGCCGGTGACCGTGTCGAGCAGCCAGAGCGCGTCGGCGGGGTCCTCCGGACCGGCCGAGCGCAAAAAGATCACCCTGGCGCCGTCGTCGGCCACCGAGACAGCGCGCGGCGCCCCGTGACTGAACCGGCGGGTACGGGCGGCCAGCTCCGGAAAGTCCACACGTCGGATCGTAGAGCCGGGCCGGGGGCGATGTGGCCGACCTGCCCGGACGCGTTGGGAACGGCGGGCGTTCTCTGCCGGTTAGAGTGACCGTCGTGACGACGCTGCCCGACCGCCGCCTGCTGCTGGTCCACGCCCACCCCGACGACGAGACAATCGGCACCGGCTCGACGATGGCCCACTACGCGGCCACCGGCGCCCACGTCACGCTGGTGACCTGCACCCTCGGCGAGGAGGGTGAGATCCACGTGCCGGAGCTGGCCCAGCTCTCCGCCGCGGAGGCCGACCAGCTCGGCGGGTACCGCATCGGCGAGTTGTCCGCCGCCTGCGCCGCGCTCGGCGTCACCGACCACCGCTTCCTCGGCGGCGCGGGCCGGTACCGGGACTCCGGGATGATGGGCCTGGCCACCAACGAGCAGCCCCGGGCGTTCTGGCAGGCCGACCTCGACGTCGCCGCCGGGCACCTGGTGGAGATCATGCGGGAGGTACGCCCGCAGGTGCTGATCACATACGACCCGAACGGCTTCTACGGGCATCCCGACCACATCCAGGCGCACCGGGTGGCGATGCGGGCGCACGAGCTGGCCGCCGCCGAGGGGATCGCCCCGGCCAAGGTCTACTGGACGGCCATGCCGCGCAGCGTGCTGGAGGCCGGCCTGGACCACTTCACCGAGGCGTCGGACAACCCCTTCGACGGCATCGACAGCATCGAGGACCTGCCCTTCGGCACCCCCGACCCGGAGATCGCCGCCCGGATCGACGCCACCGAGCGGCACGCCGCCAAGGAGGCGGCGATGCGGGCGCACGCCACCCAGATCCCGGCCACCTCCTGGCTCTACTCGATCGCCGGCAACTTCGGCGCCGAGTTCATGGGGGTGGAGTACTTCACCCTGGCGGTGGGGGAGAAGGGGCCGGGCGGCGGCCCGTACGGCTGGGAGGCCGACCTCTTCGCCGGGCTCGGCCTCGACGACGGATCCGGTCGAGCCCCGGTCACGGCGTCCGGCGTCCGGTGACCCTGCCCGCCGCGCCGATGTCGATCGCCCCGCCGCAGGCCCCCGCCCCGCCCCCGCCGGGCCGGTCGTGGCGGCTGCTCGACCTCGCCCTACGGGTCGCCGGTGGCGCGGTGGCGGTGGTCGGCGCGGTGGCGACCGGCCTGCTGGAGCTGATCCTGTCGACCGCCCGGGTCGACGGGCGGCTGATCGGGGTGTCGGTGCTGGTGGCCGTGGTCGCCAACATCGCGCTCGCCTGGTTCGCGTACGCGACCGTCGGGCGCCGGTGGGCGGTGGTCCTGCCGGGGGCACCGTGGTTCGTGCTGATGGGGGCGGCGGCCGTCCGGACCAGCGAGGGCGACCTGCTGCTCGCCGGGGACAACTGGGTCGGGCTGGCGATGATCGTCGCCGGGGCGATGACCTTCGCCGTGATGGGGTTCCGGCAGATCCTGGCTCCGCCGCCGGCCCGCCGGGACGGATGATGACGGCACCCGGCCCGCGGTGGTAGAAATTCCTGCCAGGGGGTCCGCCGTCGAGGTGGGCGGTGCGGCGGGAGACGTGCGATGAAGGATCGGTGGCGGACACTCGGGGTGCTCGCGGCGGCACTGTTCGCGGTCAACGTGGCCGCCCGGGTGGTGGTCAGGCTCGGCTTCGACGGGAACGACACGGCCGCCGATAGGGTCTCCTTGGCGATGTTCCTGGTGATCGGGGCGATCCTCGCCGGGCTGGTGTTCCGCTGGGGACAGGACCGCCCGGTGGCCCGCTGGGGCGCCGACGTGGCCGCCGCGGTGGGGGTCGCGCTGTTGCTGACCGTCCTGGTCGGGCCGCTGCTGGTCGGGCAGAACCCGTTCGGCGGCGGCGTGGATACCTTCCTCGCCCAGGCCGGGCTCTACCTCGTGGCCACGGCCGCCGGTGTCCTCGTCGGCTACCTGACCCTCACCGCGCTGGGCCGGGACCACCGCTCCCGGCTGCTGAAGCGCTACGCGGAGATCAAGAGGGCGAAGCCGCGCCGCCCGATCCGCCGCTGACCGCCCCGATCAGAGGAGACGGCCCGGCCCGGGGCCGACTCCCGCCGCGCCCGCTCACGGGGCTACCCGGGTGAGGTACGTGTGGTGGGTGGTGAAGCCCAGGGCGCGGTAGAGAACCACCGCCGGGGTGTTGCGCTGCTCCACCTGGAGGAAGGCGTCGGTGGCGCCCAGGGCTGCGCCCCAGTCGGCCAGGGCGCACACGACCCGGGTGGCCAGACCCTGCCGGCGGGCGTGCGGCAGCACCTCGACCAGGGTCACCCCGAGCCAGCGCCCCTGCCCGGTGACCGTGCCCCGGCCGATGGCGATCAGTTCGCCGTCGGCGTACACCTGGGCGAAGCGGATCCGGTCCACGGCGGTCAGCACGTGCCGGGCGGCGTCCGGCAGGCTGCCCTTGCGCCCGGCGGCGATCGCGAGCCAGTTGTCCGACGGCGCGGCGACCAGCTCGACCGGAGGCGGTTCGGCGGCCCCGCGCGTTGGCTCACCACCTGCGGCCGGTGGCTCGGCGCCGGCGGGCGGCCGGTCGTCGTGGTCTCGCGACGGGTCGGTCAGCACGCGCGGCGTGCCGGTGCGGCCCGGCGGCGTGCCGGCCCGGGCCGCCCGCAGCGTGGCCAGCGGCACGGTCTGCACCAGCGTCGGCGGGCGGGTGCCCCAGCCCCGCGCGTCCAGCTCGATGCCGACCGGCGTGGCGAGCGGCAACGGTGTGTTGACCAGGGCAGGCTGTCCGTGGTCGGCGTACCAGCGCTCGACGGCGTCCAGCGCGGCCGGCAGCGGCCGGTCCGGGTCGCCGACCGGCAGCGCCGAGTTCGCCCGGCCGGTCCACCCCTCGGCGCTGCGCAGCAACCAGCCGCCGAGCCGGCTCCTGGTCGGCGCCGGCCAGGCCTCGTCAGCGGCCAGCTCCAGCGCCACGACCGCGGCGGCTGTCGGCCGGCGTGCCGGCGGCACCCGCTTGGCCCGGTGCACCTCGCCCACCGCGACCTGGAGCCGGCCCTGCGCGGTGGAGAGAGTGAGATGTGTCTCTGTCAGCTCCACCAGTTCGCCGAGGGCGTCCGAGAAGAGTGGTCGGCCTTCGCGAATCCCCACAATCCGGCGGACCACGATCCGGTGTCCCACATCCTGCTGTCGGAGCACGATCGACCTCCTCCCCGGCGAGATACTAGGCTCTAACTGTCGCGGATGATCGCGGCGTGTCTTGCGGAGGAGAAGACCGGTGACCTACATCATCGCCGAGCCCTGCGTGGATGTGCTCGACAAGGCATGCATCGAGGAATGCCCGGTCGACTGCATCTACGAGGGAAACCGGATGCTCTACATCCACCCCGACGAATGCGTCGACTGCGGTGCCTGTGAGCCGGTCTGCCCGGTCGAGGCAATCTTCTACGAGGACGACGTCCCGGAGCAGTGGAAGGACTACACCGGGGCGAACTACGAGTTCTTCGAGGAGCTGGGCTCGCCCGGTGGTGCCTCGAAGATCGGCAAGGTGGACAAGGACGCGACGTTCGTCGTGGCCCAGCCACCGCATGGAGAGGGCAACTGAACCGGCCCGCGCTGGTCTCGGCGCGGCTGCCCGACTACACCTGGGACGCCCTGGAGGCTGCGGCCACCGTGGCGGCGGCGCACCCGGACGGCCTGATCAACCTCTCCATGGGCACTCCGGTCGACCCGGTGCCCCCGGTGATTCGGCAGGCCCTGGCCGACGCCTCCGACGCCCCCGGGTACCCGCTGACCGCCGGTACGCCCGCCCTGCGGGCCGCCATCGCGGCCTGGGTGGCCCGGGCCTGCGGCGTGGGCGTCGACGGCCTCGGGGTGCTGCCCACCATCGGCTCCAAGGAGCTGGTGGCCTGGCTGCCCACCCTGCTCGGCCTCGGCCCCGGCGACATCGTCGTGGTGCCGTCTGTCTGCTATCCGACGTACGAGGCCGGGGTGCGGCTCGCCGGTGCCACCACCGTGCGCACCGACTCGCTGACCGCGCTCGGCCCCGACCCCCGGGTCCGCCTGGTCTGGGTGAACTCGCCCGGCAACCCCACCGGCCGGGTGCTGCCCGCCAACCACCTGCGCAAGGTGGTCGACTGGGCCCGGGAGCGGGGCGCCGTGGTGGCCAGCGACGAGTGCTACCTGCCGCTGGCCTGGTCAGCTGCCGCCGAGCCGGTCTCCGTGCTCGCCCCCGAGGTGTGCGGCGGGTCGTACGACGGGGTGCTGGCGGTGCACTCGCTCTCCAAGCGCTCCAACCTCGCCGGGTACCGGGCGGGCTTCGTGGCCGGCGATCCCGCGCTGGTGGCCGAGCTGCTGACGGTGCGCAAGCACGCCGGCATGATCGTGCCCGCCCCGGTGCAGGCGGCGATGATCGCCGCGCTCGGTGACCAGGAACACGCCGACGCCCAACGGGAGCGCTACCGGGCCCGGCGGGAGCAGCTTCTCGCCGCGTTCACCGGGGCCGGGTTCACGGTCGAGCACTCCGAGGCCGGGCTCTACCTCTGGATGACCCGGGGCGAGGACTGCTGGGCGACGGTCGACTGGCTGGCCCGCCGGGGTGTCCTGGTCGCCGCCGGCGTGTTCTATGGCCCAGGCGGCGCGCGGCACGTCCGGGCGGCGCTGACCGAGTCCGACGAGCACATCGCGGCGGTCGCCGCGCGCCTCGCCCAGCCCTGACCCCGGGACGACGTTCGCCCGGGCACGGGCGGGGCAACTTGCGGGGCGATATCCTCGGTCGGACCACGTCGGGAGGACCTCGGCGTCCATTGACCGGAACGCCGAGGTGCGTGATCGTGGAGAGGCGCGGTGGCAACCCGCGGGCCGCCGTGGTGGGCACGGGGCTCATCGGCGGTTCCGTCCTGCTCCGCCTGCATGAGCGTGGGCTCGACGTCGCCGGCTGGGACCCGGACGCCGCCACCCGCGCACAGGGGCGGGCCCGGGGCATCGCCTTCCCCGACGAGCTGGCCGACGCCGTCCGCGACCGGGACGTGGTGTTTCTCTGCGGCCCGCTGTCCAGCCTGCCGGACACCCTGCTCACCGTCGCCGAGCACACCGGCCCCGACTGTGTGATCACCGACGTGGGCAGCACGAAGGGCGGGATCGCCGGGTTCGCGGCGGCGCACGGCCTGACCGACCGCTTCGTCCCGGGGCATCCGATGGCCGGGGCCGAACGCGCCGGCCTGACCTCCGCCGACCCCGGGCTCCTCGACGGCGCGGCCTGGGTGCTCTGCCCCACGGCCGAGGGCGTCGACCGGTTCCGGACGCTGGCCGCCCTGGTCGTCGACGTCTTCGGCGCCCGGGTCGTACCGATGGCGCCGGACGCGCACGACGCGGCGGCGGCGCTCGCCTCGCACGTCCCACACCTGCTGGCCGGCGGCCTGGCCGGCGCGGTGGCGGACTCCGACCTGCGCGACGCCGTGCTCGGCCTGGCCGCCGGGAGCTTCCGCGACGGCACCCGGGTCGCGGCGACCCCGGCCACCCGGACGGCGGACATGCTGCTGAACAACCGCGACCAGATCCTCGACCAGCTCGCCCGGGTCACCGGGATCCTCGACCAGTTCGCCGCCGCGCTGCGGGCCGGCGACGCGGCGACCCTGGTAGGGCACTACCAGCGGGCACGCGGGCTGCGGCTGGCGCTGCTCGACCGCGAGCTGTCCCCGGTCGGCCGGGACTTCCCGGTCGGCGTGGCTGTCCGGCAACCAGCAGAACGCCCCGACGCCGTCGACGGCGAGCTGGCGTACCTGCTGTCGCTCGGCGCGGCCGGCGGCCACCTGACCGGGTGCCGGGTGGCGGCGGGCACGGTGACCTATACCGGTCACCTGCCGACCGCGCCGTCCTGAGCCACCGACGGTGTGGAGAAGGGCACCTGCTCCACCGCAGGAGTTAATGAGGTGCCCTTCCTTCATCTAGGGTGAGGGCATGGTGGACGGACCGGTCGTGGCGGTGCGCGGCGAGGCGTACCGGGAAGTTGCTCCCGAGCTGGCCCGGTTCACGGTGACCGCGATGGCCCGGGACCGGGACCGGGCGGCCACGCTGACCCGGCTCGCCGAGCGGGCCGCCGCCGTACGGGTGCTGCTCGACTCCGCCGAGCCGGCGGTGGACCGCCGGGAGACCGGCGACCTGCGGGTGTGGCCGGAGACGAAGCGTTCCGGCGAGCGGGTGGTGGCCTGGCACGGCAGCGTCGCCACCACCGTCACCGTCACCGATCTCACCGCGCTGGGCGAGCTGATGCTCCGCCTGGCCGACCAGGACCAGGTGGAGGTCGCCGGCCCGTGGTGGTCGCTGCGCCCGGACAGCCCGGCGTACCGGGAGGCCCGGCACGCCGCGATCGCCGACGCGCTGGTCCGCGCCCGGGAGTACGCCGAGGCGCTGGGCGCCCGGGTGACGGCCCTGCTGGAACTCGCCGACACCGGGATGAACCCGCAGCCGATGATGACCCGCGCCGCGTTCAAGGGCGGCGGTCCGGAGGACGCCGCGCCGGAGCTCGACCTGGACCCGCAGTTGCAGAACGTGCACGCGGCGGTGGAGGCCCGCTTCACGATCACCGCGCCGGTCCTCGACTGATGCCGGCCGCGCGGGTGCTGGCCGTGGAGGAGTTGGTGGCCCGCGCCCGAGCCCTGGCCGACGGCGGCCCCCGCCAGCTGCTGGGCATCGCCGGCGCCCCGGGGGCCGGCAAGTCCACTCTGGCCGAGCGGATCGTCGCCGAGCTGGGCCAGGCCGCCCGGCTGGTGCCGATGGACGGGTTCCACCTGGCCCAGGCCGAGCTGCGCCGGCTCGGCCGGGACACGCGCAAGGGCGCGGTGGACACCTTCGACGGCGGTGGGTATGTCGCGCTGCTGCGTCGGTTGCACCGGCTGGAGCCGACCTCGGTCTGGGCGCCGCAGTTCCGCCGGAACCTGGAGGAGCCGGTTGCCGGGGCGATCGACGTGCCGCCGGAGGTCCGGCTGGTGGTGACCGAGGGCAACTACCTGCTGCTGCCCGAGGACCCGTGGGACGAGGTGCGGTCGCTGCTGCACGAGGCGTGGTTCCTCGATCTGGACGCCGACCTGCGGCGGGAGAGGCTGACCGCCCGGCACGAGGCGTACGGGCGGTCGCCGGAGCGGGCGCGGGCCTGGGCGCTGGGCAGCGACGAGGCCAACGCGGCCCTGGTGGCCGCCACCGCCGACCGTGCCGACCTGGTGGTCCGGCTGGCGAAACCGAGGCCCTAGTCGACTCCCTCCCGGGGTGCCGGGACCGGCCGGCGGAGCAGCCAGGTCACCCTGGCCCGTTCGCGGCGGAACTCGGCAGCGTCCGGGTAGCCGCTGTGGTTGCGGATCGGCGGGTCGGCGACCTCCCCGCCGGTGGGATGCAGGGCGTCCGGGTCGCGCACCGGCAGGTCCCGTTCGCCGGCGGTGACCTGCCAGCCCAACGGGTCGGTGTCGCGCCAGAAGTTGGTCCAGCCGGGCCACGCGGACGGCCCCCGCAGCGCTTCGGTGAGCGTCGGTAGCCGGTCCGGCCCGAAGTACGCCGGGAAGATCCGCCCGTACAGGCGGGTGAGCTGGCAGCCGTAGGAGAAGAACCAGATCCGCCGACGCCAGCGGGCCGGGAGCTGGAGGATCACCGCCGCGCAGATCAACGTGCCCTGGCTGTGCCCCGACAGGATGATCCCGTCCACCCGGTGCGGGTCGTGCTCACCCAGCGCGAGCAGGCCGGCGGTGCGGGTCTGCAACTCCGGCACCGCCCGCTCGGCGTAGCTCGGCGGGGCAAGCGGGTGCGCGGCGCGGGGCCAGAAGGTGCCGATGTCCCAGAACACCCCGACCGACCGGCGCACCGTGTCGTTGCGGTACACCAGCAGCCCCACGGTGGCGATCGCCACCGGCAGCCAGCCGAGCAGGGCGTCGCCGATGTCGGCCACCGTCTTCACCACCATCGGCCATCCGGTCACCGTGGCGGCGTCCGGCGGGAGGTGGGACAGGGCCGCGGCGGAGCCGAGGGTGCCGAGCAGCGCGCCGACCGCCGCGTACCAGCCGACCAGTCGAACGGCGTGCTCGCCGACCAGCCGGTGCAGCGCCCGGAAGGCACTCACGTCCCGGCAGCGCCGTCGGTCGTGGGCGGATAGGGTGTTGTCCTCCGGCACCAGCCGGGCGTACTCCTCCCGGCGTAGCCGGTGGAAGAGCAGACCGGCGCGGAGGGCGAGCCCGGCCAGTGCCAGCACCGCGACGGCGAAGGCGAGCCCGGCCCACATCACCGGCAGTGGTGGGACCACGCCGATCCGGTCGTCGGACGGGGCACCGTCGGTGAGCCGGGCGGTGACCCAGTAGAGCACCCCGGAGCAGTACGCGATGCCGAGCAGCCAGCCGAAGCCGGCGATGACCGCCGGCCCCCGGCCTCCCCAGCCGAGGTCGGTGTGCGGTTCCCGGTTCTCAGCCGGTGCGGCGGGGCCGGTGCGGGGCAGCAGCAGCCCGATGCCGGCCAGCGCGATCGCGGGGACGCTGAGCATCCAGCCGTCCAGCCGCTGCGGCGCCGGGGGCGTCGCGGGCAGCCAGCCGGCGATCCAGGCGACCCCGAGCGGGAGGAGCACCGCAGCGGTCACGGGGGCGGCCAGCGCGCGCCGGCCGGAGCGGGACACCGAGGCGATGGCCGCCAGCAGGAGCACCTGACCGGTGCCGTACCAGGCGATGATCCAGTCGTAGCCGGGCAGCGAGTGGTCGACCGCGCAGCCGGCGGTGGCCGGGTCGCGCAGGCACCCGGCCGGCGGCCGCAGCTCGGCCAGCGGGGTCCCGGCCGGGCCGTCCGGCAGCAGCAGGAGCAGCACCGTGCCGGTGACCCCGGCGCAGGTCAGGGCGATGACGGTCACGCTCCATGCCCCGAGCGGGGTGTCCCCGGCGCGTCGACTCAGCCAGGGCCGACCCAGCGCTACCACCGCGATCGTCACGACCGCGACGAGCAACCCCACGGTGGGCCAGGCGATGGCGGCCCGTACGCCCAGGGGTGGGTCCATCGCGATCACCGCGCCGAGCGGCACGGCCGCCGCGACCGCCGCCCCGACGCAGAGGTGCAGCACGCCGGCGCGGCGCAGTTGACCTTCGCCGCACCAGAAGGTGTGGTCCTGTAGCGGGTTGGCGGCCTCGGCGTCCTGCGCCGACGCGTCGGTGGCCGGTGCGGCGGGCATCTCCGCCTCGTACTGGTAGGTCCGCCAGGCGAGCAGGCCGAGGAGCATCAGCAGGACCAGCGGGATCCCCAGGCCGGCGGCCAGGGCGTGGGCATCCTCCCGCCACCAGCCGTGCGCGAGGAACTCCCACGGCCCGGGGATGCGGCCGAGGCAGTCGTCGTCGACGCACTGCCAGGCGACCAGGTCCACACCGATGCCGGTGGCGGCGAGGATCAGCGTCCCGGTGAGACTGAGGCAGAACAACCGGATCAGCCAGGCGGTGATCCCGGACCGGCTGCCCCAGCGCTCCTGGCCCGGGTCCGGCGGAATGCCTGGCCGGGCGTGCAGCGCCACGTTCGCCAGCGTGAACGGCAGCAGTAGCGTCCAGAGGGCCCGCTCCACGTCTCGCGCGGTCCGCGCGCCGGAGGTCAACTGCCCCCAGCTGTACGCCTCCACCGTGACCGAGTCGTCCGGGCGGGCGGCGGTGGAGCGGTAGAAGCCCGTGACCTCGTCGCCGGCGACCAGCCAGGGGCGGGGGGCGTCGTCGCCCGGCTGAGGGGCCAGGCCGAGCACCTGGGCCGGGGGAGTGTTGGACACGCCGTGGACGCGAAGTTCGAGCACCCGGCCGGCCATTGGTGCCTCCTAGTAATGGTTCCACTACCCAGAGTGCACCACCCGGACCCGCTTCGGCCACCCCTGTGGCGAGACGTTTTCGCAGGTGAGGGCCGTGATGACCGGATATCGGCCCTCAGTTGACGGTGCGTACCGGCCGGGCCGGGTTGCCCACCGCGACGACGCCGGCCGGCAGGTCGCGGGTTACCACGGCGCCCGCGCCGACCACCGTGTCGTCGCCGATGCTCACCCCGGCCAGCACGATCACCCCACCGCCGAGCCAGACGTTGTCTCCGAGCGTGATCGGCTGCGCAGCCTCCCACTTCTCCCGCCGGGGCTCCGGGTCGACCGGGTGGGTGGCGGTCAGCAACTGCACGTTCGGTCCGATCTGGACGTCCGCGCCGATGCTGATCCGGGCGATGTCGAGGAAAACGGCGTTGAAGTTGACGAACCCGCGCGGCCCGAGATGGCTGTTCCAGCCGTAGTCGCAGTGGAACGGTGGGCGGACCCAGGTGCCCTCGCCGACGGAGCCGAGCAGCGCGCGCAGCGCCTCCAGCCGGCCCTCGGGGTCGGTCGCCGAGCTGCGGTTGAACGCCTCGTTGAGGCGGGCGGCCCGGTCCAGGTCGGCCAGGATCTCCGGGCCCTCGGCGCGGTAGAGCTCGCCGGCGAGCATGCGGTCCTTCATGGAGGTCATCGGCCGATCATCTCCGGCCCGGTCGCTGCCTCGTGCGAATTTTGTCACCTTTCTTACTTCTCTTATGTATACCGCGTATGCAATCCTCTTCTGTGTCTGTGCGATCCCTGTCAGTGATGACGCCTTACGAGGAGGATCCGTTGCATCGAACAGGAAGAAAGTCCGCCGGCCTGGCGCTGGCACTCGGTCTGGTGCTTGCGGCACCGCTGACCACCCCGGCCGGGGCCGCCCCGGCCATGCCCCCCACCGCAGCCACCGGTGCCGGCCCGGCCTCGACCGTCGGGGCCCCGACCGCCGGCTCCGGACCGGCCGGTAAGGCCGCCGGCCGCCCGGCCACGGTCACCCTGGTCACCGGCGACCGGGTCACCGTCACCGCCGGCGGCGTGGTCTCCGTCCGGCCCGGTGCCGGCCGTGCAGAGCTGCGGTTCCTGGTCCAACGGGACCGGGGTCACGTCACCGTGCTACCCCAGGACGCGCTGCCGCTGCTGCGGTCCGGCAAGGTGGACCGGCGGCTCTTCGACGTCACCGGGCTGATCGACGCCGGCTACGACGACGCACGTCGGGACACCCTTCCGCTGCTCGTGTCGTACCGGTCGGCCGACGCCCGCCGGGCCGTCGCCGGCATCACCGGCACCCGGGTCACCCGCGACCTGCCCGCCATCGGTGGGGCGGCGCTGACGGCCGAGAAGGCCCGGGCCGGTGCGGTCTGGGGTGCGGTGACCACCGGCCGGGCCTCGGCCCGCGTCGACACGGCGGAGGGTGTCGACCGGCTCTGGCTGGACGGCCGGCGTCAGGTCACCCTCGACCACAGCGTGCCGCAGATCGGCGCGCCGGCCGCCCACGCCGCCGGCCTCACCGGCAGCGGCGTCACCGTCGCGGTGCTGGACACCGGCGTCGACCCCGACCACCCCGACTTCGCCGGCCGGCTCGCCGAGTCGCGCAACTTCAGCGAGGCGCCCGAGCCGGGCGACGTGATCGGTCACGGCACCCACGTCGCCTCGATCATCGCCGGCAGCGGCGCTGCCTCGGGCGGAAAATACCGAGGGGTGGCGCCGGACGCGACGCTGCTCTCCGGCAAGGTCTGCGAGAGCTTCGGCTGCTCGGACTCCGCCATCCTCGCCGGCATGCAGTGGGCGGCGGTGGAGAAGCACGCCACCGTGGTCAACATGAGTCTCAGCGGAATGGACACCCCCGAGGTGGATCCGCTGGAGCAGGCGGTGCAGACCCTCACCGCGCAGACCGGCACCCTCTTCGTCCTCGCCGCCGGCAACAGCGGCTCGGACGGCTCCGTCGGCTCCCCGGCCAGCGCGGACGCCGCCCTGGCGGTCGGCGCCGTCGACCGGGACGACGAGCTGGCCGACTTCTCCAGTCGCGGACCCCGGGTCGGCGACGACGCCCTCAAGCCCGACCTCACCGCCCCCGGCGTGGAGATCGTCGCGGCCCGGGCCGCCGGCAGCGACATCGGCGAGCCGGTCGGCGAGAAGTACATGTCACTCTCCGGCACGTCGATGGCCACCCCGCACGTCGTCGGCTCGGTGGCGCTGCTCGCCCAGCGCCACCCCGACTGGCGGGCCGGTGCGCTCAAGTCGACCCTGATGGCCTCGGCGAAACCGCATCCGGGACAGACCGCGTACCAGCAGGGCGCGGGCCGGGTCGACGTGGCCCGCGCGATCGGCCAGCAGCTCACCAGCGACCCGGCGAGCGTGTCCTTCGGCCGCGCGCAGTGGCCGCACGGCGACGACCCGGTCGTCGGCCGGACGGTGACCTGGCATAACTCCGGGGCCACCCCGGTCACCCTCGACCTCGCCGTCGAGGCCACCGGGCCGGGCGGCGACCCCGCCCCGGCCGGCCTGTTCCGGCTCGGTGCGTCCCGGATCACCGTGCCGGCCGGCGGCCAGGCGCAGGCCACCGTCACCGCCGACACCCGGGTGGACAGCCCGGACGGCTACTACACCGGGCGGATCGTCGCCCGGTCCGGCGCGACGGTGGCGGTCACCCCGATCGCGGTGCACCGCGAGGTGGAGAGCTACGAGGTCACCATCAGCCACCTCGGCCAGGACGGCAGGCCCGCCACCGAGTACGGCACCACCCTGGTCAACCTGGACACCTCCGAGTTCCCCACGGACGTCTACGATGCCGACGGCACGGTGACCGTGCGCGTCCCGAAGGGGCGGTACGGGCTGGCCAGCTACCTGTTCGCCACGGACGCGGACGGCGAGCCCACCGGGGCAACCCTGCTCGCCCGGCCCGAACTGGTCGTCGACCGGGCGCTCCGGCTCACCCTCGACGCCCGCACCGCCAAGCCGGTGCTGAACACGGTGCCGCAGCGCGGCGCGGTCCCCCATCTGATCGACGTCAGCGCGATCTTCTTCGGCGCCGACGAGAGCAGCTACTCGTTCGGCCTGTGGAGCGATGCCTTCGAGGGGCTGACCGTCGGACAGGTCGGCCCGGCCAGCACTCCCGATCGGTTCGTCGCCACGATCGGCAGCCAGTGGGCCGCCCAGGACGCCTCCGCCAGCCCGTACCTGTACGCGCTGCTGGAGGCGTTCCCCGGCCGGATGCCGACCGGCTTCGTCAAGCACTACCGCAGCCGGGACCTGGCCACCGTCGTGCACACCTTCCGGGACCCCTACCCCGGGCTGGAGGCCGATCGGTTCGTCATGGGCGAGCTGGAGTACAACACCGGCGGCTCCGGGCTGGTCCTGCCCATCCCCACGCCCGGCCGCCGGGTCGAGCACTACAGCACGAACCACGTGCGGTGGGAGACGGAGCTGGACTTCGGCACCCGTGCCCCGGAGGGCTGGCTGGACATCGAGGCGGTGCTGTTCACCCGGCCCACCGCGTACCGGGCCGGGCGGACGTACCACGAGACCTGGGGTGTCGCCCCGCTCGCGCCGTCCTTCCCGGCACGGCGCTGGCCGTCGGACGGGATCACCCGCGCGGGCGACACGGTCGTGGTCAACCTGCCCGTGCACAGCGACGCGGCCGGGCATCCCGGTGGGTCGTTCAATGACCCCGAGTGGACCAGGCTGTACCGCGAGGGCAAGCTGGTCGGGGAGAGTGAGTACGCGGGCTACGGGGAGTTCCGAGTGCCGGCGGGCGCGGCGGACTACCGGGTGGAGACCCTGGCCAAGCGCGGCCTCGTCGACCTGAGCACCGAGGTCACCAGCGCGTGGACGTTCCGGTCCCGGCACGTCCCCGGTGACGGCTTCGCGGCACTGCCGGCGATGGCGGTGCGCTTCACCCCGGCGCTTCGTGCCGACAACAGCGCCCCGGCCGGCCGGTCCTTCACGGTCCCTGTACGGGTCGAGCGGCAGGAAGGCGCCCCGGCGGCGAAGGTATCATCGCTGACCGTCGATGCCTCCTACGACGGCGGGAAGACCTGGCGCAAGGCGGAACTGCGCCGCCAGGGCTCCGGCTGGACGGCCACGGTGAAACACCCGGCTGGCGCCGGCTACGTCTCGCTGCGGGCCACCGCGAAGGACACCGCCGGCAGCACGGTGAGCACGCGGATCATCCAGGCGTACCGGCTGCGGTGATCAGGCGTCCGGGCCCGGCGGACGTCCCCGCCGGGCCCGGACGTTGCCGGATCGGGCCGCGCATATCGGTCCTCAGCTTCGTGGCCGGCGCCCTCGTGCTGCCGGCCCTTGTAGCTGTCGGCTCTCGTGCTGTCGGGCCCGTCAGTCGTTGGCGTGCAGGGCGGCGTTCAGCTCGATGCCCCGGCCGGTGCGGGGGCGGGCCTCCAGCGCGCCGGTGACCGAGTTGCGCCAGAACAGCAGCCCGTCGACGCCCGACAGCTCGCGGGCCCTGACCACCCGGCCATCCGGCAGGGTGACCTTGGAGGCGGCCGTGACGTAGCAGCCCGCCTCGACCACGCAGTCGTCGCCGAGCGAGATGCCGACGCCCGCGTTCGCGCCGACCAGGCTCCGCTCGCCGATGCGCACCTTGTCGGTGCCACCGCCGGAGAGAGTGCCCATGATCGACGCACCGCCGCCGATGTCGGAGCCGTCGCCGACCACCACGCCCTGCACGATCCGCCCCTCGACCATCGAGGTGCCGAGCGTGCCGGCGTTGAAGTTGCAGAAGCCCTCGTGCATCACGGTGGTACCGGCGGCCAGGTGCGCGCCGAGCCGGACCCGGTCCGCGTCGGCGATCCGCACCCCGGCGGGGACCACGTAGTCGGTCATCCGGGGGAACTTGTCCACCCCGTACACGGCCAGGTGCCGGCCCGCGGCCCGCTCGATGACCCGCAGCTCGTCCACCCGCTCCGGCGGGCACGGCCCGGCCGACGTCCAGGCCACGTTCGCCAACTTGCCGAAGATGCCGTCGAGGTTCAGCTCGTTGGGGCGCACCAGCCGGTGGGAGAGCAGGTGCAACCTGAGGTACGCGTCGGCGGCATCGGCGATCGGGTCGTCCAGCGAGCCGATCTCGGTGACCACCTGGACCGTACGCAGACCGGGCAGCGCCCGTTCGCCGAGGGCTCCCGGCGGCAGGTCCAGCACGTCCGCCTCGTCCTCGCCCGGGACCAGCGGCAGCTCGCCGAGCCCCAGCTTGCCCGTCGGGTACCAGGTGTCGAGCACCTGCTCGTCAGCGGTGGTGGTGGCCAGTCCAATTCCCCACGCAGGCTGTGCAGTCGTCACGCCTGTGACGGTACCGTGCGAACCATGGACAACCCGCTGACCCCTGAGGTCCTCGCCGATCCGGTGGCGTTGACCCGTGCCCTGGTCGACATCGAATCCGTCTCCCTCGACGAGAAGGTGATCGCCGACTGCGTCGAGGAGGTGCTCCGGGGGCTGCCGCACCTGACCACGTTCCGGCACGGCAACACCGTGATGGCGCGTACCGACCTGGGGCGGGCCTCCCGGGTGGTGCTCGCGGGGCACCTGGACACCGTTCCGCTGAACAACAACTTCCCGTCGACCACGCGCGGGGACCTGATGTACGGCTGCGGCACCTCGGACATGAAGTCCGGGGTGGCGTACGCGCTGCACCTGGCGGTCACCCTGCCCGAGCCGAAGTACGACGTGACGTACTTCTTCTACGAGGCCGAGGAGATCGAGTCGAAGTACAACGGGCTCTTCCTGGTCGCCGAGGCGTACCCGGAGTGGCTCCAGGCGGACTTCGCGGTGCTGCTGGAGCCGACGCACGGCATCGTCGAGGCCGGCTGCCAGGGCACCATGCGCTCGGTCGTGACCACCACCGGCGTACGGGCCCACTCGGCGCGCTCCTGGCACGGGGTGAACGCCATCCACGCCGCCGGCGAGGTGCTGAGCCGCCTGTCCGGGTATGAGGCGCGCCGGGTCACCATCGACGGCTGCGACTATCGCGAGGGCATGAACGCCGTGCGGATCAACGGCGGGGTCGCCGGCAACGTGGTGCCGGACCACTGCGAGATCGAGGTGAACTACCGGTTCGCGCCGGATCGCACCCCGGCCGAGGCCGAGGCGTACCTGCGCGAGGTCTTCGCGGGCTTCGACCTGCGGGTCACCGACACGGCGGCCGGGGCGGCCCCCGGGCTGGACGCGGCCCCCGCGCAGGAGTTCCTGGCGGCGGTCGGCGCCGCGCCGATCGGCAAGCTGGGCTGGACGGACGTGGCCCGGTTCGCCGCGATGGGCATTCCCGCGCTGAACTTCGGCCCGGGCGACCCCAACCTGGCTCACCATCCCGACGAGCATGTCGAGATCAGCAAGATCCGCGAGGGGGCGACCACCCTGCATCGCTGGCTCACCCCCGCCTGAGCCCGCCCCGCCTGAGCCCGCCCATGCCGGTCCGCCCATGCCGGTCCGCCCATGCCGGTCCGCCCCCGGGTAGGGCCCGTGCCCGGGGCGGCTTGTCTTCGGGTGGGACCGCGATCGGGCTGGGAGTGTGCGGCCGGGCGGCCCGTGCCACCGGGATCGGTGGGCGGGCCGCCCGGCCGGTCAGGCGGTCGGGGTCAGGGACGGCTCGGGGCGGGTGTCTGCCGGGTCGCCGGTGAGGTCGGCGACGGCGGCTTCCATCTGCCGGGCGCGGCGGCGCTCGGCCACCACGTCCTGGATGCGTCGCTGCATCTGCCGACGGATCCGGATCATTTCGCTGTTGCTGATCACGCTGGCTCCTCCCCCGAAGGCGCGTGCCGGGGCATACCCGGTATGTGAATACTAAGACGTGGGTGCGACCGAATTAGTTGCCGCGGTCGTGAAGAATTTCTCCGCCTTCGCCTGGTGCGGGGGTCGCACCCGGTAGGTGTCCCTCCACTACGGTTGCTCCCATGAGTGACAGCAGCGGGCACAGCCCTAGTCGCGAGCCGGGGCGGGAACGGCACCGGGGCGCCGTCACGCTGCGCCGTCAGGCCATTCCGACCAGCACCGCCGACCAGCGGCTGCTGGATTCGCGGGGTCGCGGCGACTGGAAGACCAAGGACGCGTGGCGGGCGCTGCGCATCCTGTCGGAGTTCGTGGAGGGCTTCGACACCCTTGCCGACCTGCCGCCGGCCGTCAGCGTCTTCGGCTCCGCCCGCAGCATGCCGGACAGTCCCGAGTGCCGGCTGGCCGAGGAGTTGGGCGCAGCCCTGGCCCGGGCCGGGTATGCGGTGATCACCGGCGGCGGGCCGGGCGTGATGGAGGCCGCCAACCGGGGCGCCAGCGACGCCGGCGGGCTCTCCGTCGGCCTCGGCATCGAGTTGCCGTTCGAGCAGGGCCTCAACGACTGGGTCGACCTGGCCATCGACTTCCGGTACTTCTTCGTCCGCAAGACCATGTTCGTCAAGTACGCCCAGGCGTTCGTGGTGCTGCCCGGCGGCTTCGGCACCATGGACGAGCTGTTCGAGGCGCTGACCCTGGTGCAGACCGGCAAGGTCACCCGGTTCCCGGTGGTGCTGATGGGGACGGACTACTGGCGTGGCCTGCTCGACTGGCTGCGCGACACGATGGCCGCCGACGGCAAGATCGGGCCGGTCGACCTGGAGCTGATCTGTCTCACCGACGACGTCACCGCGGCCGTCCGGCACATCGTGGAGGCCGAGGCCGCGCTCTCCGTCGAGCAGGAGGCGGTCCGCGAGGAGGTCGTCGCGCAGACCGGGGCGGATCAGCGGGCCGCAGCCGAGCAGGGCCGGGAGGACTGAGTCCGGTGGCGGCGATCTGCGTCTTCTGCGCGTCCTCCCGCACCCTCGACCGGCGCTGGCTGGACCTGGCCGCCGAGGCGGGCGCGGAGATCGCCCGCCGCGGTCACACCCTGGTCAGCGGCGGCGGCTGCGTCGGGATGATGGGCGCGGTGGCGGACGGGGCCCGCTCCGCCGGCGGAGCCACCCTGGGGGTGATCCCGCAGTCCCTGGTCGACCTGGAGGTGGCCGACCTCGCCTCGGACGAACTGCTGGTCACCGGCAGCATGGCCGACCGCAAGACCGTCATGATCGACAAGTCGGACGCGTTCCTCACCCTGCCCGGCGGGCTGGGCACCCTGGACGAGCTGTTCGAGGTCTGGACCACGGCCACCCTGGCCCAGCACGCCAAGCCGATGGTGCTGGTCGACGCGGACGGCTTCTACCGGCCCCTGCTCGACTGGCTGGCCGGCCTCGCCGACCAGAACTTCCTCAAGCCGGCCGGCCTGGGCCTCCTCACTGTCGTCGACACGATCCCCGCCGCCCTCGACGCCCTAACCCCCCACCTCCCCTAACCCCCATCTCCCCGAGGCCCCCCGCACCCGACCCGGTCCCACCCGCGCCCGCAGTCGATCATGAAGTTACCGGCGCGGCTGTCGGCGTGTCGTGGCGCTAACTTCATGATCAACCGGATCGGGGTGGGTGGGAGGCCGGGGGGTGGGTGGGGGGCCGGGGGTGGGTGGGGTGTCGTAGGGGCGTGGTGGGATGGGGAGATGCAGGCGTACCGGCTGGTGCGTCGGCCTGCCGAGGCGGCCCGGGGGGACCGTCGGTCCGGTGGGGCGGCGCGGGGGGATGGTCGGCCCGAGGGGGCGACCACGCGGGGGGATGGTCGGCCCGAGGGGGCGACCACGCGGGAGCGTCGGGCCGGGGGGCCGGGCGGCGATGACGCGTACGCCGAGGAGCCGGCCGCCGGTGGCCCGCCGGATGAGGCGCCGCGCGGCGGTCTGACGTACGCGGGGGAACCCGTAGGCCGTGCGGCGGCCAAGGAGCCGCGTGCCGACCACCCCCAGGGCGAGGGGACTGGGCCTGAGGAGTGGCGGGACGACCCGTTGCAGGCCGAAATCGTGGCGCACACCGCCGGGCCGATGCTGGTCGTCGGCGGGCCCGGCACCGGTAAGACCAGCACCCTCGTCGAGGCGGTCGCCGCCCGGGTGGCCGAGGGGGCCGACCCCGAGCGGGTCCTGGTGCTCACCTTCGGCCGCCGGCAGGCCACCGACCTGCGCCGCCGGATCGAGGCCCGGGTGGCCGGGGACGGCCACCGGGTGCTGCGCGAGCCGCTGGTACGCACCTTCCCGGCGTACGCGTACGGGCTGCTGCGCCGGGCCGCCGCCGAGCGGGGCGAGCCGTCGCCCCGGCTGCTCACCGGCCCGGAGCAGGATTTGATCATCCGGGAGCTGCTGGACGTGGTCGGCGAGGAGCCCGACGACGACCCGGTCGGCTGGCCCGAGGACCTGCGCCCCGCCCTGCGTACCCGGGCGTTCGCGGCCCAGCTCCGCGACCTGCTGATGCGGGCTGCGGAGCGCGGGGTGGGCCCGGTGGAACTGGCCCGGCTGGGGGAGAAGCTGGGCCGCGCGGACTGGCCGGCCGCCGCCCGCTTCCTGCGGGAGTACGTCGCCGTGCTCGCCCTGCGCGACGTCAGCAACCGCGGCTCGATCGCGTACGACCCGGCGGAGCTGGTCCGGGCCGCCACCGGGCTGCTGCTGGACGATCCGGAGCTGCTGGAGGCGGAGCGCCGCCGCCTCGCCCACGTGTACGTCGACGAGTTGGCCGACACCGACCCGGCCCAGCTCGACCTTCTCGGCGTGGTGGCCGGCGGCGGCAAGTCCCTGGTGGCCTTCGCCGACCCGGACTCCTCCACGTACGCCTTCCGGGGCACGGACCCGGCCGGGGTGGGCACCTTCCCACACCGGTTCCGCACCGCCTCCGGTGCGCCGGCCGCCCAGGTCCTGCTGACCACCTCGTACCGGTCGGGGGCGGGGCTGATCGCCGCCACCCGGCGGCTCACCGGCCGCCTGCGCGGCCCGAACGCCCACCGGCGGTTGCGTCCGCTGCCCGAGGCCCCGCCCGGCTCGGTCGAGGTGCGCACCTTCCGCTCGGCCACCAGCGAGGCGGCCTGGCTGGCCCAGGCGCTGCGCGCGGCGCACCTGCTCGGCGGTGTGCCGTGGTCGCGGATGGCGGTGCTGGTCCGCTCGACCGCCCGGCAGCTACCGGTGCTGCGCCGGGCGCTGCACACCGCCGGGGTGCCGACCGTGGTGCACGGCGAGGACCTGCCGCTGCACCTGCAACCGGCGGTCGCCCCGCTGCTGCTCCTGCTGCGCTGCGCCCTGGAGCCGGAGCGGCTGGACGAGGAGTCGGCGGTGGCGCTGCTGCACTCGCCGCTGGGCGGGGCCGACCCGCTGGCCGAGCGGCGGCTGCGCCAGGGGCTGCGCTCGCTCGCCCTGGCCCTCGGCGACCGCCGCCCCTCCGGTGAGCTGATCGTTGACGCGCTGCGCGACCCGGAGGAGTTGGCGGCCATCGACCGGCACTGGGCGGAGCCGGCGCAGGCGGTGGCCGGCCTGCTGGCCATCACCCGGGAGGCGGCCGGGCGGCCCGAGGCGACCGCCGAGGGCGTGCTGTGGGCGGTGTGGAACGCCAGCGGCCTGGCCGAGCGCTGGGCCGGGGCGATCACCCGGGGGCGGGAAGCGACCGGCGAGCACGAGACCGCGCGGCGCTGGCGGGCTGAGGCCGCCGACCGGGACCTGGACGCGGTGCTGGTGCTCTTCGACGCGGCTGCCCGCTTCGCCGACCGGCTTCCCGGCGCCCGTACGGAGGTCTTCCTCGACCATGTGCTCGCCCAGGATCTGCCGGCCGACACCCTGGCCGCGACGGCCGACCGGGGCGAGGCCGTCCGGCTGCTCACCGCGCACGCCGCCAAGGGGTTGGAGTGGGACCTGGTGGCGGTCGCCGGGGTGCAGGAGGGCGTCTGGCCTGACCTGCGGCTGCGCGGCAGCCTGCTCGGCTCCGAGCGGCTGGTCGACGTGCTGGCCGGCCGTGACTCCGGCGACGGTGGGCGGGCCGTCCTGATCGGGCAGACCTCCGCTCTGCTCGACGAGGAGCGCAGGCTCTTCCACGTGGCGGTGAGCCGGGCCCGCCGTCGGCTGCTGGTGAGCGCGGTCGCCTCGGCCGCGGTCGGGGGCGACGACCACGAGGAGCAGCCCAGTCGCTTCCTCTACGAGCTCGACCCCACCGGCCCGGGTGACCCCGGCAGCGGTGGCCCACGGCCCGTCGCCCCGGACGGCGGCCCGGCCGCCCCGCCGTCGGCCGGGAGTGGGGACACGCCGCCCGGCGGCCCGCCCGAGCCGGGGTCGGGCGACGCTCCGGCGGGCTCGGGCGATGACTCGGCGGGGCCGGGCGATGACTCGGCGGGGCCGGGCGATGACTCGGCGGGGCCGGTGACTCTGCCGGTGGCCGGGCCGCCCCGGGCGCTGACCCTGCCGGCGTTGGTCGCGGAGCTGCGTACCGCCGTGGCCGACCCGGCGGCGCCACATCCCCGGCGGCGCGCGGCGGCGGCGGAACTGGCCCGCCTGGCCGCCGCCGGGGTGCCCGGTGCGCACCCGGACGACTGGTGGGGGCTGCGCGGCCTCTCCGACGACCGGCCGCTGGTCGACGAGGGGGAGCCGGTGCGGGTCACCCCGTCGGGGATGGAGAGCGCGTTGCGGTGCAGCCTGCGCTGGCTGCTGGAACGGCATGGCGGCAGCGGCCCGGCCAGCGCCGCGCAGGGGGTGGGTAACCTGGTGCACGCCGCAGCGATGCTCGCCGAGGACGCCAGCGTCGACCGCTCCGCCCTGCTGGAGTACGTGGCCGCCCGGTTCGACGCGATCGAGTTGGCCGCCCGGTGGATGGTCGGCCCGGAGCGGGAACGGGCCGAGGCGATGGTCGACAAGTTGCTGCGCTGGCTGGCCGGCAACCCGCGCCGGCTGCTCGCCATCGAGCACGAGTTCGCGGTCCGGCTCGACGACCCGCACCGGCCGGTGGAGCTGACCGGCCGGGTGGACCGGCTGGAGGTGGACGCCGACGGACGGCTCGTGGTGATCGACCTGAAGACCGGCAAGTCCACCGTGGTCACCGAGCACGAGATCGGCGAGCATCCGCAGCTCGGGGCGTACCAGGCGGCAGTGGAGGCGGGCGGGTTCGCCGAGTTCGGCGCCGAGTCCGGGGGCGCAGCCCTGGTGCAGCTCGGCACCGGGGCGAAGGACGCGAAGGAGCAGAGCCAGCCGGCGACAGGGCAGGGGCCGGAGGCCGGCTGGGCGACCGCGCTGGTGCGGCGCACCGCCGATACGATGGCCGCCGCCACCTTCGCCGCGGTCGCCAACTCGAAGTGCCGGGTCTGCCCGGTGCGCACGAGTTGCCCGGTGTCCGGCCAGGGGCGCCAGGTCGTCGAACCGCCGACCACCCGCCGCCCGGACAGCCCGTGAGCGCGAGGAGCCGGCTTGCGAGCCCCACAGTCGTGAACGAAGAGGCACCGTGACCCAGCCCGCCCTGTTCAGCACCGCGACTCCGGCGCCCCGCACCGCCGACTCCGGCCCCCGGTACACGCCGGTCGAGCTGGCGAAGCTGCTCCGGCTGTCCGCGCCCACCCGCGAGCAGGCGGCGATCATCGCCGCGCCGGTGGAGCCGCTGCTGGTGGTCGCGGGCGCCGGGTCCGGCAAGACCGAGACGATGGCCGCCCGGGTGGTCTGGCTGGTCGCCAACGCGTACGTCCGGCCGGAGCAGATCCTCGGGCTGACCTTCACCCGCAAGGCTGCCGGCGAGCTGGGCCACCGGGTGCGTACCCGGCTCGACCAGTTGGTCCGCCGGGTCGGGCGGCGGGGCCGGACCCCGCAGGACGACCCGTTCGCCGGCGAGCCGACCGTCTCCACCTACCACTCGTACGCGGGGCGGATCGTCACCGAGCACGGCCTGCGCGCCGGGTACGAGCCATCCACCCGGCTGCTCACCGAGGCGTCCCGCTGGCAGCTCGTCGACCTGCTGGTGCGTAACTACGACGGCGACATGACCGGCGTCGACCGGATGCCCAGCACCATCACCGATGCGGTGCTGGCCCTGGCCGGCGAGCTGGACGAGCACCTGGTCGACCCGGACGCCCTGGCCGCCTGGACCGGCCGCTTCTTCGCCGACGTGCAATCCCGCCCCGGCCGGGTCTACGCCGACATGCGCAAGGCCCTAGCCCTCCAGCAGACCCGGCTGAAGCTTCTTCCGTTGGTCCGGGCGTACGCCCGGCGCAAGAGGGACTTCGAGGCGATGGACTTCGCCGACCAGCTCGCCCGGGCGGCCCGGGTGGCCCGGGACCACCCGGCGGTCGGCACGATCGAGCGGGACCGTTTCCGGGTGGTGCTGCTCGACGAGTACCAGGACACCAGCCACGCCCAGGTGGTGCTGCTCAACGCCCTGTTCGGCGGCGGCCACCCGGTGACGGCGGTCGGCGACCCCTGCCAGTCCATCTACGGCTGGCGCGGGGCCAGCGCCGGCACGCTGGACCGTTTCCCCACCGAGTTCGCCCGCTCCGACGGCACGCCGGCGGCGATGCTCGGGCTGACCACGAGCTGGCGCAACCGCCCGGAGATCCTCGGCGTGGCGAACGCCCTGTCCACCCCGCTGCGGGCGGCCGGCGCCCGGGTGCCGGAGCTGCGCGCGGCGCTGAGCGTCGCCGACCCGATCGGCCACCGTACCCCCGGCGGCCTGGCCGCCGGCACCGTGCACTGCGCGCTCCTGCCGACGTACGCGGACGAGGCGGACTGGATCGCCGACAGCGTGCTGGCCGCCTGGCGGGGGGCGGCCCGGATGCCGGGGGCGCTGCCCGAGCACATCCCGGTGCCGCAGCGGCCCTCCACCGCCGTGCTGGTCCGGCTGCGCAGCCAGATCCCGGCGATCTCCACGGCGCTGCGTGCCCGGGGACTGCCCGTCGAGGTGGTGGGGCTGGGTGGCCTGCTGGACACCCCAGAGGTGCGGGACGTGGTGTGCACGCTGCGGGTGCTCGCCGACCCGACCGACGGTGCGGCGCTGCTGCGGCTGCTCACCGGCGCACGCTGGCGGATCGGGCCGCGTGACCTGGTGGCCCTGCACCGCCGGGCCCGGGCCGTCGCCGCCGGCCGCCGCCGGCTCGCCGCCGACGACGGGCCGGAGATCGCCGTCGACCTGCTCGACGAGGCCACCCTCGTGGAGGCGCTGGCGGACCTCGGGCCAGCCCAGACGTACTCGGTCCAGGGCTACACCCGGCTGCGCACGTACGGCGAGGAGCTGGCCCTGCTCCGCTACCGGCTGGACCAGACGCTGCCGGAGCTGATCGCAGACGTCGAGCGGACCATCGGCCTCGACGTGGAGGTGGCGGTCCGGGCCGGCCGGGACGGCACCGGGGACGCCGGCCTCGCCCGGGGTCACCTGGACGCCCTCGGCGACGTGGCGGCCCGGTTCAGCGGGGAGTCCCCGGCAGCCACCCTGTCGGGGTTCCTGGCCTACCTCGCCGCAGCCGAGGACGAGGAGCGCGGCCTCGCCCCGGGCGAGGTGGAGGTGGTGGAGGGGGCGGTGCAGATCCTCACCGCGCACGCCGCGAAGGGCCTGGAATGGGACGTGGTGGCGGTCGCCGGCCTGAGCCGGGGCGTCTGGCCCGGCCTGGTACGCAACTCTGACCACTGGCTCGGCGGGCTGGGGATGCTGCCGTTCCCGCTGCGTGGGGACGCCGACGGGCTGCCGGAGCTGGGTCTCGCCGAGGCCGCCGATCAGCGCGCGGTGGCCCGGGCGCTGACCGACTTCACCGACGCCTGGCGGGCGCACGACGAGCGGGAGGAGCGCCGGCTGGCGTACGTGGCGGTGACCCGGCCACGGCGGCTGCTGCTCTGTTCCGGTTACTGGTGGGGTGAGGGGAGGAAGCGTCCACGCGGACCGTCGGTGTTCCTCCGGGAGGTGCACGACACCTGCCTGGACGGCGGCGGCGGGCACCTGGTGGACCGGTGGGCCCCCGAGCCCGGCGGTGACGCCACCAACCCCACCACGGAGGTGGTGCTGCGCGCCGAGTGGCCGGCTGACCCGCTGGGCGGTCGCCGCCCGGCGCTGGCCGAGGCCGCCGCGCTGGTCCGCCGCTTCCTGGCCGGGGACCAGCCATCCGCACCTGTCGTGTCCGGGCCGCCTGCGGTGTCCGGGCCGCCTGCGGTGTCCGCCGGGGCGGACCCACGGGCCCCATCGGTCGCGTCGGCCGCCACAGCCCCAGCGGCGCCAGCAGCCCTACCGGCCGAGGTCACCGCCCCCGCAGCCGGGGCCGTGGCTGGGGTTGGTGCCGAGGCCGACGTCGGGGCCGAGGACCCGGAGGTGGCGCGCTGGCGGCGGGAGGCCGACCTGTTGCTCGCCGAGCGGGCCGAGCTGGCGGCCGGGGCAGGGGCGGTCGAGGTGGCCCTGCCCGGCCAGCTCTCGGTGACCCAGCTCGTAGCGCTGCGCCGCGACCCGGAGGAGCTGGCCCGGGCCCTGCGTCGCCCGATGCCCGTCGAGCCCAACCCGTACGCGCGGCGGGGCACCGCGTTCCACACCTGGCTGGAGCGGCGCTTCGGCGCGGACCGGCTGCTCGACGTGGACGAGCTGCCGGGGGCGGCCGATGCGGACGCCGCGCCCGACGAGGCGCTGGCCGAGCTCCAGGCGCGTTTCCTGGCCGGGGAGTGGGCCGAGCGGGTGCCGGTGGAGGTGGAGGTGCCGTTCGCCACAGTGATCGCCGGGGTGGTGGTGCGCGGCCGGATGGACGCGGTCTTCGCCCGCCCCGGCGGCCGGTACGACGTAATCGACTGGAAGACCGGGCGGCAGCCCGTCGGGGCGGAGGCCGACGCGGCGGCGGTGCAGCTCGCCGTCTACCGGCTGGCCTGGGCCGAGCTGGCCCGGGTGCCGGTCGATCGGGTCGGCGCGGCCTTCCACTACGTGCGGGACGCAGCGACGGTCCGCCCGGCGGACCTGCTCGACGCCGACGGACTCACCGACCTGATCAGCCGCGTGCCCGAGGTGCCCCAGCCGGCCGTTCGCCAGCGGGGAGCGTAAGAAATCTTGGACCGTGTGGGTCGGCGGGCCGAAATCCGTGATACCTTAGCCGGGTTGCAGTTTTGGTTACCAGAGACTCTATGTGCGCCTGGCGGATTGTGGCCCCAGGCGCTCTTTGTTGTGTCCGGAGCTCTCCGGGCGGGGCGACCAGAAGCGACAAGTGGGCCGCGCATACGGGCACGGACCACTCCTCCCTCTTCGGGCCGCAACAAGTGCGTGTCCGAACGTTCCGTCAAGGAGACAGAACACATGGCAATTGGCACCGTTAAGTGGTTCAACGCTGACAAGGGTTTCGGCTTCATCACCCCGGACGGCGGCGGCGCGGACGTCTTCGCTCACTTCTCGGCGATCCAGTCCTCCGGCTACCGGAGCCTGGACGAGAACCAGCGGGTCGAGTTCGAGATCACCCAGGGCCAGAAGGGCCCGCAGGCGGAGAACATCCGCCCGGTCTGATCGTCCGCACCAACTGTTCCTCGGAACACCCATCGCGCCTCAGTCGCGGTGTCGCGGGCGGGGCGCCGCGGGGGGGGCGCGGCCCCCCCCCACCCCACCTTCGGTTCGTGCTTGTGACCACCGCGGCCCCGCCGCCGGTGCAGCGCCACTCCGGCGCCTCCTCGACACGTGCCGCGTCGAGGAAGGCTCTTGCATGACCACTGTCATTCCCTCGTTCTCCGCCACCGGCCTGGCGCCGGAGCTGCTCGCCGAGCTGACCGCTCAGGGCATCACCGAGCCCTTCCCGATCCAGTCGGCGACGCTGCCGGACTCGCTGGCCGGCCGGGACGTGCTCGGCCGGGGCCGGACCGGCTCCGGCAAGACCCTTGCCTTCGGGCTGCCGCTGCTGCACCGCACCGCCGGCCGCCGGGCCCGCCCGGGGCGCCCGCTGGCCCTGGTGCTGGTGCCGACCCGGGAGCTGGCCCAGCAGGTGACCACCGCGCTGGTCCCGTACGCCCGGGCGCTCGGACTGCGTACCGCCACCGTGGTCGGCGGCCTGTCGTTGCAGCGGCAGGCGGACGCCCTGCGAGCCGGCACCGAGGTGGTCGTGGCCACCCCCGGTCGGCTGCACGACCTGATCAACCGTGGTGACGCCCGGCTCGACCAGGTGGCCGTGACCGTGCTCGACGAGGCCGACCAAATGGCCGACATGGGCTTCCTGCCGCAGGTCACCAAGCTGCTGGAGCAGGTGGCCGGTGACGGCCAGCGGATGCTCTTCTCCGCCACCCTGGACGGCGGCGTGGACCGGCTGGTCCGCCGCTTCCTCACCAACCCTGTCTCGCACTCCGTCGACCCCGGCACCGCCACGGTGACCGAGATGAGCCACCACGTGCTGCACGTCGACGCCGAGGACAAGCCGGCCGCCCTGACCTGGATCGCGGCCCGGGAGGGTCGCACCATCCTGTTCATGGGCACCAAACACCGCGCCGACCGGCTGGCCCGCCAGTTGCTGTCCAAGGGGGTACGCGCGGCGGCGTTGCACGGCGGCAAGTCCCAGCCGCAGCGCACCCGGATCCTGGAGCAGTTCCGCAGCGGCCAGGTGACCGCGCTGGTCGCCACCGATGTGGCGGCCCGGGGCATCCACGTGGACGGCCTCGACATGGTGGTCAACGTCGACCCGCCGGCCGAGGCGAAGGACTACCTGCACCGTGGCGGGCGTACCGCGCGGGCCGGCGAGTCGGGAACCGTGGTCACCCTGGTCCTGCCCGAGCAGCGCCGGGAGGTGTCCCGACTGATGGCCACCGCCGGCATCCGGCCGCAGGCCACCCAGGTCCGCTCCGGTGGCGAGGCGTTGACCCGGGTGACCGGGGCCCGCGAGCCGTCCGGGGTGCCGGTGACCATCGTCGCCCCGGCACCGGACCGGTCCGCGTCGGGCGGCGGCCGGGGCCCCCGCTCGTCGCGTGCCGCGGGCTCGTCCCACGGCGCCGGGGTTTCCGCGACCGGGGGTGCGCCGCGCGTCGGCGGCACCTCCGAGGACGGGCGCAGCCGGGACGGAGCGGGCGCCGAGGCCCGCCGGGGCGGTCACCGCGCCTCGGGCAGGTCGCGCCGGCCGAGCCGCCCCCGTATCGCCTGATTCGATTCGGTACCGCACACCGCCCTGGCCGGGGCGGGCGCGTGTCGCCCTGGTTGGGGCGGGCGCACACCGCCCTGGCCGGGGCGGTGTGCGTGTCGCCCGGGGGGGGTGGGGCGGGCGGAAACCGCCCTGGTTGGGCGGGCGCGAGCCGCCGGGCGGCTTCCGCACGGTGGGTGACCGGTGTCTGCCCGCCGGCTGCCGGCATCCGCCCTTCGACTGAGTCGGGAATCAGTCAGGTTGGGGTCCGATCGGCGACTGTTCCACCATCCCGGCGTACTCGATGCTTGCCTGGGGGGAACGCGGGCTGGCGGGGCCGGGCCCACTGGGGGAGGGATGAACCATGTCGGGCGACGTCGACTCGGGGGCGCTACGTGAGCTGATGGTGGTGCTGGCGGTCGCGGGAGTGGGCCTGCTGCTCGCCATGGTCGCGGCCTTCTCGCCGTGGCATCCCACCCCGAGCGGTCGGACGCCGGCCGGGGTGGTCGGGCTGCACCACCCAGGGGGGATGGGCAGCGACCCCATCGGCTCCGTCGTCGAGGTGACCGACGGGTCGGCCGGCTGAGGCGTTACCCCAGCCGGCCGACCGCTGTCGCCCGCTCGGCCCGACCGTGACCGGTCAGGGGCCGCCGACTCGGTCGGCGGGCCGCGCACCCATCGCGTCCGGCCCGTCCCGGGTGGGCCTGTCGTCCCGGCCCTCCTCGGCGAGGAGGTCGGTCAGGGTGGTCCGATCGACCACGAGGGCGATCGCCCCGTCGACCGCCAGCCACACGTCGCGCAGCCCGGTGGCCACGCCGTGATAACCGGCGTGTCCGGCCGGCAGCCCACGTACCGACGTGAGCGACCCGCCGGCGGCGCGGAGGACGTCGCCGACGGTGATGTCGGTGGCCGGGCGGGCCAGGGCGTAGCCGCCCTCGGTGCCCCGGTGGCTGTGCAGCAGCCCGGCCCGCCGCAGGTCGAGCAGGATGCCCTGGAGGAAGCTCAGCGGGATGGCCTGGCTCTCGGCCAGGGCCGCCGCTTTGACCAGCGCGCCGCCCGGCTCCGGGGAGACGGCTGGCCCATCGGCCCGCCCGTCGCCGTCGACCGAGGCCGCGGCGACGGCGAGCATGGCCCGGAGCGCGTAGTCGCTGCGCGCGGAGACGTACATGTCACTGCCCGGCCTGGTCCAGTACGCCCCAGCGACGGCGGATCGCCCGGTCCGCGGCCCCGAACGCGGCGTCCACCCCCAGCCCGACGACCAGGATGACGATCATCGTGGCGAGCAGCCACGGCGCGTCGGCCAGCTCGCGGGCGTAGGTGAGCTGGGCCCCCAGCGAGGTCTGGGAGATGCCCACCACGATCAGCTCGCCGGCCATCAGGCTGCGCCAGGAGAAGGCCCAGCCCTGCTTGAGTCCGGCCACGATGGCCGGCAGCGCCGCCGGGGCGATGACGTACCGGTAGAGGTTCAGCCCGCGGGCGCCGAGGTTGCGCCCGGCCCGAACGAGCAGCGGCGGCACGTAGTCCACGCCGCTGATCACCCCGTTGGCGATGGACGGGGCCGCGCCGAGCACCACGACGAAGAAGATGGCCTTCTCACTGAGCTCGAACAGCAGGATGGCCAGCGGGAACCAGGCGATCGACGGCATGGTCTGCAATGCGGTGATCATGGAGCCGATGGCCGCCCGGAGCACCCGGAAGCGGGCGACGGCGAGGCCCAGCAGCAGGCCGACGCCGACGGAGAAGACGTAGCCGACCGCCGCCCGACGCAGGGTGGTGGCCATCCCGTCCCAGAGCTGCGGCCTGCTGGCCTGCCGGAGCAGCTCCTGCCCGACCGTGGCCGGCCCGGGCAGCGAGTACGGTGGCCAGATCTCGGCCCACACCACGGCCTGCCAGACGCCGACAGCGATGGCGAGCGCCGCCAGCTTGGGCCAGGTCGACGCCCAGATGGTGGCGGCCCGGGTCGTCGTCGTCCGTTGTCCGGCGATCTCCAACGCGTCGAGGCCGGAGATCTCCGCGTCGGCGCGGGCGTCGGCGAGCGTGTCACTGGCCATGGCGGCCCACCTCCGTACGGAGCTTGTCGGTTACCTCGGCGGCGATGGACGCGATCTCCGGGGAGTCGATGCGTCGCGGCCGGGGTATGTCGACCTGGGTGGAGTAGATGATCCGACCGGGCCGGCTGGAGAGCAGGATGATCCGGTCGGCGAGCCGTGCCGCCTCGCGGACGTTGTGGGTCACGAAGATCACGGTGAGCTTCCGCTCGGTCCAGATCCGCTCCAGTTCGTCGTGCAGGATGTCCCGGGTCATGGCGTCGAGCGCGCCGAAGGGCTCGTCCATCAGCAGCACCGGGGTGTCCAGGGCGAGGGTGCGGGCCAGCGCGACCCGCTGCCGCATGCCGCCGGAGAGCTGGTGTGGTCGCTTGCGACCGAACTCGGACAGGTGCACCGTGCGCAGCAGTTCGGCGACCCGCTCCCGGCGCGCGGCCCGGGGCAGGCCGCGCAGCTTCAGCGGCACCTCGACGTTGCCCTCGACGGTGAGCCACGGGAAGAGGGCGGACTCCTGGAACATCAGTCCGGGGTTGACCCCGTCGCCGACATCGATCTGTCCGCCGCTGATCCGGTCCAGGCCGGCGACCAGGTTGAGCAGGGTGCTCTTGCCGCAGCCGGACGCGCCGACGAGGCAGACGAACTCGCCGGGCGCGACGTCGAGGGAGACCCCGTCCAGGGCGAGGACGGCGTTCTCGCCCTGCCCGTACACCTTGGTGACGCCGTGCAGCGCGACCGAGCCGGTCGCGCTGCGTGGCGTCGTCGTGGCCGACGTCATGGTTGGGCGACCTCGGGCTTGCCCTGGGCCTTGAGCACCTCGTTGAGGTTCTTCAGGTCGTAGAGGCCGTCCAGGCTGACCGGCTGGGTCAGCTCGACGGCGACCGCGTGGTCCAGGCCGGTCTTCAGCGAGGAGGCGATCGGGTCGTTGGTGAATTGCAACGTCGGCCACGCCTGCTTGATGAGCTTCACGTCCAGCGGCTTGCCGGTGATCTTGCCGATGTGCTCGGAGATGGCCTGCTGGGACTCGTCGGGCTTGGTGTTGACGAACTCGTTGGCCGCGACCTGCCCCTCGATCAGCTTTCGTACCACGTCCGGGTGGGCCTTGAGGAACTTGGTGGAGACGATCAGGTTGGTGATGACGAACTTCTTGTCCGGCCACAGGTCGCGCTCGTCGAGCAGCACCTTGCCGCCGGCGTTGAGCAGCCGGGAGACGAACGGCTCAGGCACCCACGCGCCGTCGATCGCGCCGCTGTTGAAGGTCTCCACGGTCTGGGCGTTCTCCTGCGGGACCACCTTGACGTCGCCGCCGCCCTCCTTGGTGGCGGTCAGGCCCTTCTCCTTGAGCCAGTAGCGCAGCGCCACGTCCTGGGTGTTGCCGAGCTGCGGGGTGGCGATCTTCTTGCCGCGCAACTGCTCGGCCGAGGTGATCTCGGGCTTGACCACCAGCGCGACGCCGCCGGACGCGGCACCGGAGATGACCCGGACCGCCTCGCCCTTGGACTTGGAGAAGGCGTTGACCGTCGGGTTCGGCCCGATGTACGTCGCGTCGAGTGCGCCGGAGAAGATCGCCTCGATGGCGGCCGGGCCGGCGTTGAAGGTCTTGGTCTCCAGCTTGACGTCGCCGCCGAGCTTCTCGGTGAAGATGCCCTTCTCCACCCCGACCACCGCCGGGGCGTGGGTGATGTTGGGGAAGTAGCCCAGCCGCAGCGTCACCGGGCCGGAGCCGCCAGCAGCCGTGCTGTCGTCCTCGCCGCAGGCGGCGGTGGCGCCCAGGGTGGCCGCGCCCATCACGGCGAGGGTGGCCAGGGAGACCAACCGACGGAAGGGGAGCCGTCTCATGGTATGTCCAATCCGCAGTATTCCTACTTAGTTAGTAGGAAGGTTGGGGGAGAGGTGAGGCGGCGTCAAGGACCGTCCACATTGCGGGATTGGCGCTCGAAGTTATTCCCGGTTTTCCTACCTTCTTGGTAGGTTGTGCGACGGCTTCCGGTGGGTGTTCCGGCGGCCCGGCAGACGCGGAGAGGCGGTCGGCGTGACCTTCCACTGGTTCCTTCCCACCTCCGGCGACGGGCACCACGTGGGTGCCGCCACCGTCACGGCCGGCGCGGCGCGACACGATCGGGCTGCCACCGTCGGATACCTGACCGAGGTCGCCCGGGCCGCCGAGGCGGCCGGCTTCGCCGCGCTACTCACCCCGGTCGGCTCCGGCTGCCCCGACCCCTGGATCGTCTGCGCGGCCGTCGCCCAGCACACCGAGCGGGTCGGCATGCTGGTCGCCGTCCGGGCCGGGTTCGCGCTGCCCACCCTCATCGCCCAGCAGGCCGAGGCGTTCCAGGCGGTCTCCGGCAGCCGGCTGGCGCTCAACGTCGTCACCGGCGGCGACCCGGCCGAGCAGCGCGCGTACGGCGACTTCCTCGACCACGACGCCCGGTACGCCCGCACCGGGGAGTTCGTCGACGTGCTCCGCCGGGCCTGGCGGGGCGGGCCGTTCGACTTCGCCGGCGAGCACTACCGGGTCACCGGCGGTGGCCTCGCCAACCCGCTGGCCGACCCGCCGCCGGTCTACTTCGGTGGTGCGTCCCCGGCCGCCGAGGCGGTGGCCGCCCGGCAGGCGGACACGTACCTGATGTGGGGCGAGCCGCCGGCAGCGATCGCCGCCCGGGTGGCCCGGGTGCGCGCCCTGGCCACCGAGCAGGGACGTGCGCTACGCACCGGGCTCCGGCTGCACGTCATCGCCCGGCCCACCGCGGCCGAGGCATGGGCGGAGGCGGACCGGCTGCTGGCCGGGATGAGCCCGGAGCGGATCGCCGCCGCCCAGGCGCGCTTCGCCCGGATGGACTCCGTCGGTCAGGCCCGGATGGCCGCCCTGCACGGCGGCAGCGCCGACGGGCTCACCATCGCGCCGAACCTGTGGGCCGGGATCGGCCTGGTCCGCGAGGGCGCCGGCACCGCGCTCGTCGGCAGCTACGCCGAGGTCGCGGCCCGCGTCGACGAGTACGCGGCGCACGGCGTCGACGAGTTCATCCTCTCCGGCTGGCCGCACCGGGAGGAGGCGCAACGGGTCGGCGCCGAGGTGCTGCCCCGGGTGACCGCCTCCCTCGCCCCGGCTCCCGTCCCGGCCGGCTGACCCGCAGCCGAGCCCGGCCTGCGGTAGGCCGCCGCTACCGGCGGCGCCGACGCGCTAGGGTCGACCACGTGGCGGCGCGGAGATCGAGAATTCCAGCGACGAAGTATCCGGTCGAGCGGTTCACCCTCGACAACGGCCTGCGGGTGGTGCTCACCCCCGACCGCAGTGCCCCGGTGATCGGGGTGGCGGTGATCTACGACGTCGGCATCCGCTCCGAGCCGGAGGGCCGGACCGGCTTCGCCCACCTCTTCGAGCACCTGATGTTCCAGGGCTCGGAGAACCTCGAGAAGCTGGCCCACTTCCGGCATGTGCAGGGCGCGGGGGGCACCTTCAACGGCTCCACCCACCACGACTACACCGACTACTACGAGACGCTGCCGAGCAATGCCCTGGAACGGGCGCTGTTCCTGGAGGCCGATCGGATGCGCGGTCCCCGGCTGACCGAGGAGAACCTGCGCAATCAGGTCGACGTGGTCAAGGAGGAGATCCGGGTCAACGTGCTCAACCGTCCGTATGGCGGGTTCCCCTGGCTGACCCTGCCGCCGGTCATGTTCGACACCTTCCCGAACGCGCACGACGGCTACGGCTCCTTTGACGACCTGGAGTCGGCCACCGTCACCGACGCGGCGGACTTCTTCCGCCGCTACTACGCCAGCGGCAACGCCGTGCTGGCGGTCAGCGGGGACGTGGACGTCGCCGAGGCGACCGAGCTGATCGAGCGGCACTTCGGCGACGTGCCGTCCCGACCCGCTCCCGAGCGCCCCGACTTCGCCGAGCCCGACCTGACCGCCGAGCGGCGCTCCTCATACACCGACGCGCTCGCCCCGCTGCCCGCGTTCGCCGCCGCCTGGCGGGTGCCCGACCCGATCACCGACTTCGCCGGCTACCTGCCGTACGTGGTGCTCGCCGAGGTGCTCACCGACGGTGACGCGTCCCGACTGGTCGAGCGGCTGGTCCAGCGGGACCGCGCGGTCACCGGCCTCGGCGGGTACGTCGGCTTCATGGGTGACCCGTTCGACGTGCGGGACCCCACCGCGCTGCTGCTGGAGGCGCACCTGCCGCCGGGCGGGGACGTGGACAAGGTGCTGCGCACCATCGACGAGGAGCTGGACCGGCTGGCCACCGACGGCCCGACCGGCGGGGAGTTGGCCCGTACCCAGGCCCGGATGGCCACCCACCTGCTGCGCGACACCGACGCGGCGCTCGGCCGGGCGCTGCGGATGGCGGTGCTCGAACAGCAACGCGGCCAGCCGGGCCTGCTCAACGAGCTGCCCCGGCTGGTCGGCGAGGTAACCGACGAGCAGATCCGGGCCGCCGCCGCCACCCTACGGCCGGAACGCCGCGCATCCGTCGAGGTCATCCCCGGAGGTGGGCTCAGGTGAGTACGAAGACCCAGGCCGGGGTGCGGTCGCTGCCGCCGCTCGGCCCGAACCGCAAGCTGAAGCTGCCCAAGCAGGCCGAGCGCACGCTCGGCAACGGGCTCACCGTCATCGCGGTACGCCGCCCGGCCGTCCCCCTGGTCGAGCTGCGGCTGTGGATGCCGGCCGGCCGGATCCACCTGGCCCGGGGTGCGATGCTCGCCCAGACCATGCTCTCCGGCACCGAGTCGATGACCGCCGTGCAGATCGCCGCTGAGCTCCAGGCGGTCGGCGGCGGGCTCTCCGCCGGCATCGACCCGGACCGGCTGATGCTCTCCGGCGCGGGGCTGGTCACCGGGCTGGACCGGATGCTGGAGATCCTGGCCGACGTGCTGACCGGGGCGACGTACCCGGGCGAGGAGGTCGGCACCGAGCGGGACCGGCTGGTCGACCGCATCCAGGTGGCCCGCAGTCAACCGGCTTACCTGGCCCACACCGCCCTGCTCCGGCGGATCTACGGCCGGCACCCGTACGCGGTGCAGACCCCCGAGCCGGAGCAGGTGCACGCGGTCCGGCCGGCGGCGCTGCGCCGGCTGCACGCCGAGCGGGTGCACCCGGCCGGCGCGGTGCTGGTCCTGGTCGGCGACGTGCAGCCGGAGCGGGCACTGGACGCCGCCGAGAAGACCCTGTCGGCCTGGGCCGGCACCGGCCACACCGCCGAGCTGCCGCCCGCTCCGCCGCTGGAGCCCGGCCCGCTGCTGCTGGTCGACCGGCCGGGCTCGGTGCAGTCGTCGCTGCGGATCGCGTTGCCGGCGGTGCCCCGCACCCACCCCGACCACGCCGCGCTGCAACTGGCCAACCTGATCTTCGGTGGCTACTTCTCCTCGCGCTGGGTGGAGAACATCCGGGAGGACAAGGGCTACACGTACGGCCCGCACTCGCTGGTCGATCACTCGGTGGCCGGGTCGGTGCTGATCGCCGCCGCCGAGGTGGCCACCGAGGTCACCGGGCCGGCGTTGCTCGAGACGACGTACGAGCTGGGCCGGCTGGCCACCGTGGCGGCGAAGCCGGAGGAGCTGGAGCAGGCCCGCCAGTACGCCCTGGGCACCCTTCAGCTCGGGATGTCCACCCAGGCCGGCCTGGCGTCGCTGACCAGCGCGTACGCGGGCAGCGGGCTGCGCCTGGACTTTCTTGCCGAGTACGCTGCCCGGCTGGCGAAGGCCACCGTCGACGACGTGGCGGAGGCGGCCCAGCGCTACCTTGCCCCGGCGCGCGCGGTCACCGTGGTGCTCGGCGACGCCGAGCGGATCACCCCCATGCTCTCCGCCCTCGCCCCGGTCTGCACCGAGCCGGCCCGACCGTGACCGCCCGGCGAGGGCCGGTGCGGGTCGCCGGGACGATCGGCGAGACCGCCCCGCCGCTGGCCCGGTCCACCCTGGACCGGGCCGCGCACCGGCGCGCCGACCCGCAGTGGCTGGCCGAGGCGTGGGAGCGTGCCCGGGTGCTGGTGCTCGACTCGGCCAGCGACGGGCGAGCCCTGGTCCGGGGCGACGGGTCCCCGCCGGAGCTGGTGCTCCTCGCCTCCGGCGAGCTGCCGCAGGTGCCCCGCTCGGTTCCGATGTTTCTCGGCGTCGAGCCGGACGGCGTGCCGGTCTTCGCCGTGGACAGCCCGCTGCCCGAGTTGCCGGGCACCCGGGCGGCGCACCTGCGCGACGTCGGCCACCTGCTGCTCGACCGGGACGCCGGCATCTTCACCACCGCGCTGGCGTTGATCAACTGGCACGTCCGGCACGGCTACTCCCCGGCCACCGGCCACCGGACCCAGGTGGACGAGGCCGGCTGGTCCCGGGCCGATCCGGACGGTGGTCGAAGCTGGCCACGCACCGATCCGGCGATGATCGTCATGGTGCACGACGGGGTCGCCGGGCTCCAGGGGCGCTGCCTGCTCGGGAGCAACGTCACCTGGGCCGGTACGTCCGGCCGGCGCCGCTACTCCTGCCTCGCCGGATTCGTCGAGCCGGGCGAGTCGGCCGAGGCCGCCGTCCTGCGCGAGGTCCACGAGGAGGTCGGTGTCACGGTCGAGGCGATCACATACGTGGGCAGCCAGTCCTGGCCGTTCCCCGGCTCGCTGATGCTCGGCTTCGTCGCCCTGGCCGACCCGGAGCACGCCGTGCACGTGGACCCGGCCGAGATCGCGTCCGCCCGTTGGTTCACCCGCCGGGAGATCGGCGCGGTGCTTGCCGGGCGTCGGGTGGACGTCGGAAAGGGCGACGAGCTGGCCCTGCCCCCGCCGTCGTCGATCGCGTTGTTCCTGATCCACCGCTGGCTCGACGGCCACTGCTGACCTGCCCAGGCTGCTGTTTCTGCCCGAGCCGCGTCCTGCTCCGGCTGCCGGCCGGCGGAGGGTCCGCGGGCGTTGGCGGAACCCGGACACGGTCCCGGCCCGGGACCGCCGTTGCCGCGACGATCCCAGGCCGGGAACACGGGCCGCCGTGGTCGGGTTAGGCGGGAACTGCGGCGGGGAGCCGGCCGACCACGACGGACGTCGGAGGGGTCAGCCGCCGGAGTCGTACCGGCGGAGGCCGAGGGCAACGTCGTCGAGCGGGAGTACCTTGACCCGCTGCTTCCCGTAGCGGACCGCACCCACCGCGGACAGGGCCCGGGCCAGCAGCAGGGCAGCCTCCCGGTCCTCGGCGTGCACCACCTGGCGGCGCGGCTCGGGGGCGGTGGTCTCGTCGCGTACCCGACCGCCATCGGCCCAGGCGGCCACGATGTCGATGTCGGCGGCGGCGCGGATTTCGGTGCGTACGATCAGAAACCGCATGGGTGTCTCCGGATGCGACCGTGACGGACGGTACTTAGTGGAAGTTCCACGTCACTCTGTCGACATGCTACGCCCGGCCGGCGTCTCAGCAAGTGAAACCCGACGATTGATTGGTGGGGTCCCTCGATCGGATGAACCCTGTTCAGCGGGGTTGCGGACCCGGCATACGACGGGGCCGCCGGCGTCCCGCCGACGGCCCCGACCCGATCGGGCGGATCAGCTCAGATCGAACTGTCCGTCCTTTGTTCCGGCGATGAACCCCCGCCAGCCGGCGCGGTCGAACAGCAGGACGGGGCCGCCGCGGTCCTTGCTGTCGCGCAGGGCCACGGCCGCCGGCCGGCCGCGTAGCGGGGCCACCTCGACGCAGTTCGAGGTCTGGCTGCGGGTGCTGGTCCGCCACCGGGCGTCGGCCAACTGTCGGGTGAGTGCGGACGACGTGTCGCTGATGTGGTGCATGGTCTGCTCCTGACTGGACTGCTCCGACGGGACGAGTGGTACCGCGCACCCGGACGGGGCGATCCGGTGATGGATCACCGATCCGTCAGGCGTTCGGAGCGCCGGCGACGTTGGGCCGGCGCCGTTGCCGACCCGTGGGCCGCCGCAGGCGACCCCACCGCCTCGGCCAGCCGCCCCGATGCCTCGACGAGCCAGTCGATGGTTTCCGATTCGGAGAGCGCCGCCGAGCGCATCCACTCAAAGACCACTTTATAGCGTTTTAGGACGTTTGCCTCGGTTGACATGACGTTGGTGAAGCCGCCTTCGATGGCCAACGTCTCCGGATCGAGCGGGTCGGCGAACAGATAGATCGAGAACGCGGTCGGTGGGAGGTACCAGTCGCCGATCCGGGTATCCCTGGGCAGCACGTGCAGGCTGACGTGCGGCAACATGGCCAGATCGCAGAGCTGCCGCAACTGCTCCCGCAGCACCTCCGGCGGGCCGGCCCGTCGGCCCAGCGCCGCCTCCTCCAGCACCGCCGTGTAGCGCGGCGCGTTGGAACGGTCCAGTAGCGACTGGCGGGCCAGCCGGGCGGCCACCTCGGTCTCCGGGGCCTCGCTGGGCTCCTGATCGCCCGCCCCGGACTCGACCTGTTGGGCCGAGACGATCCGCAGTCGGGCATACCCCTGGGTCTGCAACAGCCCGGGGACCAGGACCGGGTTGTACTCCCGGATCTCGGCGCAGCCCGCCTCCAGCTCGGCGAAGATGCGCTGCTGCGGGGTCATCGCCGAGTACTTCTTCAGCCATCCACGCATGTCGCCGGCGTCCCGGGCGATGCCCAGCAGCTCCGTGCGCGCCTTCTCGCCGGCCCCGTAGAGCTCCAGCAGTGCGCGGACGTCGTCGGGGTCGGGACGGCTGCGGCCGTTCTCCAGGCGGGACAGTTTGGACGCGGAGGCCCAGCCGACATGTGCGATGACCTGCTCTCCGGTGAGACCGGAGGTCTCGCGCAGTCGGCGTAAATCAGTGCCCAACCTGCGGCGACGCATGATCGGGCTGGGTCCGGCAGGAGGCACGGTGTCCTCTTTTCCGTCGACCGCCGCAGACGCGACGGTAACTGTATGAAATTCGCCCCCCACGGCCAGTATGGACGGCGCGACCGACGTCGGAAGCTCCGACGGGGGTGTGTCTCGCAGAAAAGAGGAGCGCGGAGATGGCGCGACCAACCCGACGACGGGGTCGCCTCCGAACCGTGCCGTCCCCCGCGTGGGTCGCCCCACGCCACCTTCCCCGAGAGGAAAACCGATGCGCACCGTCCTGCGCCGTCCCGAGTTCCGCCTGCTGTTCGGCGCTCTGCTGGCCAGCATGGCCGCCGAGTCGATCCTGCTGCTCGCCCTCGCCATCTGGGTGAAGGACCTGACCGGCTCCGACGGGCTGGCCGGGGCGACCATCTTCGCGATCATCGCGCCGATGGTGCTCGCGCCGCTGGTCGGCTGGGCGGTCGACCGGTACCCCCGGCGGCCCTTCTTCATCGCCGCGAACCTCGCCACCGCAGCCCTACTCACCCCGCTGTTCACGGTCTCCGAGAGCGCCGACGTTCCGACCATCTACCTGGTGGCCGCCCTGTACGGGCTGTCCTACCTGACCCTGAGCGCGCTGCTCAGCGGGCTGATCCGACAACTGGTTCCCGTCGAGTTGCTCGCCGACGCCAACGGGGTGCTCCAGACCGTGCGCCAGGGCCTGCGACTCATCGGGCCGCTCGCCGGGGCCGCGCTCTATGCCGCCGTCGGCGGCTGGCTGCTGACCGCGCTGGCGATGACCGGGTTCGTCGTGGCCGCCGCCGTGGCTGCCCTGCTCCGGGTGCCCGAAACGCCGTCGGCCGGCCCCGGCCTGCGATGGCCGGCCGAGGTGGGGGCCGGGCTGCGGCACCTGGCCGGCGATCCGGCGCTGCGCCGGGCGCTGCTCGGCTACGGCCTCGGTTCGCTGGTGATGGGCTTCACCGAGTCGCTGATTTTCGCGTACGTCGACCAGGGGCTGCGCCGCGACGCCGCGTTCGTCGGTGTACTCGTCACCGTGCAGGGCGTCGGCGGGCTGGTCGGCGGCCTGTTCTCCGCCACCGTGGTGCGTCGCACGGGGGAAGTGGGCGCCCTGGCCGCCGGGGTGACACTCTTCGGCCCCGCCGCGTTCGCCCTGGCGTGCCCGGGGCTCTGGCTGGGCTGCGCGGCCCTGCTGCTGGCCGGGGCCGCACTTCCGTTGATCACGGTGGGGTTGAACACGCTCATCCAGCGGCGTACCCCGGCAGGCCTGCTCGGCCGGGTCTCGTCGGCGTCGGAGGCGCTGATCAGCGGCCCCCAGGCGGTCTCCATCGGGACCGGCGCCCTGCTCGTCGGCGTGTTCGACTACCGGCTGCTGTTCGCGCTGGTTGGCCTGACCACCACGGCCGCCGGCGTCTTCCTGTGGCGGGGCCGCCGTCTCTCCGCACCACCCCCCGCGCCCACCACCGTGCCCCACATCCCGCTTCAGCGTCGCCCACCCACCCCCACCGCCCCCGAATCCCGCGTCCCCCACCCCCTGACCCCAACCCACCCCACCCCCTGACCCCCACCCACCCCACCAATTCACGGAAAGAGTGGCCATTCCTGCCAGGAATGGCCACTCTTTCCGTGAAAGTGCGCGCCCCGCCTGCGCCCCGCCCCCGCGGAACGCGGGCGGGGCGGGGTGGGGGCGGGGTGGGGGCGGGGTGGGGGCGGGGTGGGGGCGGGGTGGGGGCGGGGCGCGGGCGGGTGGGGGTTAGCTCGGCAGGGTGGCGATGTGCTGCTTGACCTGGGTGATGGAGGGGTTGGTGAGGGCGCTGCCGTCAGCGAAGCGCAGCGTCGGGACGGTCTGGTTGCCGCCGTTGACGCCCATCACGAACTCCGCAGCCTTTGTGTCCTGCTCGATGTCGACCACCTGGTACGCGATGCCCTCCCGGTCGAGCTGCGACTTGAGCCGGTGGCAGTAGCCGCACCACGGGGTCGAGTACATCGTCAACATGATCAGGTCCTCCAAGATCTCTTTCACCGGTCCGGTCAGGCCAGGCTAACCGCTGCAACATCAGCCGGAGCTGAGATGATTCCTCGCTGTGGTGGTTCATTCAGCGTCGGAACGGGTGCTCGCCGGGCTGGACCCGGAGCAGCGCTCCGCGGTGACTGCCCCGGCCGGCCCGGTGTGCATCCTGGCCGGTGCCGGCACCGGCAAGACCCGAGCCGTCACCTCGCGGATCGCGCACCGGGCGTTGACCGGCGAGGTGTCCCCCCGGCATGTGCTCGCGGTCACCTTCACCGCACGCGCCGCCGCCGAGATGCGAAGCCGGCTCACCGTGCTCGGGGCGCAGGGTGTGCAGGCCCGGACGTTCCACGCGGCGGCCCTGCGGCAGGTGCGCTACTTCGCTCCCCGGCTGCTGGAGGGGCGGGGGATGCCCGAGCTGTTGGACAGCAAGGCACGGGTGGTCACGCTCGCCGCCGCCCGGGTCGGCCTGCGGGCCGACCGGGCCGCCGCCCGGGACCTGGCCGGCGAGATCGAGTGGGCCAAGTCGTCGTTGGTCGAGCCGGGGGAGTACGTCGTCGCGGCGGCGAAGGCGCTGCGCGACACACCGCACGAGCCGGCGAGGGTGGCCGAGGTCTTCGCCGCGTACGAGAAGCTCAAGCGGGCCAACGGGGTGATCGACTTCGAGGACATGCTGCGCGCTGCGGTGTGGGGCATCGAGGAGCACCCGGACGTGGCCGAGCAGGTCCGCACCCAGTACCGGCACTTCGTGGTCGACGAGTACCAGGACGTCAACCCGCTGCAGCAGCGGCTGCTGGAGGCGTGGCTCGGCGGCCGGGACGACCTGACCGTGGTCGGCGACGCCAGCCAGACGATCTACTCCTTCACCGGGGCGACCTCGGCGTACCTGGTCGACTTTCCACGCCGGCACCGGGGCGCCACCGTGGTCCGGCTGGTTCGGGACTACCGCTCCACCCCGCAGGTGGTCGGGCTGGCCAACGCGGTGATCTCCCAGGCCCGGGGCACCGAGGCCCGGCTGCGGTTGGAGCTGCGCGGTCAGCGCCCCGCAGGCCCCGAACCGGACCTGCGGATCTTCACCGACGAGCCGGCCGAGGCCACCGCGGTGGCGGCCCGCTGCCGAGCCCTGGTCGCCGGCGGCACCCCGGCCCGGGAGATCGCCGTGCTGTTCCGCATCAACGCCCAGTCCGAGGCGTACGAGAAGGCGCTCACCGAGGCCGAGGTGCCGTACGTGGTGCAGGGCGCCGAGCGGTTCTTCGAGCGGGTCGAGGTGCGCCAGGCGATGGTGGCGCTGCGCGCCGCCACCCGCTCGATCCCCGGCGACATGCCGCTGCGTGATGCCGTGGTGGAGGGCCTGTCGGCGGTCGGCTGGTCCCCCGAGGGTGCCCCGGCCGGCGGCTCGGCCCGGGAGCGCTGGGAGGCCCTGGCCGCGCTGGTCCAGCTCGCCGAGGAGTACGCGGCCACCCCGCCGGTGCTGCCGATCGGCGAGGCCGCCGTGGTGGAACGCCCGGTGACGCTGGCCGACTTCAACGACGAGCTGGCTCGCCGCGCCACCCAGCAGCACGTGCCGACTGTGGAGGGGGTGACCCTGGCATCCCTGCACTCGGCCAAGGGCCTGGAATGGGACGCGGTCTTCCTCGTCGGGCTCTCCGACGGCACCCTGCCCACCACGTACGCCCGCACCGCCGAGCAGGTCGAGGAGGAGCGCCGGTTGCTCTACGTCGGGATCACCCGGGCCCGTGAGCGGCTCTGGCTGTCGTACGCGGTGGCCCGCTCGCCCGGTGGGCGGGCCCGGCGGCCGTCGCGGTTCCTGCCGCAGCTCGACCCCTCCGGCGGCGGGCCGGAGCGGGCCGTGACCGGGGCCGGTGCGGCTACCCGGCGGGTCGAGCGTCGCCGCGTCCAGGTGGCCTCCTGCCGGATCTGCGGCGCGACCCTCGTCGCCGGCCCGGACCGCAAGCTCGGCCGCTGCCCGACCTGCCCGTCCGACATCGACCAGGACCTGTACGAGCGGCTGCACGACTGGCGGGCCCGGGTGGCCGGGGCGCAGAAGGTCCCGGCGTACGTCGTCTTCACCGACGCCACCCTCACCGCGCTGGCGGAACGGCGGCCCGGTCGGCCCGAGGAGCTGATCGCGATCGCCGGCATCGGCCCCCGCAAAATCGGCCTGTACGGCGAGCCCGTGCTGGCCCTTGTGGGGGGCGCGACGGTCGGCGAAGTCTGCTCGGAGAAAACTTTCGAAATCGATCCGTAAATTCGTTTGCCCTCGCCCCCGGGCGAGGAATAGCCTCAGGACACACCTCGGGAGCAGCGCCATTCCGGCTGCTCAGGGGGTGGAGACAGTCGACTTCGAGGAACGTCAGGGAGGTGTCACCAATGGAAATCTTCACCTATGCGCGTCCGGCGGCGATGCCCGCTGCCGTGGCTCCAATGTCGGCTGTCCGGGCGGCCTCGGTCGCTCGACCGCCGGCTCCGTGGGCGCACCAGGTCAGAGTTCAGGCCGAGCTGAATCTGACCGTCGAGCCGCTGACTGGAGTCGAGGGGGCCATTGGCTCCACGGCCATGGGTGTCGATGGCGCCAAGAAGCGCACGGATGTGCGCGGTGTTCCGCCTCGAGGTAGACCGGTCTGATTTTCAGACTCCGGCTCACCTTGAGGCCGCGGAACCCGCTACCGGGATCCGCGGCCTTAGTTTTTTGCCCCCGATGTACGTCGGAAATCCGATCCGAGTGATCGAAGTGAGAGAGAGGTGACCGGGAGATGAGTCTGGCGTTGGCCCCCGTCGACGTGAACGTCGACCTGGAGGCGAACCTGCCCTGCCGGAAGTTCGACCCCGACCTGTGGTTCTCCGACTCGCCTGCTGAGCTCGAGCTGGCCAAGTCGCTCTGCGGGGACTGCCCGCTGCGCGTCGAGTGCCTCGCCGGAGCGGCGGAGCGGGCCGAGCCCTGGGGCGTCTGGGGCGGCGAGATCTTCGAGCGTGGCGCGGTCGTCCCGCGCAAGCGGCCCCGCGGCCGTCCGCGCAAGGAGGACGTCGCCCGTGACGCCGCACTGAAGGTCGAGGCCGAGGCGCGACTGGCGGCCAGCGGGCTGTCCCAGTCGCGTAACACCGTCCGGCTTGCTGCCTGACACACCCGATCCGCACCATCCCCGTCGGTGCCACACCGGCCACGAGAGAGCTGAGAGCCATGCTGCACCTGCCCAACGGAGCCATCGAGATGCAACTACTCCACGAAGCGTTGTCCCGGGCCCGAATGCCCCGGCCTCAGGCCGGTCGTATCACCACGAGCACTGAGGCAACCCGTTCCGCCCGTACCGTCGCGATCGGAAGCCGCAGCCAGTCGGCTCGTGACCTGGGCGTTCTCTAACCCGTATCCGAACCCGAACACGCAGGGGCGCGTCGGCCGACCGGCCGGCACGCCCCTGCGTCCGTCTGCCGCGCCTGCCCGCCAGCTGCCAGCCTGACTGTCGCGCCTGGCTTTCGCGCCGGTCCGCCGGGTCAGCCCGCCGGGGCGAAGCCCGGCAGCCAGCGCTCCAGGATCGACCGGTACGGCGCCTTGGCCTCCAACTGGCAGAGCACCCCGATCGAGCCGAGCGTCACCCGGTGGATCAGCAGGTACGACGGTGGCAGGTTGAGCTGCCGGCTGAGCTGGTACGCCGGCGAGCGGGGGCTGGCCAACCGGGTCGCCTCGGACCGCAGCCAGGCCCGGGTGAACCGGAACTCGTCGGTGGCGACCGGTCCGAGCATGGGCCGGATGAAGTCGAGCACGGCCTGGGCGTCGATCGGCTCGGTTGGCTTGACGAAGCGCTCCTCGCGCAGCCCCTCGACCAGGGCGTCGGCCTCGCCACGTAGGGCCAGCCCGGCGAGCCGGCCGATCGGCTCGGGCGTCCCCTCCGGCATCCGGGCCACGGCACCGAAGTCGATCACGCCGAGCCGGCCGTCCGGCAGCAACCGGAAGTTGCCCGGATGCGGGTCGGCGTGCAGCAGTCCGGCCCGGGCCGGCGCGGAGAGGTGCAGGATCGCCATCAGCCGGCCGGCCTCGTCGCGCTTCTTCTCCGTCCCCTCCCGGATGATCTCGGCAAGTGGGGTGCCCCCGATCCACTCGGTGACCAGCACCCGGGGGGTGGCCGTGAACACCGCCGGGATGAAGATCTCCTCATCGTCCGCGTACGCGGCGGCGAAAGCACGCTGCGACTCGGCCTCCAGCTCGTAGTCCAGCTCCTCGGTGATCCGCTCGCGCAGCTCGACCAGGAGCGGCTTGACGTCCAGGCCCGGCTGGATGGCCCGGAACATCCCGCCGAGGCGGGAGAGCTGCTTCAGGTCGGTGAGTAGCGCGTCGCCGGCCCCCGGATACTGGATCTTGACAGCCGCGTCGCGGGACGCCCCGCCGTCCGGGTCCCGCCACACGGCCCGGTGTACCTGCCCGATGCTCGCGGCGGCGGCCGGGGTGTCGTCGAAGGAGTCGAAGTGTTCCCGCCAGGCCGGGCCGAGCTGCTCGGCGAGCACCTTGTGCACGGTGGCCGCGGGCAGCGGCGGTGCGGCCTCCTGGAGTTTGGTGAGGGCCTGCCGGTAGGGGGCGGCGATCTCCTCGGGCAAGGCGGCCTCGAAGACCGACAGGGCCTGGCCGAACTTCATCGCCCCGCCCTTGAGCTGGCCGAGGACGCTGAAGAGCTGCTCGGCGGTGCGCTGCTGGATCTCGGCCGAGATCACGTCGGAGGCGAGGCCGGTGACACGCTTACCCATGCCGAGGACGGTCCGGCCGGCGAAGCCGAGCGGCAGAGCGGCGAGCTTGGCGGTCCGGGACACGGCCCGGCGCGGGATGTCGGTCACTCGGCCATTGTGACCGACTCAAGGACCTCCCGGTTGCTTCGTGGGCGGGCTGGGGTCGCCCACCCCCCGGATCAGGGGCTGCTCGCCCCCGTGCGACGTCCTCCGTCGACCGGCCACCGGCCCTGCCCGGCGCACCGGCAGGACGGGTGAGGCGGCCAGGTCCGCCGACGCAGCCGGCCGGGGCCGGCCACCTCGACGGCGCAGCCCAGCGTCTCCGGCACTCCGCCGTCGAGGTGGGCCAGCGCCTCGGCGACGGCGTACCCGACCGCTGCGAGCAGGGTGGCCGTGCCGCAGGACTGGTCGGCCGCGTCGGCGGCGAGCTGGGCGGCGAGCGCCGGCCAGCCCGGGTCCCGGTCCGTCCGGTACAGGTCGACGCAGCGTAGGCAGGGACCGGTCGGCGGGCGGACGAGCGGGCCGACCGTCGGAATCCCCTCCCGCAGGGTGAGCAGCAGATGCGGCTGCCGGCGCTGGGCGAACCCGGCCGCGAGCAGCGCCGCCGGCCGGTCGACGCCGAGCTGGAGCACGAGGTCGGGCCGGCTGCGGCGCAGCGGGCGGGTGGCGGTGCCGGGAGCGACCCGGTCCACCGCGTCACGTACCGCCGGGGCGAGCGGGCGACCCAGGTCGGCGGCGGCCAGCCCGGTGCCGACCAGGTCGGCCGGGCGCACGGAGCCGGCCAAATCAGGGTGCACGTGCCCCACCCCGGCCTGGGCGAGCGCGACGGTGATGGGGGCGCCGAGCCGGCCGCCGCCGGTCACCAGCACCCGTGCGGTCCGACGTCGCCGCAGCACCTGGGCGGGCGTGCCGGGCAGGGCGTGCGCGGCCAGGGCCAACGCGCCGGCCTCCGCCGCGAGGCGGTGCCGCGCCGGGCCGGCGAGGTCACGGGGGAGCAGCGTGTGCGCGGGTACGACCAGCCCGGCGCCACGCAGCGCGTCGAGCAGCCCGCGCGCCTCGTCCGGCGACACGTCGACGTCGGCCGCGTGCGCCAGGACGAGCCGTTCGCTGCGGGTTCCGTCGAGCAGGTCGAGGACCCGGACGGCTCGGGGGTTGGACACCTCGACGAGGACGGCTCGGCACGAGCCGAGCCCGAGCTGGAGGGTGTGCCGGTCCCGCCAGAGGCGGGTCAGGCCGGGGAGCAGGGTGGGCCGGGGCGACACGGTAGGGCTCATGATGACGAATCGTTACCGAGTCCCCGCTTTCGGTCGACCGTTGTCCACAGGTGGGGACCGCCCTGTCCAGGGCTTGTCCACAGAAAAGGCCGAGATATCCACAGCCGGCCGGTAACCATGTCGGCCAGCCGACACCCGCGGGTGCGGGAAACGCGGCGGGGGAGGGTGGCCGTGGCCACCCTCCCCCGCACCGGACCCGTATGGGGTCAGACCTTGGCCTTGCCCAGGATGCGGTTCACTGTTGTGCCGCACACCGGACACTTGCCCTTGGCCATGTTCATCCCGGTCTTCGAGACCTCGACGTGCCCCTCGAAGTCCCGCTTCTCCTTGCACTTGACGCAGTAACCGTTGTAAGTCTGGGCCTGGTCGGCCACGGGTGCCCTCCTCGTCTCGTCCGCCGGTCTATCCGGTACCGGCGGTTGCCCAGCGGCGGGCCACGCGGGGCGCCAGCGCTGGGATTTCTCCGCGGCCACCCTCGTGACCGCTGGTTCGCGGACCCTACCCAGGTGCGGGCGGTTCCATGTCAGCCGTGCTTCGACACTGTGAGCAAGTCGACGTCGAGAGTGTGCATGCCGAATTAGGTCGGATAAGTCAGTTTGGCGGGGACACGCCGGGTGAAAGCACACAGAAGCCCCATTGGGTGGTCCTCGGCGGGCGGCCGGGGCGATGATCACTTACGGTGAGAGGGTGAGCCGGCCCGCTGGCCGAGACGTGTCCGCCACCCGTCACGGAGCGTCTTCGTAACGTTCCGCAAGGATTTTTTTCGGACTCTTGGTCACCAACCAGGATTTTCCAGGCGCGTGTCGTAGTGTTGACCCTTGCGGACCCCTGGTCAGTGCGCATTAGCTGTCCTTCGTGACAGCAATCCGAGGCTGCGCGGCCCAATGATGGCAGGGGCGCGGAAGCCGGTCGTCGAAGTCCGGCGCAGCCAGCGTCGGCGACGCACGGTGTCCGCCTACCGCGACGGTGAACGCGTCGTGGTGCTCATCCCCGACCAGTTCTCCCGGGCCGAGGAGACCGAGTGGGTCGACCGGATGCTGGCCCGGCTGGAGGCCCGGGAGGGGCGCCTCGCCCGCTCCGACGACGAGCTGTTCGACCGGGCCACCCGGCTGCGCGGGCTCTACTTCGCCGAGTACGGCGACCGGGCAGTCCCGGTGAGCGTGCGCTGGGTGACCAACCAGAACGGCCGCTGGGGCTCCTGCACCCCCGCCGACCGGACCATCCGCATCTCGCACCGGATCCAGGACATGCCCGACTGGGTGATCGACTACGTCCTGCTGCACGAGTTGGCCCACCTCATCGTTCCCAGCCACAACGCCCGCTTCTGGGCGCTGGTCGGCCGCTACCCCAAGGCCGAGCGGGCCCGTGGATACCTGGAGGGCGTCGCCGCCGCCTCCGGCAACCCGCTGGGCGACTGACCGACCGACTGCGCCATGTCAGCGACATGGCGTCAGCCCGGACCGGGGCGCGCGGCGGGGAAGCGGACGGCCTAGGGTCGGGGCGTGGTCAGACGTGTGGTGGTGGCGTTGCTCGGACCGGTGCCGTGGACGCCCCCGGGAATCGACCCGGTGGCCTGGCGGGCGGCGCTCGCCGAGGACGTGGTGGACCTGCTCGCCACCCTCCAGGAGGTGGAGACCGCGATCGCGGCCACCCCGGCGGACCGTTCGCTGGCCGAGGCCGTCATCTGGCCCGGGACGACCGTGTACGAGGTGCCCACCGCGACCGCCGCCGCCGTCCTGGGCGCGGTGACCGGGTACGACCAGGCGGCTGTCATCGCCGCCGACGCCCCGGACCTGCCCGGCCTCTCGGTCGGCAAGCTGCTCCGTCCGCTGACCACCCGCCCGGTGGCGGTGGCCCCCGCCGAGGGGGCCGGTCCCGGCCTGCTCGGCATCGCGTCGCGGTTGCCCGTGCCGCAGTGGCTGCCGGAGGTGGATCTGGACGCCGCGCTCCCGGCCGACGTGCGCCGGGCTGCTCCGCACCCCGGGGACGTGGCGGTCACCGCCGCCTGGCGGCGGATGCGGGGCCCCGCCGACCTGGCCGGCCTCGACCCCGCCGTGGAGGGCTGGGAGGCGACCCGCGCCCTGCTCTCCGACCACCGCTGACGCCGCTGCCCGCCGCGGATGCCCGCGCGAAAGTACGCCTCGCCGGTCGCAGCCGGGTCCACCGCCGGTCAGCATCCTGACCATGAGCGAAGCGACCGACGGCCGCCGACGCGGGTGCGACGGCGGCCGCCGGTGCGGGGTCGGGTGCCGGGCTCAGGACTTGTCGGTGCTGCCCCCGCTGCCGTCCGTGCCCTCGGTGCCGTCCGTGCTCCCGCTGCCGTCCGTGCCCTCGGTGCCGTCCGTGCTCCCGCTGCCGTCCGTGCCCTCGGTGCCGTCCGTGCTCCCGCTGCCGTCCGTGCCCTCGGTGCGCGGGGGCGTGCCGGGGGCCTGCTCCGCCGGGCCGCCCGGCGCGCTGAAGTCGAAGTTGGCCAGCTCGTCGTCGAGGTCGACGTCGAGGCGGGCCGTGGCGAAGGCGACCGGGTCGGCGAAGTCGTCGTCGGAGGGAAGTAGGTCGGGGTGGCCCCAGACCGCGTCCCGGCCCGAGATTCCCCGGTGCTCGGTCAGCGCCGCCCACAGCGCCGTGGCCTCGCGCAGCCGGCGCGGACGCAGCTCCAGCCCGACGAGGGCGGCGAACGTCTGCTCGGCCGGCCCGCCGGCCGCCCGCCGCCGGCGGAACGCCTCGCCGAGACGGACGACGTTCGGCAGCCGCTCGCCCGCGGCGTCGTCCACCACGTGGCAGACCCAGCCCTCCACCAGGGCGAGCGCGGTCTCCAGCCGGGCCAGCGAGGCCTTCTGCGCCGGGGTGTCCTCCGGGGTGAAGATGCCCTCCAGGGCGATCGTCTGCATGGACTCCGGGTCGGTCGGGTCGAGCCGGCCCATGGCCTCCTCGATCGCCTCCCGGTTGACCCGGATGCCCGAGGCGTACGTCTCGACGGTGCTGAACACGTGCCCGCGCAGCCACGGCACGTGCTCGAAGAGCCGCTGGTGTGCCGCCTCGCGCAGGGCGACGTAGAGCCGCACCTCGTCCTCGGGCAGCTCCAGGCCCTGGCCGTACGCCCGGATGTTGGCCGGGATCAGCGCGGCGGTGCCGGCCGGGCCAAGCGGAAGCCCGATGTCGCCGGCGGAGAGCACCTCCGCGGCCAGCGAGCCGAGCGCCTGCCCGAGCTGCCCGCCGAAGAGCGCGCCGCCGAGGGTGGTCATCATCGAGTGCATCGGGCCGAGTTGGGCACGGGCCTCCGGCGGCACCAGATCGCCCATCGCGCCGACCATCCGGCTGGCCACCGGATCGCAGAGCTTGCGCCAGACGTCCAGGGTCTTGTAGATCCACTCGTTGCGGTTCCACGCCAGCGACGTGCGAATGCCCGTCGGCCAGGCGGTGGCCGGCTCCAGCCAGAGGTCGGCCAGGCGTAGCGCCTGTTCCACCGTGTGGCGCTCGTGGGGCGACACCGCCGGGTCGCCCGAGGCGGCGAGCTGACTGGCGGCCACCTGCCGGGCCAGGTCCCAGTTGACCGGCCCGCTGCCCGGCGCGGAGAGCAGGTTCTGCAACTGGGACATGAACTGCTGCATCTGCGCGGGATCGTTGGGGTCTGGTGGTTGCCCACCCGGGAGCGCGAAACCGAACGGAATATCAGGCACGACGTCTACGGTACGCGGGCCGCGCCCCAGGTCGCCGCCATCGGCGTTGCGCTGAGGGCGAAGTCGCCGTCACCGTCGGGCCGCTCGGTACGCTCTGCGCCATGAGACGTCGCGGCCTGACCGTCCTCCTGGGCGCCCTGCTCACCACCCTGTTCAGCTTCGGTGTGCTCAAGGCACCCATCCCATATGTGGTGCTCGGCCCGGGGCCGACGGTGAACACGCTGGGCACCTCCGACGGCAAGGAGATCATCCAGGTTTCCGGGCGGGCGACGTCCACCTCCGCCGGGCAGCTCCGGCTGACCACGGTCGGGGTGCAGCCGTCGGTGCGGCTGCGTTCGGCGTTGGCCGGGTGGTTCTCGTCCGACGAAGCGGTGGTGCCGCGCGAGCTGGTCTACCCCCCGGGGGAGACCCGCAAGGAGGTCGAGCAGCGCAACGAGGAGGACTTCCGCAACTCGCAGACCAGCGCCGAGACGGCCGCGCTGCGCGAGCTGGGCTACCCGGTCCAGGTGCAGGTCAAGGTCGTGTCGGCGGACGGCCCGTCGGCCGGGGCGCTGCGTGCCGGTGACCTCGTCACCTCGGTCGAGGGCACGCCGGTGACCAGCGCCGGCCGGCTCACCGAGCTGATCCGGGCCAAGCCGGCCGGCAGCACGCTGACGATCGGCTACACCCGGGACGGGGCCGCCGCGACGGCGAAGGTGACCAGCCGGGAGCAGGACGGCCGGCCGCGCATCGGCGTCGAGATCGACCAGCAGCAGCCGCACCCGTTCACCCTCACCATCGACCTCGGTGACATCGGCGGCCCGAGCGCCGGCCTGATGTTCGCCCTGGGGATCGTGGACAAACTGCAGCCGGCCGACCTGACCGGTGGGAAGATCATCGCCGGCACCGGCACGATCGACGACGAGGGCCAGGTTGGCCCGATCGGCGGGATCGCCCAGAAACTGGTCGGCGCGAAGCAGTCCGGGGCCAAGGTGTTCCTGGTGCCGGAGGACAACTGCGCCGAGGCCGTCCGTAACCCTCAGCCCGGCTTGCCGCTGCTCAGGGTGGGCACACTCGACGAAGCCCTGACCGCTCTGGAGACCCTCCGCGCGGGCGGCCAGCCGACTCGCTGCTGACCGGCTCGCGCCCGCCCGGCGTGACCGTGCGCCGACGCTGTCAGGAACACCCCGTACTCTGGTGTGCCTGGTCGGAGCCGATCACATCGAGCATGCGGAGCCAAAAGTGGTCATGCGTAGCAGCCCCCTGCCGAGGATGAGCCGACGCGGACGCGTCACGATCGGGGTGCTGATCGGGGCGTTCGTGCTCCTGACCCTGCTGGGTTGGGGTGTGCAGGCGTGGACGGACTGGCTCTGGTTCGACGAGGTCCGCTATACCGAGGTCTTCACCGGTGTGCTCGTCACCCGGCTGCTGCTCTTCCTCATCGTCGGCCTCGCCATGGCCGTGATCGTCGGCGGCAACCTCTGGCTGGCGCACCGGCTGCGCCCCCGCCTGCGGCCCCACTCGCTGGAGCAGGCCACCCTGGAGCGGTACCGGATGGTGCTGGGTCCCCGGCTCGGCCTGTGGATCAGCCTCGCCGCCGTGGTGGTCGGGCTCTTCGCCGGGCTGTCCGCGCAGAGCCGGTGGAGCCAGTGGCTGCTGTTCCGCAACGGCGGCGACTTCGGCGTGAAGGACCCTGAGTTCGGCATCGACATCGGCTTCTACGTCTTCCAGCTGCCGTTCTGGCGCTACCTGCTCGGCGTCGGCTTCACCACGGTGGTCCTCGCCCTGATCGGCGCGCTGGCCGTGCACTACATCTTCGGCGGCGTGCGGTTGCAGGGCGTCGGTGACCGGATGACCAGTGCCGCGCGGGCCCACCTGAGCACGCTCGTCGCGGTCTTCGTCCTGCTCAAGGCCGTCGCGTATGTGCTGGACCGGCGCTCCATGCTGCTGGAGTACAACGAGGGGGCGAAGCTCTACGGCGCCGGGTACGCCGACATCAACGCCCTGCTGCCGGCCAAGGAGATCCTCGCCTACATCTCGGTCGTGGTGGCCATCGCGATCATCGTGTTCTCCAACGCGGTGATGCGGAACCTGGTCTGGCCGGGCATCTCGCTGGCCCTGCTCGGCGTCTCCGCGGTCGCCATCGGCGGGATCTACCCCTGGGCGGTGCAGACCTTCGAGGTCAAGCCGAGCGCCAAGGACAAGGAGGCCCAGTACATCGAGCGCAGCATCGGGGCCACCCGGGCGGCGTTCGGGCTGGCCGACACGAAAACCTCCCCGTACGCGGCGAGCAACCTCGTGCCGCAGGCGAACCTGGGCGGCGAAAACTCGGTGGTGACGAACGCGCGGCTGCTCGACCCGCAGCTCGTCTCCGAGACGTACACCCAGCTCCAACAGGTCCGGGGCTTCTACGACTTCGGCCCGAAGCTCGACATCGACCGGTACTCGGTGGAGAACAAGACCTCCGACTTCGTGGTCGGCGTCCGGGAGGTCAACTACAACGAGCTGACCGACCAGCAGAACACCTGGATCAACCGGCACACCGTCTACACCCACGGCTACGGGCTGGTGGCTGCGCCGGCCAACCAGGTGGTCTGTGGCGGTCAGCCGTACTTCGTCTCGGGCTTCCTCGGTGAGAAGGCCCAGGAGGCGTGTTCCTCGCAGGTCGAGCAGATCCCGGCCAGCCAGCCGCGTATCTACTACGGCGAGCGGATGGGCCCGGACGACTACGCGATCGTCGGGCAGTCGAACCCGGAGCGCAACGGCGAGTTCGACCGGCCGACCCAGACCGGCGGCGAGCAGTACTACACCTACACCGGTGAGGGCGGCGTCGAGATCGGCTCGTTCACCCGCCGGCTGCTCTACGCGATCAAGGAGCAGGAGTCGAACTTCCTGCTCTCCGAGGCGGTCAACGACAACTCGAAGCTGCTCTACGTGCGTAACCCCCGCGACCGGGTGGAGAAGGTCGCGCCCTTCCTCACCCTCGACGGTGACCCGTACCCGGCGGTGGTCGGCGGCCGGGTGCAGTGGATCGTCGACGGTTACACCACCGGCGCGAGCTACCCGTACGCCGAACGGGTCAACCTCCAGGCGGAGACCACCGACGAGCTGACCGGCCGGGGCACGTTCCAGCTCGCCCGGGAGGACGTCAACTACATCCGCAACTCGGTCAAGGCCACCGTCGACGCGTACGACGGCACGGTACGGCTGTACGAGTTCGACGACACCGACCCCGTGCTGAAGGCGTGGAACAAGGCGTTCGGCGGGGACCTGGTGCTGCCGAAGGACAAGATCCCGGCCGAGCTGCGGGAGCACCTGCGGTACCCGGCAGACCTGTTCAAGGTGCAGCGCAACCTGCTGACCAAGTTCCACGTGACCGCCCCGGGCGACTTCTACTCCGCGCAGGACTTCTGGCAGGTGCCGAACGTGCCGGACAACCCGGACGGCGGGCAGAAGCAGCCGCCGTACTACCTCTGGACGCAGTTCCCCGGGCAGACCGCGCCGCGCTTCCAACTCACCTCGGCGGTCACTCCGAACGGCCGGCAGAACCTCGCCGCGCTGATCTCCGGGTCGTACGTGGACGGCAAGCCGCAGTTGGAGGTGCTGGAGCTGCCGGACCAGACCCGGGTCTCCGGCCCGGTGCAGGTGCACCAGCAGATGACCAACAACGCCAACATCCGGCAGCAGCTCAACCTGCTCTCCTCGAACCAGGCCCAGGTGCATTACGGCAACCTGCTGTCGCTGCCGTTCGGCAACGGGATGCTCTACGTGGAGCCGGTGTACGTGAAGAGCAATCAGCAGGACGCGTACCCGCTGCTGCAGAAGGTGCTGCTGTCGTACGGTGACGGCGGGTCGTACGTGGTACTGGCCAACAACCTCACCGACGGCATCAAGCAGCTCATCGAACAGGGCAAGCAGGCCCCCCAGGGCGGCACCCCGCCGCCGGCCGGCGGCGCCACCACACCACCCGGTGGCGGGAGCACCGCACCGCCGCTGACCGGCGAACTGGCCGAGGCGGCGGGCAAGGTGCAGGCGGCCATCGCCGAGGTGAAGGCCGCGCAGACGTCCGGTGACTTCGAGCGGTACGGCCAGGCGCTCAAGGCCCTGGACGAGGCGATGACCGCGTTCCAGCAGGCGCAGCAGGCGGCCACCCCGGCCACCCCGGCCGCTCCGGCGCCGAGCGCCTCGCCGAGCGGCAGTCCCGCCCCGTCGCCCTCGGCGTCAACGGGCGGCTGACCAGCGGCTGAGCCGCCCGGGAGGGCCGTTTTGCGGCCGGACCGGGCGGTGCGCTAGTCTTAACGAGTCGACGCGGGGTGGAGCAGCTCGGTAGCTCGCTGGGCTCATAACCCAGAGGTCGCAGGTTCAAATCCTGTCCCCGCTACTCGTCGGAAAGGCCCCGGAGGAAACTCCGGGGCCTTTCGCGTTTCCCGGGTGTGGGCTTTCCTCGACCCGATGCCGCACTTTCTTCGGCCAGGCCAGGCCAGGCCAGGGCGGGCGGCGGGCCGGCGGGCCGGGGGCGGGGTCCGTGATGATCGCCCGACACGCAGCCGTGAACGCCGCTATCGCTCTCCGTGAACGCCGCTGCCGCCCCTCGTGGCGGCGGGTGGTGGGGCTGGAGGTGGTGGCGGTGTTTCGTGCTGTGGGCCCGGGGGGGTGAGGCGGCGCTCGCGATGTGGGCCCGGGGCCGGACTGTGTCGGCTCTCACTGTCTGGTTCGGGTTGTCGATCATGGGCGCGAGTGGGCCGGAGAGTGGGCGCGAGTGGGCCAACTTCGGCCCGACTTCGGCCCCGACCGGGGTGGCTTGGGCTGGTTCGGGGCGATTTCGGGAACCGTCAGGCGGTGAGTCGGCCCGGTCGAGGGGGGTGGCTGATCTCCGCCGTCGGGATGCGCTAGTCTTTAGAAGTCGACGCGGGGTGGAGCAGCTCGGTAGCTCGCTGGGCTCATAACCCAGAGGTCGCAGGTTCAAATCCTGTCCCCGCTACGTAGACGGAAGGGCCCGGAGGAAACTCCGGGCCCTTCCACTTTTTGGGTCCAACTCCCGCTTCCGCCGTTGACATCCGTCCGGCCCGTGGCGACCCGTTTGTGGTCCTTGCCCAGGCCGGGGCTGTTCCCGCCCGACGGGGTGCCGCAAAACCCCTGTCGTCCCGGGTGCCGTTGTTGCGCGGCTCGGCGAGGATGAGGGAATGACTTCTTGGAACAAGTGGTGGGGCCGACTTGGCGCGGTCTTTGCAACGGTGGTGCTGTCGGTCTTCGTCCCGGTTGCGGCTTGGGCGTCCTCCGGCACGGGCGAACTGGTGGTCGAGGCCGCCCGGAGGAAGTCCAGGGGCGGCGGGGTGGGCATCCTGGGCCTGCTCTGCTGCCTGGTCGTGGTCGGTGGGATCGTCGTGCTCGTGCTCGTGCTGATGCGTAACCGCCGCAACCGACCGCCGCGCTGACCGAGCCGGTCGGGCGATCACGCGTCCCGGGCGTCGGCCCGGTCGGTCGGCGACCGGGGCGGCGGCGATCCGCCGGTTGGTCTCACTCGGCCAGGGCGGCGTCGGCCTGGGCGATGAACCGGGACGCCGCCGCGCGGATGCCGACTCGGCCGGAGCGGACCCTCTCGGCCGTCGCGACGAGCAGGGCCCGGACCCGGGCATGCCCCTTCGGGGGCGGGCTGGGTGCCGGGCCGAGCCCGTCGGCGAGGGCCTCGGCCAGGCCGGCGGCCCGCTGCTGTCCGACGTCGGTCACGCTGCCTTTGACGTACCGGCGGATGGCGAGGTTGGGGTTCACCCCGCGTTCGAGGCCAAGGGCCAGCCCCGCCTCCATGTTCGTGGTGAGGAAGTTGATCACGTCGGCCGCGATGTCGGCGTGGCGGGTGCCGCGGAACGCTGCCCAGTACATCGAGGCCCGGGCCCACTGCGCACCGGGCGGACCGGGGAACGCGGCCACCGCCAGCTCGTCACCGGTGTAGCGCTGGAGCTCCGGGAGTTGGTGGGCCCATGCGAAGGAGGCGGCGGTGTGCCCGGTGACCACGAGCTGCCGGTTCGTCTCCCCGCCGTCGGCCTGATCGATCAGGGCGGCGCTCGGGGTGGCCCGCCGGGTCCGGGCGCCCTGCCACAGCTCGAACCAGTCGACCAGGTCGTTGGCGGTGAAGCCGAGTTTGCGGCCCTGGTACAGCTCCCCGCCCCGGGAGCGCAGCCAGAGCCAGAGCGCCCGATGGTCCCCGGACGGGTCCATGGTGCCGGCCACCCGTCCGTCGGAGGCCCGGGTGACCCGTGCCGCCCAGTCGACGTACTCCTGCCAGGACATCGCGCTGCGGGGTGCCGGGACCCCCAGCCGGCGCAGCAGGGCACGGTTGTAGACCACGGCGGCGCTGGTCTGGGCCGCCGCTACGCCCATCGTGCGGCCGTCGACCTCGCCGTAGCGGACCAGGCCCGGCGGGAGCCCGCGCAGGTCGAGCCGGTTGTCGGCCGTGTACCTGCTGAGGTCGAGCAGGATCTCCCGCCGGGCGTACTCGGTGAGGACGGTGTCGTCGATCTGAATCAGGTCGGGCACGTTCCCACCGGCCGCCTGGGTGGCCAGCCGGTCGTAGTAGCCGTCGAAGCCCTGCCAGGTGACCCGGAAGTTGATCCGGGGGTTGCGCGCGGAGTAGAGCCGCAGCGCCTTCTCGGTCAGCTCGGCCCGCTTCGTGTTGCCGTACCAGAAGACGGAAAGCTCGATCAGCCCGTCGTCGACGGGCGTCTCCTCCTCGCCGCCGCACCCGGCCAGACCGGTCGCGGCGAACGGCATCCCGATCAGCGCACCCAGGAGGCGCCGGCGGCCCGGATCGGTGCCGGGGTGGGGGAGCGGCGGTCGGCGGACGGTCGGCACACGATTCTCCTGGTCGTCCGGTGGCGGTCGGACCATTTACACAGTCGGCGCGGCCGGGTGTCAACGGCTGTCCGGCCGGGACCGGTGTCGGGCGGGCCGTAAGATCGACGATCGTTTTTGAGGTGTCACTCCCGGCCGCCGCGGCCGGCGGGCACCCCGGGTGGCCGGCCGGGGCGCTCCACCGGCCCGTGGTGTACTAGGGCGCGTGGAACTTCTGCACTCCGGCAAGGTCCGGGACGTCTACGCCGACGGTGACGATCTGATCCTGGTCGCCTCGGACCGGATCTCGATCTACGACGTGGTGTTGCCGACCACCGTCCCGGACAAGGGGCGGCTACTCACCGCGCTCTCGCTGTGGTGGTTCGGGCAGCTGGCCGACCTGGTGCCGAACCACGTCGTCTCGGCCACCGATGTGCCGGCGGAGTTCGCCGGCCGGGCGATCCGCTGCCGGCGGCTGGACATGGTCCCGGTCGAGTGCGTCGCCCGGGGGTACCTGACCGGCGGTGGCCTCACCGAGTACCAACGCACCGGCGCGGTCTCCGGCGTGGAGCTGCCCCGGGGGCTTGCGGAGGCGTCGATCCTGCCCGAACCGATCTTCACCCCGTCGACAAAGGCGCCCAAGGGCGAACACGACGAGCCGATCACCTACCAGCAGGTAGTGGATAAGGTCGGCGCGGAGACCGCCGAGCGGCTTCGGCAGATCACCATCGACGTCTACTGCCGTGGTGCCGAGCTCGCCGCCGAGCGGGGCATCCTGGTCGCCGACACCAAGATCGAGCTGGGCTGGGCACCCGACGGCACCCTGGTCCTCGGTGACGAGGTGCTCACCTCCGACTCGTCCCGGTTCTGGCCGGCACAGTCGTACCAGCCGGGCCGGGCCCAGTTCTCCTACGACAAGCAGTATGTCCGGGACTGGGCGACCAGCGCCGGCTGGGACAGGCAGCTGCCGGCTCCCGAGGTGCCCGCCGAGGTGATCGAGGCGACCCGGGCCCGCTACGTCGAGGTCTACGAGAGGCTCACCGGCAACACCTGGGCCTAACCGCGACCCGTAACCGCGCTCCGCCGCTCCTGCTGAATCGGGGCCGGGGAAGCACCGAGGCTGTGGCCGTCACCCTCGGTGCTCGCACAGCCTCGGGCTGGTTGCCTGCGCCCCGCCTGAGTGGCGCTCCTTCGTCGAGCTGACCAAGGCCGCGTGACCCCGATCAAGAAGGCGGTCAGTCCTCCCAGTCGAGGGTGCGCTGGACGGCCTTGCGCCACTGGCGCAGCTCCCGCTCGCGGTGCTCCGCGCCCATGCTGGAGGTCCACTGGGCGTCGGAGCGCCACTGCGCCCGCAGGGTGGCCAGGTCCGGCCAGAAGCCGACGGCGAGCCCGGCCGCGTACGCGGCGCCGAGGCAGGTGGTCTCGGTGATCCGGGAGCGGACCACCGGCACGTCCAGCACATCGGCGAGGACCTGCATCAGCAGGCCGTTCGCGGTCATCCCGCCGTCCACCCGCAGCCGGCGCAGCGCCACGTCGGAGTCGGCGTTCATCGCGTCGACCACCTCGCGGGTCTGCCAGGCGGACGCCTCCAGCACCGCCCGGGCCAGATGTCCCTTGGTGATGTAGCCGGTCAGCCCGGCGATCACCCCGCGCGCGTCGCTGCGCCAGTGCGGGGCGAACAGGCCGGAGAACGCCGGCACCACGTAGCAGCCGCCGTTGTCATCGACCGTGCGGGCCAGGTCCTCCACCTCGGCGGCGGTGGAGATCAGGCCCAGGTTGTCGCGCAACCACTGCACCAGGGAGCCGGTGACCGCGATCGCGCCCTCCAGGGCGTACACGGCCGGCTGGCCGTCGATGCGGTACGCGACCGTGGTCAGCAGGCCGTGCGTCGAGGTGACCGGGCTCGCACCGGTGTTGAGCAGGAGGAAGCTGCCGGTGCCGTAGGTGCACTTCGCCTCGCCTGGCTGGAAGCAGGTCTGCCCGAACAGGGCGGCCTGCTGGTCGCCGAGTGCGCTCGCCACCGGCACCCCGGCGAGCGGCCGGTCGGCGGTGCCGTACACCTCGGCCGAGGAGCGGATCTCCGGCAGCATCGCGGCCGGCACGCCGAGCGCGTCGAGCAGCTCCGGATCCCAGTCGAGGGTCTCCAGGTTCATCAGCATGGTCCGGCTGGCGTTGGTCACGTCGGTGACGTGCCGGCCGGTCAGCTTCCAGATCAGCCAGCTGTCCATCGTGCCGAAGAGCACCTCGCCCCGCTCGGCGCGCTCGCGCAGCCCGTCGACGTGGTCCAGCAGCCAGCGCAGTTTGGGGCCGGCGAAGTACGTGGCCAGGGTGAGCCCGGTGCGGGCGCGCAGCCGCTGCTCGTCGTACGCGTCGGCCAGCGCGCGCAGTTGCGGCCCGGTGCGGGTGTCCTGCCAGACGATGGCGGGTGCGACCGGGCGGCCGGTGGCCCGGTCCCAGACCACGGTCGTCTCCCGCTGGTTGGTGATGCCGACCGCCGCCAGCTTCTCCGGCCCGGTGCCGGCCGCCTCCAGCGCCTCCCGCACCACGAGCTGGACGTTGTCCCAGATCTCCTCGGCGTCGTGCTCCACCCAGCCGGGCCGGGGGAAGATCTGCCGGTGCTCGCGCTGGGCCACGGCGACGATCTCCCCGGCCCGGTCGAACACGAGGCATCGCGACGAGGTGGTGCCCTGGTCGATGGCGGCGACGTACTCTCCGGTCACCGCAGCACCGTACCCGGCCATCCGCCCGTTCGCCCGCCGCCGACGGCCGTACGATCAGTCAACGTGCGCGACATTGCCGTCTTCAGTGGAACCGCCCATCCCGACCTCGCCGATGAGATCTGCGCCCACCTCGGGGTGCCGTTGCACCCCGTGCGGGTGTCCCGGTTCGCCAACGACTGCCTGGAGGTGCAGCTCCAGGCGAACTGCCGGGAGCGGGATGTCTTCCTGATCCAGCCGCTGGTGCCGCCGGTGCAGGAGAACCTGGTCGAGCTGCTACTCATGATCGACGCGGCCCGGGGCGCCTCGGCCGGCCGGATCACCGTGGTGCTGCCGCACTATGCGTACGCGCGGTCGGACAAGAAGGACGCGCCACGCATCTCGATCGGCGGCCGGCTGGTCGCCGACCTGCTGACCTCGGCCGGCGCGGACCGGGTGCTGGCGATGACCCTGCACTCGCCGCAGGTGCACGGGTTCTTCAGCGTCCCGGTGGACCACCTGCACGCGTTGCGCGAGATGGCCGGTCACTTCCAGCGGTACGACCTGAGCAACACCGTGGTGGTCTCGCCCGATCTGGGCAACGCCAAGGAGGCCGCCGCGTTCGCCCGGAGGCTCGGCACCCCGGTCGCGGCCGGCGCGAAGCAGCGGTTCAGCGACGATCGGGTCAAGATCAGCACGGTGATCGGCGAGGTGACCGACCGGGACGTGATCGTGCTCGACGACGAGATCGCCAAGGGCAGCACGGTGATCGAGCTGATGAGTCACCTGCGGAACCTGAAGGTCCGCTCGATCCGGCTCGCCTGCACCCATGGCCTGTTCTCCAGCGGTGCGTTGGAGCGGCTCAGCGAGCAGGACGGGGTTCTGGAGATCGTCTGCACCAACACGGTGCCGATCCCGGCGGAGAAGCGGGTGCCGAAGCTGGAGGTGCTCTCGGTGGCGCCGGCGCTGGCCGAGGCGATGCGCCGGATCCACAACGGGGAGTCGGTCAGTGCCCTCTTCGAGTGAACCGGGGCGGATCAGTCTCCGGCGTGCTCGCGGACACCGACGGCGGCGCTGATCCGCACCGTGGTGCCGGCAGCGCCGGTCTCGACCTCCATGGCGTCGCTCAGTTCGCGGGCCAACCAGAGGCCCCAGCCGCCCGCCGTGTCGGGCACCGGGCGGCTGTGGTCGTCGAGCCGCCGCGCACTGATGCCCCGTCCGTGGTCGGCGACCTCGCAGACCAACTGCCCCGGTCGGTGCCACAGCCGCAGCCAGCCCTGCCCGCCACCGTGCCGAACCGCGTTGGTGATCAACTCGTTGATCGCCAGCACGAAGTCGTCGAGGCGCTGCCCGTCCAGGCCCGTGATTTGCGCGCAGCAGGTGACCGAGTGGCGCAGCTCGGTCACCTGGGCCTGGTCGAAGGCCTCCGCGATCAGGAGGGAAGTGTCGATGGGCACAACCGTACGCGGTGCGGGTGGTTCTGCATTCGTCATGGCCCCGTCCGGGGGTCGGTCACAAACCTGATTTGTGGCTTTTCCACCGTACGCCAGGATTCGTAGTCGCGCATCCGGCGGTGCTGCCGGTCCGGGAGCGGGCTGTGGCATCGTGTCGGACGTGCCGTCACCGCCCGGTGGTTTCGAGGTCCCGCTCTGGCGGGCCGTCGCGGTGTTCCGCTTCGCCGCCCTGGCATACGTCGGCCTGCTGGTCCTGCGCGACGCCGACCGGTACGTCCACCCGGTGGTGGCCGGCGCGGTCCTGCTGGCGATGCTCGGCGCGACGGTGACCACCGCCTACGGCTACGTCCGCCCGGCCCGGCGGGGCTGGCCACTGCTGCTGGCCGACCTGGCGGTCGTACTCGGCGTCCTGCTGGTCAGCCCGTGGGCCCAGGGGCGGGTGGCGGTCGCCACCGGCGTGCCCAGCCTCGCGGTGGTCTGGCTGGCCGGGCCGGTGCTGGCCTGGGCGGTCTCCGGCGGCCGACGCCGGGGGGTGGTGGCCGCGCTGCTGGTCGGCGGGGTCGACCTGGCGACCCGGGAGCGGATCGGCCAGTCCACCCTGACCGGGGCGATCCTGCTGCTGCTGGCCGGCGTGGTGGTCGGGCACGTCGCCCGCCTCGCGGTGACCGCCGAGCAGCGGCTGCACCGGGCGGTCGAGTTGGAGACAACGACCCGGGAACGGGAACGGCTCGCCCGGGGCATCCACGACTCGGTGCTCCAGGTTCTGGCGTTGGTGCAGCGGCGCGGCGCCCACCTCGAGGGGGAGGCCGGCGAACTGGCCCGGCTGGCCGGCGAGCAGGAGGCCGCCCTGCGCGCCCTGATCGCCGGTGCTCCGCCCCCGGACGCCACCCCCGAGGGCGAGGCGGGCACCCTGGACCTGCGTACCCTGCTCGGCCGGTACGCCACGGCGACGGTCTCGCTGTCGGCGCCGGCCACCCCGGTCCTACTGCCCGCGCCGGTGGCCCGGGAACTGGCCGCCGCGACCGGGGCGGCGCTGGAGAACGTGGGCCGGCACGCGGGCGGGCGAGCCTGGTTGCTCATCGAGGACGAGGGGGAGACCGTGACCGTCTCGGTACGCGACGAGGGGCCGGGCATCCCCGCCGGCCGTCTCGACGAGGCCGTCCGGCAGGGCCGGCTCGGGGTGGCCCAGTCGATCCGGGGCCGGGTGGCCGACCTCGGCGGAGACGTGACCATCACGTCGACGCCCGACGTCGGCACCGAGGTCGAGCTGACCGTGCCGAGGAGGCTGCGGTGACCGGGTCGGACGGTCCCGTCGGGGGCGAGGGGTCGACCGGGGTGCGGGTGATGGTGGTCGACGACCACCCGATGTGGCGCGAGGGAGTGGCCCGCGACCTCACCGAGGCCGGCCACCAGGTGGTCGCCACCAGCGGCGAGGGCCGCCAGGCGGTACGGGTCGCCGCCGCGGCCCGCCCGGACGTGGTGGTGCTGGACCTGCAACTGCCGGACGTCTCCGGCGTCGAGGTGGTCCAGGGGCTGCGCGCCGTGCTGCCGCAGGTCCGGGTGCTGATGCTTTCCGCCAGCGGCGAGCAGCAGAGTGTCCTGGACGCGGTGAAGGCCGGGGCCACCGGATATTTGCTCAAGTCGGCGGCACCGGCCGAGTTCTTGGATGCGGTGCGGCGCACGGCGGCGGGGGAGCCGGTCTTCACGCCGGGCCTGGCCGGCCTGGTGCTGGGGGAGTTCCGCCGGCTGGCGGCGGGTTCGGGCGGGCCCGCCGGGGCGCGGGGCGCCGGCGCGGCGCGGTCCGGCCAGGACGAGGACACGCCCCGGCTCACCGACCGGGAGACCGAGGTGCTGCGCCTGGTGGCCAAGGGGATGTCGTACAAGCAGATCGCCGGGCGGCTTGGGCTCTCTCACCGGACGGTGCAGAACCATGTGCAGAACACGCTGGGAAAGCTGCAACTGCACAACCGGGTCGAACTGACCCGGTATGCCATCGAACGGGGCCTCGACGGCTGACGGGCCTCGCCGGTGAAACGGCTGACCGGTGCCGCCGGGGTCGCCGGGTGGGTGCCGGCGGGCCGGTCGGCGGGCGCGACGGCGCCGGCCGGTGCGCGCCCGGCCGGCGCCCACGCTCGGGCGGGTCAGTGCGAGGCGGGCGGACGCGTCTCGTGGATCGCCAGCTCCTCGGCCGTCGCCCCGCCGCCCGCCGAACCGGCGTCGTACGCGACGTTGTCGGGCTCCAGGTCGCTGTGCGCCCCCTCGTCCGGTTCCACCAGCCGGCCGACCTCGGCGTCGGCGACGGTGCCGAGCAGGCCGTGGTCGTACAGGGAGACCGGCGAGTGCGGGTCGGAGGTGGGGCCCGGGTTCATCACGTCCGAGTCGAGCTGCGCCTGGGCGGCGGCCTCCTCGCTGTCCGCCTCGGCCGCGATCCTCGGATCGACCGGGCCGGCCAGGGGGTCGTCGGCGGGGCGCTCGTAGCTCTCCCGCTGGAGTTTGTAGTCCAGCGACTCGCCGTCGAGCTGCTCCTCGGCGGTGATGCCGAACTGGTCCACCGCCACCGGCGTGCGGTCACCCGGCAGTTGGGCCGGATCCGGACCGTCCGCCTCGCGGCCGGTCTCGACGTCGTCGTAGGCCGTCGAGTCGTCGTCGGCGGTGTCCGGCAGGCCGTCCGCCTCGGGATCGGAAACGGGGGTCGGGTACTCGTCGTCGCGCATGGCTGATCACTACCCACTGCCCACCCCAGGTAACCGATACCACCCCCCGCTCTTCGAGCGCCCCCGACCTCGTTGCCCCGCGACCCCCGTCGACCCCCGAGCCGCGCCCGCCCGACAAGGGGTGTGAAACGACGCAAGAAGGAAGTCGGCGGCCGGGGTGGGACGGGTCAGCGGGGGCCAGGGCCGAGGACCGCCCAGCTGCGCGCGTCCGGTCGGTCGGGGCTGCTCATCAGCGATCCGTCCGTGATCGGCGGCTCATCGCCGCCATCGTGCCGACCGCCGTGCCGGCCGCGGCGAGCCCGAAGGCGGCGGTCACCCGGACGAGCTGTCGCCGCCGGCCGTGCCACCCGCCGTCCGGTTCGGCCGCCGCGTCGGCGGTGAAGACGTTCCCGGTGCTGTCCGACCGGCCGGCGGGCCCGAACTGGGTGCGGTGGGCGTACCAGCCGAGGGCCCGCTCAGCCAGCGCCGGGGCGAGTCGCCACTGCGCCCCGATCAGTCGGGCGGCACCCCCGGCGTACGCCTCCCGGCGGGGCCGGCGCAGCACCCGGACGATGGTCTCGGCCACCATCTCCGGCGGGTACACCGGGGGCGGCGGCACCAGCTCCCGGCCGGTGTGGTTGGCGGCGTGCCGGAAGAACGGGGTGTCGATGGTGGCCGGCAGCACCGTGCAGACCGAGATGTTCCCCCGCCCGGTGACGCGCAGTTCCTGCCGGACCGTGTCGGCCAGCCCCCGGATGCCGTGCTTGGTCGCGTTGTACGCCGACTGGTAGGGCATGGCCACCTCGGCGAGCACGGAGGCGTTGTTGACCAGCACCCCGCCGCCGGCCGCGTCGAGGTACGGCAGGGCCGCCCGCATCCCGTACGCGGCGCCGAGCAGGTTCACCTCCAGCACCCGGCGGAACTCCCCCACCGGGATCTCGTCGAAGAGGCCGACCGCGCTGACCGCCGCGTTGTTGATCCAGGCGTCAACGCGGCCGAACTCCTCCGCCGCGCGGGCGGCGAGGCGTTCGACCGCCGCCGGGTCGGTGACGTCCGTCGGTACGACCAGTGCCCGCCCGCCGAGCTCGCGGCAGCGGGTCGCCACCCGCTCCAGCGCCTCTCCGCTGCGGGCCGCCAGGACCACGGCGGCACCGCGACGGGCCAGCGCGTACGCGGTCGCCGTGCCGATGCCGCTGGAGGCGCCGGTGAGCACGACGCTCGCGTGGTCGAGGGTGCAGGTGAGAGCCATTCTTCGCCCGTACCCTGGGCGGTCCTCCTCATGCAGCCGCGCCCGATCGGATAATCGTCACCTCCAGCGACGATTCCCTTACCGTGGCCCGGTTGCCCGCCGGTCCCGGGTGCAGGCCGGTCGCGCGTTTCCGATCTACCAGGTTTCGCTACCCGGGGTCGCGGTTAATGGGACGCTCTGACCGGGAGGACCACCAGCTCAAACAAACGTACGGAGGTGACCCATGCGCGTTGGCCTGGTCTGCGCGCATTCCGGCTCGTCGAGGCTCGTCGACGGCCCGGTAGTGGGCACGCGCGAGCACATCGCGCGGGTCGCCGCCGAACTGGCCGGTCGCGGCCACGACGTCCACGTGTACGAGCGCCGCGACGATCCGGGGCTGCCGGCGCTGCTCGAGGTCGACGGGTACCGGGTGGAACGCGCCCCGATCGGCCCGTCCGCCCCGACGCCCACCGCCGAGCTGGTCCCGTACGTCGCCGAGCTCGGCCGCTGGCTGGCCGACCGGTGGTCGGGGGAGTGGCGCCCCGAGGTGGTGCACGGGCACTACTGGGTCGGCGGGCTGGCCGCCGCACACGCGGTCCGGGAGACCGACATCCCGGTGGTACAGACGTTCCACTCGCTCGGTGTCGAGCAGTTGCGCCACCTCGGCCCCCGGTACGACGGCCCCGGCACCCGCATCCCGCTGGAGCGGGCCCTGACCCGGGTCGTGGACGTCGCGGTCGCCCAGTGCAACGACGAGGTCGACGAGCTGACCCGGATGGGGCTGCAACGCACGTCGGTGGCGATGGTGCCGACCGGGGTGGACACCACGCAGTTCCACCCCGACGGTGAGGCCGCGCCGCGCGACCAGCGCCCTCGCATCCTCTCCGTCGGCGGCCTGTCGGCCGGGCACGGCCAGGAAGACCTGATCCGCGCGATGCAGCTGGTCGGCGACGCCGAGCTGGTGATCGCCGGCGGCCCGCCGATCGACCAGCTCAGCCAGCACGCCGAGGCCCGCCGCCTGCGCGAGCTGGCCGAGCGCACCGGCGTGGCCGACCAGGTGAAACTGGTCGGCGCGGTGCCGCACGACCAGATGGCCACCTGGTACCGCTCGGCCGACGTGGTCGCCTGCACCCCGCACTACTCCTCGGCCGGTCGGGTGTCGTTGGAGGCGATGGCCTGCGGCGTGCCGGTCGTCGGATACGCCATGGGCGGCATCGCCGACGCCGTGGTCGACGAGGTCACCGGAAAGCTGGTGCCCCCCGGCGACGTACGGACCCTGGGGGTGACCCTGCGCCGGCTGCTCGCCGACAACGCCGGCCGGTTCGCCTACGGGCACGCCGCGGCGGACCGGGTGCGGTGCAGCTACACCTGGGAGCGGACGGCCGGCGCGCTGGAACGACTCTACGAGCGGGTGGTGCGCCGGCGCAGCCCGGTCGAGACGGTGTAGCCGGCGGCTCAGCCGTTGGGGCGGACCGGGGCGGCGGCGGAGAGCATCTTCCGCTCCCCTTCCCGGGCCACCTCGTGGTGGTGCTGCGGCTCGGCGCACCGGGTCAGCCCGATCACCGCGGCCAGCGTGGTCAGGAAGCCGAGCGCGGCCAGCCACTCCCGGCCGGGCCAGATCTTGTCGTTGAGCAGCAGCAGCCCCACGATCGCGGCGGGCACCGCACCGGCCGCGTCCATCGCGGCGACCGCCGCCGTGGTCGAGCCGCGCTGCATGGCCAGGCCGAGCAGCAGCTGACCGACCAGCGAGTGGGCCACCAGCAGGTAGAGCAGCGGATCCCGGACGACCCCCTCCAGGCTCGACACGGAGGCCAGCGGGCGGGCGGCCACCGCGGCGGCGGAGAAGGCCAGCCCGGCCAGCGAGCCGAGCGCCACCGATCCGGGGGCGCCGTGCAGCCGTACCGCGAAGAAGCCGAGCACCGCGATCACCGCGAGCGTCGCGGCCAGCGCGATCAGACCGGCGGTGCCGAGCTGCTTGGACGGCGCCGGCTGCGCCGCCAGCACCAGCCCGGTGATTCCGGCGAAGAGCAGCCCCAGCAGCGCGATCTCCGCCCTCGGCAGCCGCCACTTGAGCACCAGCACACCGAGGATCGCGGTCACCCCCAGCCCGGCCGCCACGCTCGCCTGGACCAGGAACAGCGGCAGGTCCCGGCGGGCCAGGAAGGCCAGCACGAAGCCGGCGATCTGACAGACCAGACCCACGAGGTACGTGCGGTGGCCGGCCAGCCGCAGCAGCAGCCAGGGATCGAAGGTGTGGTGCAGTGTGGTCCGCGCCGCGGCGACGGACTGGAGCAGGTTGGCGATGCCGTACGCGACGATCATCGCCGCCAGGAAGCACCAACCGGAGGACACCACCTGGCGAGGATAGAGGCTGACTGCGCTCAGCGCTCGGGCAGCCGACCCAGCCTGCCGAGGATCTCGGCGTGCAGCGGCCCGTTGCTGGCCACCGCACTGTGCTCCACCGACGCGTCGCCGCCGGGGGCGGGCCGGCCGGCCAGATCGGTGAACCTCCCGCCGGCCTCGGTGACGATCGGCACCAGCGCGGCGACGTCCCAGAGGGACAGTTCCGGCTCGACCATCACGTCCAGCGCCCCCTCGGCCAGCAGCATGTAGCCGTAGAAGTCGCCGTACGCCCGGCTGCGCCAGGTGTCCCGCATGAGCTGGAGCACCGGTTCCAGCAGGCCGGCGTCCTCCCATCCGGACAGTGACGAGTAGCAGAAGCTCGCGTCGGCCAGCCGGTTCACCCCGGAGACCCGGATCGGTGTGCCGTGCGCGGCGTCCGGGCCGGCGTATGCGCCCGCACCGACCGCACCCCACCAGCGCCGGCCCAGCGCCGGCGCGGAGACCAGCCCGAGCACCGGGCGGTCGGACTCCAGCAGGGCGATCAGGGTCGCCCAGACCGGCACCCCCCGGACGAAGTTCTTGGTGCCGTCGATCGGGTCGACCACCCAGCGCCGCCCGCCCGGCCCGGTCGCGGGCTGCTCGCCGTACTCCTCGCCGAGCAGGCCGTCGCCGGGACGCCGCTCGGCCAGCACCGCGCGGATCTCCCGCTCGACCGCGGTGTCCGCGTCGGAGACCGGCGTCAGGTCCGGCTTCGCCTCGACCCGCAGGTCGAGGGCGCGGAACCGGGCCGCGGAGATGGCGTCCGCCCGGTCGGCGAGCAGGTGGGCGAGGGTGAGGTCATCGGCGTACCCGGTCATGGTGCAAACGGTAGCGGCGGCCCGGTCACGACCCGGCGAGCGGGTCACGACCCGGCCGGCGGGTCAACTCCCCTCCAGCGGGTCGCCGGGATTGCGCTGGTCGGGCTCGCGGGTGTCGCCCTCCCCGGAGCGCGAGGCCAGCAGCCGGCGGTACGAGGCCAGCCGCCGGGCGTCGGCCCTGCCGGCGGCCACCCAGGCGTCCAGCGCGCAGTCGGCCTCCTCGGCGGTGTGCTGGCAGTTGGCCGGGCAGTCGACCGTCCCCTCGACCAGGTCGGGGAAGCCATGCAGCAGGCTGTTGGCCGAGACGTGCGCCAGCCCGAAGCTGCGCACCCCCGGGGTGTCGACGATCCAGCCCGCGGCGGCTCCGGGTCGCAGTTCGGTGTCGGACGCGCCGCGCCGGGGTTGTCGGAGGTCAGCGTCGGTGCCGGGGCGGGGCGGCAGCCGCAGCACCACCGCGCTGGTGGAGGTGTGCCGGCCCCGGCCGATCGCGCTGACCACGCCGACCGCCCGGTCGGCGTCCGGGACGAGGCGGTTGACCAGCGTCGACTTGCCGACCCCGGAGTGCCCGACCATGACCGACACCCGCCCGGTCAGCAGGTCGCGCAGCGCGTCGAGGTCGGAGTCGGGCCGGACCAGCACGTACGGCAGCTCCAGTTCGGCGTAGTAGCCGACCACCTGCTCGGGGCCGGCCAGGTCGGCCTTGGTGAGACAGAGCAGCGGCTCGATGTCGGCGTCGTACGCGGCCACCAGGCAGCGGTCGATGAACCCGGTGCGCGGCGGCGGGTCGGCCAGCGCGCTGACGATCACGAGCTGGTCGGCGTTGGCCACCACGACCCGCTCCAGCCGCCCCTCGGCAGTGGTCTCGTCGTCGTCAGCCGTGCGCCGCAGCACCGAGCGGCGCTCGGCGATCCGGACGATCCGGGCCAGCGCCCCGGCCGCCCCGCCTGTGTCGCCGACCAGGCCCACCCGGTCGCCCACCACCACGGACTTGCGGCCCAGTTCGCGGGCCCGCATGGCGGTCACCAGCGGGGCATCCGGGCCAGCGTCGAAGAGCACGCAGGTGTAGCGGCCCCGGTCGACGGCGATGACGAAGCCGTCAACCGCGTCGTCGTGCCGGGGCCGGGTCCGGGTGCGTGGGCGTGAGGACTTCCCGGGCCGGACCCGCACGTCGTCCTCGTCGTACTCCCGCCGTTTGGTCGTCAGGACGTCCCCCCGCCGTGTCAGTTCTTTCCGGTCACCATCGCCGACCATAGTGCCGGAAACTCCGGCATGGTCTTGGAGGTGCACGACACGTCGTCCAACTCGACACCGGGGACGGCGAGACCGGTCACCGCCGCGGCGTGCGCCATCCGGTGGTCGTGGTACGTCTGGAACGTGCCGCCGTGCAGCGGGCGGGGGCGGATCTCCAGCCCGTCGGCGGATTCGGTGAGGTCAGCTCCCAGGCCGGTGAACTCGCGCGCGAGCGCGGCGATCCGATCGGTCTCGTGTCCCCGGATGTGCGCGACGCCGGTGAACCGCGACGGCGAGTCGGCGAGCATGGCGAGCGCGGTCAGCGCCGGGGTCAGCTCGCTGACGTCGGAGAGGTCGGCGTCGATCCCGTGCACCGTGCCGGTGCCGCGCACGGTCAGGCCGGCGGTGGTGAGGGTCACCTCCCCGCCCATCCGCTGAAGCAGCGTGCGGAGCTGCTCGACGGGCTGGGCGCTACTGCGCGGCCACCCCTGGAGGGTCACCTCACCGCCGGTGACCAGGGCGGCGGCGAAGAACGGCACCGCGCCGGAGAGGTCGGGCTCGATCTCCCAGCCCCGCCCGGTCAGCGCACCCGGCTCGACGACCCAGACGTCCGGGGTGCTGTCGTCGACGGCCGCTCCGGCAGCCCGGAGCATCTGCACGGTCATCCGTAGGTGCGGCGCGGACGGGACCGGCGGGCCGACGTGCCGGACCACCACGCCCCGGTCGAAGCGCGGCGCGGCCAGCAGCAGGCCGGTGACGAGCTGGCTGGAGGCGGAGGCGTCGATCACCACCTCGCCGCCGGCCATCCGGCCGGCGCCGTAGACGGTCAGCGGCAGGCTGCCGGTGGCCGGGGACTCGACCCGCACCCCGAGGGAGCGCAGCGCGCCGATCAGCGGGCCGAGCGGGCGGGTGCGGGCCTGCGGGTCGCCGTCGAAGGTGATCCGCCCGTCGGCGAGGCCGGCCACGGGCGGCACGAAGCGCATGATGGTGCCGGCCAATCCCACGTCGACGTGCGCCGGGCCGACCAGCGGGTGCGGCCGGACCAGCCAGCGGTCGTCGTCCGCGATCGACACGTGCGCGCCGAGCGCCCGCAGCCCGCCGGCCATCAGCTCGGTGTCCCGGGCGCGTAGTGGCCCGGCCAGCGTGGAGGGACCGCTGGCCAGCGCGCTGATCACCAGCGCGCGGGCGGTCATTGACTTGGAGCCGGGCAGCCGCAGCCTGGCCACCACCGGATCGGACGCGGTCGGAGCGGTCCACGGCCGTAGCGGCCGGGTGACGGTCGGATTTCCCACGGTCACATTCTGCCGTGTCCGACGCCCGGCACGCCGGGTCGGTGGGCCCGCTCCCGTTTGGCGGGACAGCCGAACCGGGCGCGGGGCGTTAGCGTGTGGCCCATGTGCGGCAGGTACGCGACGACCCGGAGCGCGGGTGACCTGAGCGGGCTGTTCGAGTCCGACGACGAGACCGACGGCGGCGCCCGGTCGAGCCACAACGTCGCGCCGACCAGTTCGGTGCCGCTGGTGCGGCTGGCGCCCGAGGGGCACCGCGCCCTCTCCGCCGGCCGCTGGGGACTGCTGCCGCCGTGGTCCCGGTCGACCTCCGACGGCGCCCGGATGATCAATGCGCGCGCCGAGACCGTGGCCACCAGCCGGGCGTACGCGCCCTCGTTCGCCCGCCGCCGCTGCCTGGTCCCCGCCGACGGCTGGTACGAGTGGGTCCGGCAGCCCGACGGTGGGCGGCAGGCGTACTACCTGACCCCGACGGACGCCTCGGTGCTCGCCCTGGCCGGCATCTGGACGACCTGGGCGAGCCCGGCCGGCCCGCTGCTGACCTTCAGCGTGCTCACCACCGCGGCCGTCGGCGAGTTGGCCGAGGTGCACGAGCGGATGCCGCTGCTGCTGCCCCGGGGCCGCTGGGCGTCCTGGTTGGGGCCCGTGGACGACCCGACCGGGCTGCTCGACCCGCCCCCGGTCGAGTGGCTGGCCGGCCTGGAGATCCGGCCGGTCGGGCCGGCGGTCGGCAACGTGCGTAACGACGGCCCGCAGTTGACCACCCGGGTGCCGGGCAAGGCCGCGCCGACCGAGAAATTGACGCTTTTCTGACAGTTGGTGGGCGCATTGTCGTGCGCGGATTTGCCGCAGTTACGGGTGAATCGTCGCCCAACTGGTTAGGCATTTTTCCGCGAGGGCCTTGTCTCGGTGTCCCGAAGTGCGATACAACACAGCGCCGGTAGTGGGCGACGATTCGTACGGTGCGAACGACGTCCATCGATGGTGCCGGTCCCACGGGGGAGGTGGGTGGATGACACGGGCGCGTATGCCCCGCCCGCACGAAGTGGCCGCCGCACGACGAGATCCGCGACTGCTGCGGGCGTTGCGCGAGCGGCAACAGGACGAGGCATGGCGGACTAGAGGAACCTGTCAGAGCGTGGATCCGGAGACGTTCTTTCCGGCACCCAACGAACCGGCCGACGCGGCCGTTGCGCTCTGCCGCGGTTGCGATGTGCAGGGGTCCTGCCTGGCCTGGGCGTTGGAGGCCGGTGACTGCCACGGAGTGTGGGGCGGCACCATTCCGCGCGAGCGCCGGGCGATGCTGGTCGCCTGGCGCAGCGAGGTCGACCCGGATCCGGCCGGGGCCGACGACGCCGGCCCGCCGGTGCGGGACCGCCTGCTCACTCTGGTGCCGCTGAGCTGACCCACGGGTTGGGGATCGGGGCGGGTCGGCCGGCGAGCAGAATGGGCCGGTGCGGCACGACAACGATGAGATCGGGACACCACGCGGGCCGGCCCGGGTCGACACCGACCTGCCCGCCGGTCCGCCCCGTGCCCTACTGGTGCTCGGTCACGGCGCGGGCGGCGACGTCGACGCACCGGACCTGCGGGCCGTCCGGGACGCGGCGGTCGCCGCCGGGGTGGCGGTGGTCCGGGTGACCCAGCCGTACCGGCTGGCCGGGCGGCGCGCCCCCGCCCCCGCCGGGCACCTCGACGAGGCGTGGACGGCGGTCGTCGCGCAGCTGCGCCGGCGGCATCCGGCCGTGCCCGCCCTGGTGGTCGGCGGTCGCTCCAGCGGCGCCCGGGTGGCCTGCCGTACCGCTGCGGCCGTCGGCGCCGACGCGGTGCTGGCATTGGCCTTCCCGCTGCACCCGCCGGGCCGCCCGGAACGCTCCCGGGTGGCGGAGCTTGCCACCGGTCTGCCGACGCTGGTCGTCAACGGCGACCGCGACCCCTTCGGTGTGCCCGACGCGGGCCCGCCGGTCCTGGTGATCGTCCGCCCCGGCGAGCGGCACGACCTGCGCGGCGACCCGGCCGGCACGGCCGTCGTGGCGGTCGACTGGCTGCGCGGCCACGGCTGGGCGACGGGCGGGAGCATCGGTGGGCCGTGACCGGGAGCGGCACACGTCGTTGTCTCCGATGGTGTCGGGTGCCCGAACCGGGGCGGGCCGGCGCCGCCCTCCCAGGCCCTTCCTGGTCCCGGCGGATGCCGGGGCCGGGACCAGGAAGGGGGAGCGGCCGGCCGGAATGCCGGGCCCGGCGTTCCGCGTTACCCCTACGGATGGGATTTCTGCCTTAGGGGGGGTGACCGGTGCCGACCGAGACACGGAGCCGGGAACGGGACGAACGGGAGTCGCGGCAGCTCAGGCAGCTGCTCGACGCACCGAACTGGTCCGCGACGGCGCGGCCCGACGCGCCGGCGGTGGTGAGCACCAGCACACCGGCCGGAAGTGAATCTGCGGCCCGGTCCTGGCGCGTATCCTCGGCGGGAAAGCATCCGACGCGAGGGGATGTGCGGTTGACCACCGAGAAGACGGACGAGCGCAGGGCCCGCTTCGCGCGGGACGCGATGCCCTTCGTCGATCAGCTCTACGCTGCCGGCCTGCGCATGACGCGCAACCCGGCGGATGCCGAGGACCTGGTCCAGGAGACGTACCTGAAGGCGTATGCGGCCTTCCACCAGTTCGAACAGGGCACCAACCTGAAGGCCTGGCTGTACCGCATCCTGACCAACACCTACATCAACTCCTACCGCAAGCGGCAACGCCAGCCGATCCAGGCGCCCACCGAGGAGATCACCGACTGGCAGCTCGCCGCGGCCGAGTCGCACACCTCCAAGGGGCTCCGTTCGGCCGAGACCGAGGCGCTGGACCGGCTGCCTGACAGCGACGTCAAGGAGGCCCTCCAGCAGTTGCCGGAGGAGTTCCGCCTGGCCGTCTACCTCACCGATGTCGAGGGCTTCTCCTACAAGGAGGTGGCCGACATCATGGGCACGCCCATCGGCACGGTGATGTCGCGGCTGCACCGCGGCCGGCGCAATCTGCGCAAGTTGCTCGAACGGTACGCCGCGGACCGCGGGTTCTCCGCCGCCCAGCCGGCCAAGGGCTCGACCACTGTCGCCGGCCGGGAGGTGTGACGTGAGCTGTGGGAAGCCGCACGAGACGGACTGCCGCGAGGTGCTCGCCGAGGTCTACCTCTACCTCGACCTGGAGTGCGCCGAGGAGCGTCGCACGCTGATCCGGCACCACCTCGACGAGTGCGGGCACTGCCTGCGCGAATACGGCCTTGAGCAGGAGGTGAAGGCGCTGGTCGCGCGTTGCTGCGGCAACGAGACCGCGCCGGACCAACTGCGCGAGCGGCTGCGGATCCGCCTCACGGAGCTGGTCGTCTTCGAGACGACCGAGTCGCGTGAGCTGGCCGACTGACACATACGCGCGGAAACGAACGACGGTGGCCCTGGTCGATCGACCCGGGCCACCGTCATGTCTCCGGCCGGCTGTCACCGGGCGGACGCCGGACGGTCGCCCGCCGCGCCCGCAGCGCCGGTCAGGAGTTGGGGCGCTTGCCGTGGTTAGCTTTGTTCTTCTTCCGGGCCTTCTTCTTCCGGGACTTCTTCGCCATGTCGACCTCCTCAGGTGCTGGTCACTTCCCGGCCGCGCGAGAAGCGCGGCGGTGGTCACTGTGCCGGCCCGGCGAAAACACCCGGGGCCGACCCGCTGATGCTAGTGCGGCCGGCGTCCGCCGTGGTCCGCCGGGGCGGTTGTGGCCGCGTACCGGCCGGTTCGAGGGTCGCGCCGCAGACCGGGGCGGGCCGGCGCATGATTGGATACCGAACGCAGGCACACCGGTGGAGAGGGAGGGCCGAGATGGCCGAGGAGATCCGCGCCGAGATGGTGGCGAACGTGTGGAAGGTCATCGCTTCGGCCGGTGACACCGTCGTAGAGGGGGACACCCTGGTGATCCTGGAGTCGATGAAGATGGAGATCCCGGTCATCGTCGAGTCCGACGGTGTCGTTCAGCAGCTCGCGGTCAACGAGGGCGACGTGGTGCAGGATGGCGACCTGATCGCGGTGATCAATTGACCGGCCTCCTGGTCCGGCGGGCCACCGCTGCCGACTTCGCGGCGGTGGCGCGACTGACCGTGGCCGCATACGAGGCCGATGGGCAGCTCAAGGGGGAGAACAGCTACGGCGACGTGCTCGCCGACGTGGCGACCCGGTCGGCGGGCGGTGAGATGCTGGTCGCCGCCGACGAGGCCACCGGAGAGCTGCTCGGATCGGTCACCTTCGTGCTGCCCGGCACCCCGTACGCCGAGATCTGCGGCCCCGGTGAGGCCGAGTTCCGGATGCTCGCGGTGGATCCGGCCGCGCAGGGCCGGGGCGCCGGCGCGGCGCTGGCCCGGGCCTGCCTGTCCCGCGCCGCCGAGCTGGGCTGCTCGGCGGTGGTGATCTGCATCCGTGACGGGTTCGCCGAGACAGCCCGGCAGCTCTACGAGCGGCTGGGCTTCATCCGCACCCCGGAGCGGGACTGGTCCCCGATGCCCGGGGTGAAGCTGCTCGGCCTGCGCCGGGAACTGCCCGCAGCGACTGCCTGACGGATCGGGCCGGGTAGAGGCCGGGCTTTTCGCGGGTCAGGGGCGACGGCGGAGGCGGGCGAGGCGGCCCCAGAGGCGGCGCAGCGGGCCCGGTCGGCGGGGCCCCTGGCCCAGGCCGGAGATCAGCTCGCCGGCCAGGGTGGTCGTTGCCGGATCCACGGCCGGGGTGGCCAGCGCCAGGTAGGCCAGCGACACCGCGATCGGCATCGGCCGCTCCCGGGACACGGTCGCTGCGTCGGCGAGGCGCTCGGCCACCACCCGGGCCACGTCGGTGCGGGCGGACGGGTCGACCCACGCGGCGGTGACCAGGGCGAACAGGGCCGCCTCGGTGATCCAGTCCTCCACGCCCCAGACCAGGTCGACCAGGACCCGGCGGCGGGTCGACTCCGGCCACGGCTCGTCGGTGCGGTGGTGCAGCAGCCCCAGGCACGCCCAGACCTGCACACAGCGCACCCAGAGCGACGGGTCCTGGCCGGCCAGCACCCGGCCCATCCCGGTGGCGGGTGCCGTGGGTGGGTGCACCAGCAGCCCGAGCAGGTCGGTCAGGCCCAGCGTGGCCAGTCCGACCGCGGCGTCGTACGCCGCCGGGGGGTGCGGCCACGCCGGGTGGGCGAGCTGCCGGATCCGGTCCGCGGCCTCGGCCGAGGGCGCCGGCATCGTCGGGGCGGCGACGGTGCCGTCCCAGCGCCACAGCGGCCGGTCGGTGGCCCGGCGGGGCTCGCGCGGGTCCGGGTCGGCCACCGCTGCCACCTCGACCCGCAGCCCGGGCACGGCCGTCGCCACGGTGCGCATCGCGCTCGGCGGCTCCAGCGTCTCCAGCTGCACGGTCGGGCCCAGTCCCCGGTGGCCGTCGGCCAGGGCGTGGCGCAGCACCGCCACCGCCGCACCGGCGGCGGGGGTGACCTGTCCGAGCCACGGCCGGCTGCGGCAGCACTCGGCGAGGTCGCCGTGCTCGTGCGAGTCGTCAGGATGTTCGCGGACGAAGTCCGCGAGGGCCACCAGGTGCGTCACGTCGCCGTCGCGCTGGAAGCGCAGCCGGTGCGCGGTGTGCACGGCGCAGTCGAAGGTGGGGTTCCGCGCCAGGGCCCGGTCGGTCCACTCCAGTGCCTCGTCCAGCCGGCCGTTGTCGGCCAGCGTGCCGGCGATGTCGGCGTACACGGCGAGGTCGGCGGGGTCGTGGTCGACGGCCCGGCCGAGCGCCGCGAGGGCGTCCCGGGTCCGGCCGGCGCTGCGGTAGGCGTATCCGAGCCAGACCTCGCCGAGCTTCGACGGCTGGGCGCGTACGCCACGGCTGGCCCAGCGGACCGCCAGGTCGACCTCGCCGATTCGCCGGGCCAGCGCGGACGCCGAGCCGAGCAGCAGGCCGTGCTGGGAATGGACGGTGACCGCGTTGCCGGCCAGCGCGAGGTAGGGCCGTAACGGGGGCCGTTCGGCGCGCGGCACCGGGTCGGGCACGCTGGCGCAGACCTGCATCAGCACCTGGGCGACGCGCTCGGGTTCGAGCCGCTCGGGCAGCTCGGCGGCGGTCACCCAGGGCACCCCGGCCCAGTCCGCGCGGGGGTCGTGCCCGGTGGCGGCGGCCAGCAGTTCCAGCCCCTCGGCGGGCCGCCCCGCCGCAGCGAGCAGGTGCGCCCGGGCGACCACGGCGCCGACGAAGGCGCGCGGGTGCAGCGGGAACAGGTCGAGGCCCCCGCCCTCGCCCCCGGCGGCGGCGAGCCGGGCCAGCGTCTCGTGCACCTCGGGCAGGGTGGGCGCCAGGGTCAGCGCGCTGGCGACGTGCCCGGCGGCGTGCGCCAGGTCGCCCTCGTCCAGGGCGAGCCGGGCGAGGGCCAGCTCCTCCTCCGCGGACAGCGGGGATTTGTCCCTTCCCTCGGACACGTGGGCCTCTCGCTCGTAGGTGCCGTCACCGGCGGGTGGCTGCTGCTCTCAGGGCTTCCCACAGGGTCGCGCCCACACCCGTCGGCGGGTCGGGCAAGCGTAGGTGATGTTGGGAGGGCGTGGTGATCCGCTGCGCAATTCTGCTCACTGGATTGCTCAGGTTGGATCAAAGGTGCAAGACTGAGCAGGAAACGCGCGGCAATCGCGCAGAGAAGGGGTTTCCGTGACGCGTGCAGGGGCCGGGATGGCCGCCGACATCAGCGAGCAACCGGCCGGCTACGAGCGGCTGCTCACCACCGAGCACGCCGGGGCGATCGCCCGGGTGGCCGCCGTCATCGCGCAGCGCCGTCCCCGGCACGTGGTCTTCACCGCCCGGGGCACCTCCGACCACGCCGCCCTCTACGCGGCGTACCTGACCGAGATCCGGCTCGGCCTGCCCGCCGGGCTCGCCTCGCCAAGTGCGGTCACCCTCTTCGGCGCCCGGCCCGACCTGTCCGACGCGCTGGTCGTCGGCGTGAGCCAGAGCGGCGGCTCGCCCGACCTGGCCGAGGTGCTGCGCACCGCCCGCGCCTCCGGCGCGCTGACCCTCGCGGTCACCAACAACCCCGACTCGCCGCTGGCCGAGGTCGCCGAGCTGAACGTCGACATCGCCGCCGGACACGAGCGCGCGGTGGCCGCCACCAAGACGTACACCGCCGAGCTGCTCGCCCTGCTGATGCTGGTGGAGGGCATCCGGGCCGGCGACGGCGTACTGCCCGCCGACGAGCGCGCGGCGCTGGACGCCCTGCCCGAGCTGGCCGCCCGCACCCTCGACGACGGCACCCCGGCCCAGCTCGCGCCGCGTTACCGCTTTGCCGCCCAGCTCGTCACCACCGGCCGGGGGTACGCCTACCCGACCGCCCGGGAGGCGGCGCTGAAGCTGATGGAGACGTCGTACCTGCCGGCCCTTGCCTTCTCCGGCGCGGACCTGCTGCACGGCCCGCTCGCCATGACCGACCCGGACGTACCGGTCTTGGCCGTGGTCGGCTCCGGGCCCGGCGGCCGGTCGATGGGGGAGGTGCTGCCCCGGCTCGGCGAACGCCGGGCCGACGTGGTGGTGGTCGGCTCCGCCGACGTCGAGGGAGCGACCCGGCTCGCCGTTCCCGAGGTCGACGAGCGGTACGCACCGCTGCTGGACATCCTGCCGTTGCAGCGCCTGGCAATGGCGCTGGCGCTCACCCGGGGCGAGGACCCGGACGCCCCGCGCGGGCTCAAGAAGGTCACCGCCACGATGTGAGTCGTGGCGTGGCAGGCTGGGCGGCGTGTCCACGCTGCGCGAACTCGCCGAGGAGCACACCCAGCTCCGCCCCGCCGACATCGACCACCTGCACCGGATCGCCGGAGACTGGCAGCTGCTGTCCGACCTGTCCTTCGCTGACCTGCTGCTCTGGGTGCCGGTGAACGACGAGGGCAGCTTCCTCTGCGTGGCCCAGGTTCGCCCGACGACCGCCCCTACCGCGTATCAGGACGACCAGGTGGGGCGGATCGTCGGCGGGCCGGAGGTGTCCCACCTGGACGTCGCGTACGGGCAGGGCCGGATCTGGCGGGAGGGCGACCCGGTCTGGTACGGCGATGTGCCGGCCCGGCACGAGGCGATCCCGGTCCGGCTGCGCACCGCCGACGGGGAGGCCGGCGAGGTGATCGCGGTGGTCGGCCGGGACACCAACCTCTCCACCGCCCGCACGCCCAGCCAGCTCGAACTGAACTACCTCACCACCGCCGACGACCTGGCCCAGATGATCGCCGACGGCACGTTCCCGCCGCCCCGGCACCCCGGGGAGACCACCTCCGCACCCCGGGTCGGCGACGGCCTGGTCCGGCTGGACGCCAACGGCAAGGTCACCTACGCCAGCCCAAACGCCCAGTCCGCGTACCGGCGCCTCGGCTACGCCTCCCACCTGGTGGGGGAGGACCTGGCCAAGCTGCACCGCCGGCTGGCCGGCGACCCGCTGGAGGGCACCGACGCCGGGAACGCGATCCTGGCCGCCCTGCGCGGCGAGGCGCCGCCCCGGCGGGAGATCGACGCCCGCGGGGCGACCATGCTGACCCGGGCGCTGCCGCTGATGCCCGCCGGGGTGCCGATCGGCGCGCTGGTCCTGGTCCGCGACATCACCGAGGTACGCCGCCGCGACCGCGCCCTGATCACCAAGGACGCCACCATCCGGGAGATCCACCACCGGGTGAAGAACAATCTCCAGACCGTGGCCGCGCTGCTGCGCCTCCAGGCCCGCCGGGTCTCCATGCCGGAGGCCCGGATCGCGCTGGAGGAGTCGGTACGCCGGGTCGCCTCCATCGCCCTGGTGCACGAGACGCTCTCCATGTCCAGCGACGAGGCGGTCGAGTTCGACGGCATCGTGGACCGGGTGGCCAGCGCGGCGACCGAGGTCGCGGCTACCGAGCAGACCGTCGGGATGCGCCGCAGGGGCAGCTTCGGGGTGCTGCCCGCCGAGATCGCCACCTCGCTGGTCATGGTCCTCAACGAGTTGCTGCTCAACGCGGTCGAGCACGGCTTTCCGCCGTCGGAGGGCCCCGAGGCGGGGGACGGCGCTCACCCGTCGCGGGCTGCGGGTCACCCGGCGGAAGTCGGTGGCACCGAGGCGGGCGGGACGAAGGGCATGTTCCCCGTAGCCGTGGCCGACCCGGCGCTAGCCCCGCAGGTGGTGGTCTCGGTCCATCGGTTCCGCAAGCAACTGCACGTGACCGTCGCCGACAACGGGCGCGGCCTGCCGGCCGGGTTCGACGCCGAGCGCAGTGGCCGGCTCGGGCTCCAGATCGTCCGGGCGCTGGTGACCGGGGAACTGCGCGGCACCATCGAGCTGCGCAACGGCGCTGAGGCGGGCACCGAGGCGATGCTGGTGGTCCCCCTGGCCCGACCCTGACCGCTGCGTCGACGTGGGTCAGCGGGTGAGCAGGGCCACGGTGAGACCCCGGCGTGGCAGGACCCGCTCGACGGTGAAGCCGTCGCGCAGCGCGTCCCCCGTCGCGCCCGGCACCGCGTCGAGCGGGTCCGCCGGCCGTCCGGCGATCACGAGCCAGACCCGGCGCACACCGGCGAGGCACTCGGCCGGGCGCGAGCACTCGTCGGCCCAGTAGTCCCCGCGCGTGTCCCGGTCCCGTACGACCAGCACGTCACGGGGCTGCCGGTCCCCGAGGTGGTAGCGCAGACCCAGGTCGAGGAAGAGCCAGCCGTCCCGGGGGGAGAACACGATCGCGTCCCCGCCCCGGCGTCCCTCGTCGACGACCCGTGCCGCTCCTCGGTAGTCGATCAGCGCGCCGCGTGGCCACTCGTGGCTGTGCCTCAGCGCCGCCTGGTCGGGCAGGCCGAGCAGGCCGGCGAGGAGCACCACGGCCAGCGCCGCAGGCAGCGCCACCCCGCCGTCCCCCGCCCCCGCCCTCACTTTCGGCACCTGGGCCGCCGAATTCGTCCCGGCCAGCGCGGCGCCGGCCAGGATGCAGGCGAACGGGACGGTGAAGAAGAGGTAGCGCGGCACCCAGAGCGGCCCGGCCAGCCCGGCCAGGAACACCAGCAGCACCGGCAGCGTCCCGCAGGCGACGGGGAACAGGGCCCGCCGCCCCGAGCGGGCGGCCCCGAGCGCGGCTAGCCCCAGCAGAAGTCCACCCACCGTGCTGCTCTGGGTCAACGCGTTCGGGAGTGCGGCCAGGTCGGCGGGGCGGGCCGGATCGACCCAGTCGAGCTGCCGCCCACGCTGGCCTACCGCCAGCAGCACCAGCGGGGCCAGTACGACCAGCGCGGGCAGCACCGCCGCGAGCCATCCCCACAGCGGCGGTCGGGGTCGACCCGCACCCCGGGAGCGCCGGGGGTCGCCCGGTGGCGTGGGCTGACTGGTCAGGGCGGCCAGCGCATGGGCGGCGAGCAGGGTGAGCGCGACCAGGTGGGCCAGGCCGAGCGCGACGACGGCGGCGGCGTACCCGGCCCGACGGCCCCACCCCGGTCGATTCAGCACTCGGACCAGCAGCAGCGTCGCCAGCACCGCGAAGAGGGCGACGAAGGCGTACGGGCGGGCCTCCTGGGCGTACCGGGAGGTGCCGGGGAGGACCGCGAACAGCAGCCCGCCGAGCAGCCCGGCCGGCCGCCCGAGCAGCCGCTCCCCGAGGGCGGCGGTCAGCCCGGCCGTTGTGGCCATTGCCAGCACGGACGGCAGCCGCAGCGCGGTGGGTGAGTCGCCGAACGCCGCCACCCAGCCGTGCATGAACAGGTAGTACGGCCAGGTCGCGGCGTCGATGACGTTGCCCATCCGGGCCAGGGCGCCCAGCGGCCGGGTGGCGGCGCTCCAGGTGGCCAGCTCGTCCCGCCAGGGCTGGGCGCCGCCCACCCCCACGCCGGTCACCGCCAGGGTCGCCAACGTCGGCCAGACCCAGACCGCGCCGAGCCACCCCGGCAAATGCCGCATCGCGGGTGAACCGCTCACGCCGCCGAGCCTTCCACACCCCACGGCCCCGGGAGGTCGGACGCGGGACGGCCCCGCTTCGCGACGATCGCACTCGAACCGGGAAAGAGTGGCCTCGGCGTCGGGGGAAGGGACTCTTTCCCTGATCGAGGGTCATCCGCGCGCAAGTACGCATCGGTGGCCCGTGATGTGGGATCACACGCGCGCTCGGTGGTCGCGGCACCTGGGGTGTGGGAGCATGGCCGCATGCTTGCCGCTGTCGTCCGCCGCTTCGTGGCCCGTCGCCACGTCGACTACGGCCGTGTGCGCAGCGCCATCTGTCCGGCCTACTGACGACGCCCGACCAATCTGTCTCGGGCGCTTTCGCGCCGGCCGTCCGACACTGCCGTCCACCGCCCGTCCCACGGGCCGGCCGCGCGCCTGCGCTCCGAGGCACAGCAGACAACGGAGGACGCCGCGATGGCGGTCAGCAGCACCCCGGCCCGGCCCGATGTTCCCACGACACCCCCGACGCGGGCACCCCGTCGTGCGCGGGGCGAGGGGCAGTGGGCGCTCGGCCACCGCGAGCCGCTCAACGCCAACGAGCGGATCAAGAAGGACGACGACCCGCTGAACGTACGGGCCCGGATCGAGAACATCTACGCCCACCGCGGCTTCGCCTCCATCGACACCCAGGACCTGCACGGCCGGTTCCGCTGGTGGGGGCTGTACACCCAGCGCAAGCCCGGCATCGACGGCACGGGTACCGGCGTGCTGGAGCCGCACGAGCTGGAGGACGAGTACTTCATGCTCCGCGTCCGGGTGGACGGCGGGCAGCTCAACCTGGCCCAGTTGCGGGTCATCGCCGACATCTCGCGGGAGTTCGCCCGGGACACCGCCGACATCACCGACCGGCAGAACATCCAGTTCCACTGGATCCGGGTCGAGGACATGCCGGAGATCTGGCGCCGGCTGGAGGCCGTTGGCCTGCAGACCACCGAGGCCTGCGGGGACTGCCCGCGCATCGTGCTCGGCAGCCCGGTCGCCGGGGTGGCCGAGGCCGAACTGCTCGACCCGACCCCGGCGATCGACGAGATCGTCCGCCGGTACGTCGGCGACAAGCAGTTCTCCAACCTGCCGCGCAAGTTCAAGACGTCGATGTCCTGGCTGGTGGACACCCCGTACGAGACGAACGACATCGCGTTCCTCGGCGTCGACCACCCGGAACACGGGCCCGGCTTCGACGTCTGGGTCGGCGGCGGCCTCTCCACCAATCCGATGCTGGCCAAGCGGCTCGGCGCCTGGGTCCCGTTGGCCGAGATCCCGGACGTCTGGGCGGGCGTGGTGGGCATCTTCCGCGACTACGGCTACCGCCGGCTGCGCAGCCGGGCCCGGCTGAAGTTCCTGGTCGCCGACTGGGGCGTGGAGCGCTTCCGTGAGGTGCTGGAGAAGGAGTACCTGGGCCGTACCCTGCTCGACGGTCCCGCCCCGGAGCTGCCCACCAAGCCGGTCGACCACATCGGGGTGCACCGGCAGCGCGACGGGCGCAACTACGTCGGGGCCGCCCCGGTGGTCGGCCGGGTCTCCGGGCCCCAGCTCGCCCGGCTCGCCGACGCGGTCGAGGCGCACGGCAGCGACCGGGTGCGGCTCACCCCGTACCAGAAGCTGCTGGTGCTGGACGTGGCGCCGGAGCGGACCGAATCGCTGGTGGAGCAGCTGCGCGGGATCGGTCTGGCGGCCCGGCCGTCGGCCTGGCGGCGCGGCACGATGGCCTGCACCGGCATCGAGTTCTGCAAGCTGGCCATCGTCGAGACCAAGGCGCGCGGCGAGGAGCTGGTGGCCCGGCTGGATGAGCGGCTGCGCGACTTCGACGCGGACATCTCCATCCACCTCAACGGCTGCCCGAACGCCTGCGCCCGGACGCAGGTCGCCGACATCGGCCTCAAGGGGCAGCTCGTCCTCGCCCCGGACGGCCGCCGGGTCGAGGGCTTCCAGGTGCACCTGGGCGGCGGCCTGGGCATGGCACAGGGGCAGACCGCCGGCTTCGGCCGGAAGCTGCGTGGCCTGAAGACCACCGCCGAGGAACTTCCGGAGTACGTCGAGAGACTCGCCCGCCGCTACCTGGCGGGCCGCACCGCGGGGGAGACCTTCGCCAACTGGGTGATCAGGGCCGACGAGGAGGAGCTTCGATGAGTGAGCGCAGCGAGCGAATCAGCCAGGTCAGTGTTCCGCAAGGCCGTCGTGGCGACTTTCGCAGCGAGGTGACGCGATGAGCGAGACCAGATCGGCACCGATGTACTGCCCGTACTGCGGCGAGGAGAACCTGCGACCGAGCGAGGCCGGCCACGGCGCCTGGGAGTGCCATGCCTGCACCCGAGTCTTCACGGTGAAGTTCACCGGCCTACTCAGCCGGACGGTGACCCGGTGAGGGCGAGGAGTGAGCTTGCGAGCCCCGCAGTCGTGAACGAAGGGTCAGTTCCGGTGAGGGCGAGGAGTGAGCTTGCGAGCCCCGCAGTCGCGAACGAAGGGTCAGCTCCGGTGAGCGTCGTGTCCGCCGCGAACCTCGGGCTGGTCGGGCCCGGCGGCCCGGCGCCGGCCGACCCGGCCCGGCGCGGCCCGGAGGAGCTGCGTGCCCTGGCCGAGCGGGCCGGGCGTGAGCTGGAGGGGGCGCCGGCGCTGGAGATCGCCCGGTGGGCGGCCGAGACGTTCGGCGAGCGGTTCTGCGTCACCAGTTCGATGGCCGACGCCGTCCTCGCCCACCTGGTTTCCCGGGTCGCCCCCGGGGTGGACGTGGTCTTCCTCGACACCGGCCTGCACTTTCCGGAGACGCTGCGGGTCCGCGACGAGGTGGCCCGGCGGCTGCCCGTGAACGTGCGCTCGATCCGTCCCCGGCTCACCGTGGGCCAGCAGGACGGCGAGTACGGCCCCCGGTTGTTCAACCGGTCTCCGGATGACTGCTGCCAGCTGCGCAAGGTCGAGCCGCTGGAGCGGGCGCTGAGCGGGTACGACGCCTGGGCCGCCGGCCTGCGCCGCGACGAGTCGCCGACCCGGGCCAACACGCCGGTGGTGACCTTCGACGCCCGGCGGGGCAGGGTGAAGGTCAACCCGATCGCGGCCTGGAGCCAGTTGGACGTGGACGCGTACGTCACCCGCCACAACATCCCGGTCAACGAGCTGTTCAAGCGCGGCTACGGCTCGATCGGGTGTTGGCCGTGCACCCGGCGGACGAAGGCGGGGGAAGACCCCCGGGCGGGCCGGTGGGCGATGTTCGAGAAGACCGAGTGCGGACTGCACGTCTGACCGCTGCCGGGACCGCCGCCCCGGCGCCGCCGCTCGTGGCCTCGGCCCTCGCCCTGGACGCGGTCCCGGTGATCCTGGTCGCGCACGGCAGTCGGGATCCCAGGGCGGCCGAGGCGACCCGCGCGCTGGCCCGGGCGGTCGCCGCCGCCCGTCCCGGCGGGTTGGTGTCGGCGAGTTGGCTGGACCACACCGACCCCGGGCCGACGGCGGCGCTGCGGTCGCTGGCGGTGGCCGGTCACCCTCGGGCGGTGCTGGTGCCGCTGCTGCTCACCGCCGCGTACCACCGGCGGGTGGACATCCCGGCGGCGGTCGCGGCGGCCCGCAGAGCGGGGCCACCGATCGACGTACGCGTCTGCGACGTGCTCGGCCCGGCCGGCGGCGTGGTCGACGCCGGGCTGCTGGCGGGCCTGCGCCGACGACTCGCCGAGGTGGTGCCGGGCCGGTTCGACGCGCTGGTGCTGGCCGCGGCGGGGACCCGGGACGCCCGGGCGCGCGCCTCGGTGGGGCGGGTGGCCGGGGCCCTCGGTGCCGAACTGGGGATGCCCTGCCGGGTGTCGTACGCCTCGGCAGCCCCGCCGGCAGTCGGTGCGGCGGTGGCCCGGCTGCGGGCGGCCGGCGCCCGCCGGGTGGCCGTGTCGGCGTACTTCCTGGCCCCCGGCCTCTTCCATGATGCCGTGGTGGCGGGGGCCCGGGAGGCCGGTGCGGTGGCGGTCTCCGGGCCGCTCACCGACGCCCCGGAGCTGGCCGCGCTGGTGCTGCGCCGGGTGGACGCCGCTACGGCGGCGGCCTGAGCGCTGCGGAGCCCGCTACCCCCGCCGGGGGTAGCAGAACGCCCCGGCAGGGGTTTCCCTGCCGGGGCGTGGAGCACTTGTGATGCGGTGTGAGTCGGTCAGGCGGAGTGAGCGCGGAGCACCCGGAGGCCACCGCGGCGCTTGACGGCGCGCCGCTCCTCCTCGCTCATTCCGCCCCAGACGCCAGCGTCCTGACCGGACTCCAGTGCCCACTGGAGGCACTGGTCGGTCACGGAGCAGCGCCGGCAGACGGCCTTGGCCTGCTCGACCTGCAGGAGAGCCGGACCAGACGTCCCGATCGGGAAGAACAGTTCCGGGTCCTCGTCGCGGCAGACAGCATGGTGACGCCAGTCCATGGCGGCAACACTCCTCATTCTGGATGGGTGGCAGATTCGCTTTGGTGCCTTTACTAAATGCGTCCGCACGCCGGATGGTTACCGTTCGCGTCCATCAATTCGGCGTTGCGTGAGCAGGCTCTTGTGGCCCTGGGACCTGCTGGAAGAACTCAATCTGGCGAGCATCTTCAGGCAATGTCCCGGTAACTCAAGTTCGCTTGTGAATACTTTCACGAACCCACGCGATGTCAAGGGTGACGCTCGGAAAAACTCCGAGTGCGTGAGCAAGCTCACGACCCTTTTGTCCGGGTTTCTGGACGGTCCAGGCACCCGGCGTACCACAGTCGAGGATCAATATAGTACAGTCCCCGCGACATTGCTGACATTTCAGGCACCTCGCCCTCGGTGTGGCGGCCACCGCGTCCTGCGGTGAGGGGGACCGCTCCACCAAGGGGTGGTACCCGAGGCCTAACAGATTACTCTCAGTGCGGCCGGAACGGATGCGAATCTGACTATCTCCCGCTCTCCGAGATAGTCCCCGTCCAGTTGGAAGGCCTGCGGACGGCTCGCCAGCAGGGTGAACTCGCCCACATCATGCAGCCGAAGAACCTGACGACCTCGCGGATCCGGGGCCCGAGAGAAGGCCTGTGTGACGGTGCGTGCGGTGCTCGCCACACGGAGCTGACGCATCGCCAGCACGTCGAGCCTGAGATCGAAGGACGCCTCAGGGTTCGGATTGATCTCCCGCTCGCCCAGGTACGTCCACGGCGCGGTGTTCTGGATGATCACCGTCGCCAGCCCGGTCTCGGCGGGCTCGCCGGGCCGCTCCAACGTGATCGTGGGGTGTCGTCGGTCCGAGCCGAGGAAGTACTGGTTGACCGCCGACCGGAGGTAGAGCGCCGGCGTGGAGACCCGGCCGCGCCGGCGAGCCTGCTCGACCCGGTGGACCACCGCCGCGTCGAGGCCGAAGCCGGCGCAGAAGGTGAAGTAGCGGTCGTCGGCCCGGCCCAGCCCGATCGTCCGGGACCGGCCCAGTCGCAGCCCCTCCAGGATCATGCTCGTGCCTTCCGGCCACTCCCGAGGCAGGCCCAGCGCCCGGGCGAACACGTTCGTCGAGCCGCCCGGCACGGTGGCCAGCGCCGGTAGCCTCTCGGCAAGCGTCCCCCCGGTGCGGATGGTGGGCGGATCGGCATTCATCAGGCCGTTCACCACCTCGTTCACCGTGCCGTCACCCCCGAGGGTGACCACCAGGTCGACGCCCTCCTCGGCGGCCTCCCGGGCCAGGTCCGTGGCATGGCCCCGCCGACGGGTGTACCGCACCGACAGGTCGACTTGGCTGCGCAGCGCCCGGACCAGCACGTCCCGGCTGCGTTCGCTGGTGGTGGTGGCCTTCGGATTGACCACCAGGACGGCCCGCATGGGCGGCACTGTACCCCGATCCACCACGGGTATCGTGTCGCGCGTGACCCTCGACTCGGACCGGAATCCGACCCCGCTGCGCTGGGCGGTTCGGCTGCTCCGGGCGGAGGCGGTCGCGCTCGGACTGGTCGCCGCCTGGCTGGTCTGGTCCGACCTCACCGCGACCACCACCGACCTGCCGTCGGCGCTCTTGGTGACCGCGTTCGCACTCGGTGGTGCGGCAGCGCTCTGGGCGTTGGGCGGGGCGCTGGGTCGGCGTCGGGCCGGGGCCCGCGCCCCGGCGATCGTCCTCCAGCTCATGTTGCTGCCGATCGGCTGGTACATGATCCAGGGCGGGCTCGGCTGGCTGGGCGTCCCGCTGATGGCGCTCGGCCTCGGCGTGGCCGCGCTGTTGGTCAGCCCACCGACCACCCGGGCTCTCGGCTTCTAGCCGCACCCGGGCTCTCGGCCTCCAGCCGGTCGGCCCGCTGCGAGCAAGCCGGTAGCGGGCCGACCGGTAGCGGGGAAGTCAGTAGCGAGAGGCGCGGCGGGTGAGCAGGGCGATGGTGGCCCGGCCGTTCGTCGCGTTCGCCGACGCGGCCGTGGTCAGCGCCGTCAGGACCTTCCAGGCGAAGGACGACTCCGAGGGCAGGGTCGCACCGCGGACCGTCAGCACGGTCACCTCGACGGTGAGAGCGTCGTCGGTCACCGCGAAGCGGCACTCCAATTCGGCGTCCCGGGTGGCGATGGCGAGCAGCATGGCGCACGCCTCGTCCACGGCGATCCGTAGATCCTCGATCTCGTCGAGGGCGAACTGGAGACGGGCGGCGAGGCCGGCCGTTGCGGTACGGAGCACACCGAGGTAACCGCCGTCGGCGGGCACGGTGAGGTGCACCACGTCGTCGTCGGTTGCTGGCTGGCCGGTCAGTTGAGTCACGCCTCATCCCCCTGGTGGGCGACTCTACCCGGTCAGGCCGACGGGTGCGTGGGTGCGCTGCCCGGTACGGCCCACGGCCCGTCCGACATCCCGCCCACCTGCGCCGCGAGCTCGTGCAGCGCCGGCCCGGTCAGCCGGTACGGCACCCACTGCGTCATCGGTGCGGCGCCGGCCGAGGCGTAGAACCGGGCAGCCGGGTTCCAGTCGATCATCGACCATTCGAGCCGCCGGTAGCCCCGCTCGACGCAGATCGCGGCCAGGGTGGCCAGTAACCGCCGGCCCGCGCCGGTGCCCCGGGCCTCGGGGCGGACGTACAGGTCCTCCAGGTAAATGCCGTGCACGCCGGCCCAGGTGGAGAAGTTGAGGAACCACAGGGCGAAGCCGAGCGGCCGGCCGGTGTCGTCCACCGCCAGGTGGCCGAAGAGCGCCGGGGCCGGACCGAAGAGGGCCGCATCGAGCTGCTCGACCGTCAGGTGGCACTGGTCGGGCGCCCGCTCGTACTCGGCCAGGTCGTGCACCATCGCCACGACGGCCGGCACGTCCTCGGGACGTGCCGGCCGTACCGTCGTGAGTTCAGGGGTCACGCCTGCTTGGTCTCCCAGAAGATCTTCGAGATCTCGTCGATCTTCGTCAGCAGCTCGTCGGCCTTGGCCGAGTCGGTGCTGCCCTTGGCACCACCGGCGCCGGCGAGCTTGGTGGCCTCGTTGAACAGAGAGTGCAGGTTCGGGTACTTCTCGAAGTGCGCCGGCTTGAAGTAATCCGTCCACAGCACCCACAGGTGGTGCTTGACCAGTTCGGCGCGCTGCTCCTTGATGATCAGCGCCCGGGTGCGAAACTCGGGGTCGGTGTTGGCTTGGTACTTCTCGTCGATCGCCTTGATTGACTCGGCCTCGATCCGGGCCTGCGCCGGGTCGTAGACGCCGCAGGGCAGGTCGCAGTGAGCGCTGGCGGTAACGCGCGGCATGAGGATGCGGGGAATGCGCATCGGGATCCTCCATGGGAAGTTTGCGATGATCCAAGACGACATTACTCCTGGGGATGGTCCCCGGCGGGCCGGAGGTGAAACGGGTGAGGCTCCACGAACCCCGGGCCGTGGACCGGCTGCGCGGGCCGCTCGCCGCCGTGCTGGTGGCCGGTCCCTCCATGGCACCCACCCTGCGCCACGGCGACGCAGTGTTGGTCCGCCGAGGGGGGCGACCGGTCCGCCCGGGCGACGTCGTGATCGCCGTTTTCCGCAGTCGCCCGGAACTGCTGGTGGTCAAGCGCGCGGTCCGGCCGCAGGACGGCGGCTGGTGGATACGCGGCGACAACGACCTGATCACCGACGACTCCCGGGTGTACGGCGTGGCCGACGTGCAGGGCCGTGTGGTCGCCCGCTACTGGCCCCGACCGGGCCGCCTGCGCAGCCCTTCAGGCTACTCCCCAGTATGACCCTACTCACACCCGAGCCGCAGCGTCGACACTATGCTCGGCACGTGCTCGGGTGACCCCCCGCACCGCGTACCGCCGCCGTCGCCTCACCTCGCGCCCGGACCGGACGCCCCGTCTGCTCGACAGATCCTGGAGTCACCATGCCTTCGTCCACTGTGGACCCCGCTGATCCCGTCTTCCGACTGCACGCCGGCGGCAAGATGGCCGTCACCTCCACCGTTCCGTTGACCAGTCGGGAGGACCTCTCCCTGGCGTACACCCCCGGGGTGGCCCGGGTGTGCGAGGCGATCGCCGCCGACCCGGCCCTGGCCGACGACTACACCTGGGCGGGGAACACCGTCGCGGTCGTCACCGACGGGTCAGCCGTGCTCGGGCTGGGCAACATCGGCCCGCGCGCGGCGCTGCCGGTGATGGAGGGCAAGGCGGTGCTGTTCAAGCAGTTCGGTGGCGTGGACGCGGTGCCGATCTGCCTGGACACCCAGGACGTGGACGAGATCGTCGCGGTGGTGAAGGCCCTCGCCCCCTCGTTCGGCGGAATCAACCTGGAAGACATCAGCGCGCCGCGCTGCTTCGAGGTGGAGCGTCGGCTCGACGAGGCGCTGTCCATCCCCGTGTTCCACGACGACCAGCACGGCACCGCGATCGTCGTGCTCGCCGCGCTTCGCAACGCCGCCGCCCTGCTGCACCGCAAGCTCGGCGACCTGCGGGTGGTGGTCAGCGGAGCGGGCGCGGCCGGGGTGGCGGTGACCCGGATGCTGATCGCCGGGGGAGTGGACCCGGCCCGGATGGTGGTCTGCGACTCGAAGGGGATCATCGGCCGGCACCGGGCCGAGCTGACCGACACCAAGGCGGCCCTCGCCGCCGACACCAACGCCGAGGGCCGCCACGGCGACATCACCGAGGCGCTGCGTGGCGCGGACGTGCTGATCGGCGTCTCCGGCGGGCAGATCCCGGAGGCCGCGGTGGCCGGGATGTCCCCCGGCGGCATCGTCTTCGCACTGGCTAACCCGACCCCCGAGGTGCACCCCGAGGTGGCCGCCCGGCACGTCGCGGTCGTCGCCACCGGCCGCAGCGACTACCCCAACCAGATCAACAATGTGCTGGCCTTCCCCGGGATCTTCCGGGGCGCGCTGGACGCCCGGGCCACCCGGATCACCGACGGGATGAAGGTGGCCGCCGCCGACGCGATCGCCGGCGTGGCCGCCGAGGTACTGACCGTCGACGCGATCGTGCCCTCCCCGCTGGACCCCCGGGTCGCGCCCGCGGTGGCCGAGGCCGTCGCCGAGGCCGCCCGCCGCGACGGCGTCGCCCGCGCCTGACGCGTTAGGAAGGGCCCCTTCCTAACGCGTTTTGTATGGGAAGGGCCCCTTCTTAACAGCTCCGGTCCTTGTTACGGTGCGGATCATGCGTGCCGCCTTCGCGTCGAGCTTCGACGCCGACAATCCGCTTTCCGCGCTGACCGTCGGCGAGCGTCCCGAGCCGACCCACCCCGAGGACGACTGGGTCACCGTGCAGGTGCGGGCCAGCTCACTCAACCACCACGACCTGTGGTCGCTGCGCGGCGTGGGGCTCGGCGAGCACCGGCTGCCGATGATCCTCGGCTGCGACGCGGTCGGCACCGACCCCGACGGCAACGAGGTCGTGGTCTACCCACTGGTCCCCGACCCGGGTGACCCGCGCGGGATCTCCATCCTCTCCGAGAGCTTCCCCGGCACCTTCGCCGAGCGGGTGGCCGTACCCCGGGTGAACCTGCTGCCCCTGCCGGGCGGCGTCTCCGCGACGGACGCCGCCTGCCTGCCCACCGCGTGGCTCACCGCCTGGCGGATGCTCACCACCAAGGGCCGGGTCTCCGAGGGCGAGGCCGTGCTGGTCCAGGGCGCGGGCGGCGGCGTCGCCACGGCGGCCGTCGCGCTCGCCGTCGCGCTCGGCAAGCGGGTGTACGCGACCAGCCGCGACGCCGGCAAGCGGGAGCGGATCACCGAACTGGGGGCGACCGCCCTGGCGCCCGGCGCCCGGCTTCCGGAGCGGGTCGACGTGGTGATCGAGACGGTCGGGGAGGCCACCTTCGACCACTCGCTGAAGTCGGCCGCGCCGATGGCGCGGATCGTGGTCTCCGGCGCGACCGCCGGGCACGAGCCGAAGGTCAACCTGCGTCGGATCTTCGCCATGCAGTTGGAGATCCTCGGCACCTCGATGGGCACCCCGGGCGAGCTGACCGAGCTGCTGGCGTTCTGCGCCGAGCAGGGGGTGCGCCCGATAGTGGACAGCGTCGTGCCGTTCAGCCGGATCGGTGACGCGTTCGCCCGGATGCACGCCGGCGACGTCTTCGGCAAGATCGTCATCGACCACACGGCATGACGCCCGCGCGGGCTCCCGGCCTTCGCCGATTCGATCGACGCGGACCGGCCGACAACGCCCCCGCCCGCGTGGGCTCACGGGTGGGTGGGCCTCACAACCGGTCGTCGAGGGTGGCGAGGTCGCCTCGGGTGGCGCCGGCCGGCAGGCGGTGCCGGGCCTCCGGGTCGCCGTAGAGCGTCCAGCGGAGGAACTCGACGCAGGTCTCCGACACCACCCGCAGGGCCGCGTCGTCGGCGAGCAGGGCGCGACCGTGGTCGCCCTTCGGCAGGCTCAGCATCGCCTTGGGCCAGGGCACCTTGTCGTACGCCGCCCGGCCCGTGGCGTAGTCGACCACCTCGTCGGCCTCACCGTGCACGAAGAGCTGCGGGGCGGCGGCACCGGAGAACGCGGTGCCCACGCCCAGGGCACTGCCGGCGAAGACCACCCCGGCGTCCAGCCGGTCGTCCCGTCCCCCGGTGAACAGACCGATCGTGGTCACCCCGCCGGCCGAGTGCCCCGCCGCGGCGACCCGGTCGGTGGCCAGCCGCCCGCGCAGCGGATCGCCCGCCTTCGCGTCCAGGGCCAGCACCCGGGTCAGCGCGTACGACACGTCGGCGGGCTGGTTGAGCACGTCGAGCACGTTGCCGTCGCCGCCCAGCGCGGTGTGTGGGAAGGTCGGCGCGGCCACCACGAACCCGGCCGCCGCCCAGCGGGTGAGCAGGCTGGCGTAGTCGTCCGGCCGACTGTTCATCCCGTGACTGAACATCACCACGGGGAAGCGGCCGGTCGCCGCGGTCGCGGACCGTTGCGGCGTCCCCCCGGCCGAGCCGCGGGCCGGGTACCAGATCGTCACCGGGAGCGGCCGGTCGTCGCCGCGGCTGAGCTTGAGCTGACGTACGCCGACCGCGAAGGACCCGCTCGGCGCCGTGCCGGCCGGGACCCGCGGCGCCGGGGTGGTCGCCGTCGGCGGTTCTGTCGGGGCGGCGGCGCGCCCGGCCGGTTCGGCCCCGCCCGAGCAACCGGCCAGGCCGACGGTGAGCAGGGCGGTGGCCAGCAGGGCGGCGGCACGGCGACGGCACATGAGTCAGATTCTGCCTTGCCGGGTACGCCCGCCGACCGACATCCCGCCCCCGCAACGTCCCCCTACCCCCCACCGAGCGACCCGCCCCGCGACCCCACCCCCACCCCCACCCCCACCCCCACCCCCACCCCCACCCCCACCCCCACCCCCAC